>CAJTVT010000013.1:0-28306 GCA_910580015.1 uncultured Lachnospiraceae bacterium
AACACTTTCATTACTATTTGTGCCGCCAACTGAAAGGCGGCGGAATGGAGATTATCATGAAATATGATTTTTCTCAAATGAATCCAGAGTCATTTGAGCTAATGGTGAGAAGTCTGAATGAGAAAAAATTTGGCGTGAAATGTAAGCAATATGGTTCAGGTCCCGATGGACAGAGAGAGTTTACCTTTGAAGGAGAGATCCGAGATTCTGCGGGTACAGTGTTTGCTGGGAGGACGATCGGGCAGGTAAAATACAAAGATCATACAGGGAGAAAGGATGATTATCAGTGGCTGGTTAGGGAAATTGGCGGTGAACTGAAGCGATTTCGGGAGAAAGAGAAGGAATATATCCCAGATAACTATCTATTTTACACCAACGTGGTGTTGACGCCAACCAAAGGGACGGGTATTAAGGATAAGATTGATGTGTATGTGAAAGAGAACAACGATATCATCAAGAACTTCTATGTGAGAGGATACGATGAAATATGTGCGATGCTTGACAACAATCGAGATGTGGCGTCATGTTATGCTGCTTTTATCACGTCTGGTGATGTGCTTATGAGGCTTTTAACAGGCGAAAACGCAGACAATTCTCGTTGGATAAGTAAATATTTGTACTGTGAATTTGAAGAAGATCTGTATACCCGTATGGAACAGGCAGGTTCTGCCACGGAGAAGAAAATTTCTATTGAAAAGGTATGTGTGGATATCAATGTTCAGGATCGTGCACAGGGGGAGATTCTAAAATTCGCCGAGCATGTGTTTTCATTGGGAAATCAGATTCTTGGGTATAAGAAAGGGATAAATCAAAAAGAATTAGATCGGAAGGAAAATTATGTTCTGATTGGGGGACCTGGAAAGGGAAAAAGTACCATCTGCCAGTTTATTGCACAGGTTTATCGGGTGAATTATCTGCTGGCAATGGGGAAAGGCGATAAAGTCACAGAGGAATTTGCTGCTGAGATAAAGAATAGTTACAATTATGAGATCAACCATCAGAGGATTCCATTTATCGTGACGCTGCGGGACTATGCAGCCTGGATGAAACGGAAGTCACAAGAGGAAAATGTCTCTGTCATGCAGTATATCAGGGAGAGAATCCACAAAATAGAGGGGGATGACATTCAAATGCAAGCGCTCCGCACGCTTATGAGAGAGCTGGCCTGGATCTTTTTCTTCGACGGTCTGGATGAAGTGCCAGAATCCTCCAATCGGAATGAGGTGTTAAAACAAATTAATATTTTTATTTCTACAGAGTTAAGGGAAGCGGAATGCGATTGTATGATAATAGGTACCACAAGAGCGCAGGGATATAATCATGATTTTGGGAAGGAAAAATATACACATTTGGAGATAGCAGATTTTTCGAAGGAAGATTGCAAAAAGTATATCCGAAAGCTGTTTTCTGTGATGGAAGAGCGAACAGAGCAGAGGGAAGCATACATTCGTATCATGATGGAGGCATTGGAGGATGAAATTACGGGCAGACTTATGGAAACGCCGTTGCAGGCAACGATTATCGCTATTCTGGTAAAAAGTGGAGGGAGGCCGCCTCATGAGCGTTATTCTCTATTTCGCCAATATTATGATACTGTGATCCGAAGGGAGAAACAGAAAGACATTGTGACAACCTTAAATGACCATACAGATTGGTTGGAAGAGATACATCATCTGTTGGGATATCGGTTGCAGCGTGAATCCGAAGAAGAAGGAAATCCATCTGCTGAAATCAGAAAAATTCAACTACAGGAGATTATCCGAACCTATGTGGAAGAAAATTGGGATGAATTTTATGAGATAGGGCATGAACGGGAAAAGAAGGAGCAGGAAATTCTTCTCATTATCACCCAAAGGATCTGTTTTTTATCTGAGAATCGTGAGGATTGTTACAGTTTTTCACTCCGTTCCATACAGGAATATTTTGCAGGCACTTTTCTGGTAAAAGGGACAAGTGATCAAGACGCAATGGATCATATCAGGGGGATTGCATATAGTTCCTATTGGAGAAATGTGCTGTTGTTTGCCCTGGGATATATAGAGGTGGAGAGAAAGAGCTTGGAACCAGAGATTGGCAGCTTGTGCGAACAGATGAACGGCAAAAAAAATATTATGCGGGAAGATTATACGTCGGAAAATCTGTGTTTGTTTGGTTCCTGGCTTGCAATTGATCTTCTTGCAGAAAATATTTTCCGTGGGAAACAGCAGGAGAAATATATTCAACTGGCGTCAAAGGTGATGAATTTTACAGGTACTAACGCCTATCATGCGTTCAGTCGTATTTCAGGTGTGACGAAGGACAAACTGGTACATTATGTCAGAGACCATTGCTGCGATAACGAAGAGGGGTGGGAGAAAACCGTAAGGCTGTTTCTGAAGCTAGACGAAAATGATAAAAATGATTTGGAATCTGACATTCTTGACACCATGGGGCACTTTGTATCAGAATGTCAGATAGGGATATCTATTGAGATTCTGGAACGTAGGACCTATATTGGAACACAATTGTATGAGGTGGCTGTAGACAGGGTTATGCGGGCATTGGAGCAGGGAGAGATTAAATATTTTCTGTCATACAGAGTATTGTCTTGTTTATTAAATTCAGTAAACAGGGAAATGAGCCTGTTATTGAAGAAAGCTCTGATTTTGCAGTGTATTTATTGCAACAATTCACGTATAAGAGAGTCAAAACAATGGGATAAACTGGACATTAAGTGTGAGGAAGAAAAAGTTCTTAAATATCTGATGCCTCGGCATGCGACATCTTTTCTAGAAAACGGAGAAATCGTAGATGGATTTGAAATCGTTTTGCTCGGTGTCGAGACAGTAGATAAACATGAAGTAAAAATGCTCCGGGCTGAGATGCAGAGATTAGAGTTTGATTATTTGTCAAAGTTCTACGGTTTCTTGTTGGAGCCGTCGTTTAAAAAGTATCAGGAATTATGTGTGCAGTTGGAGGAAGAGCAGGAATTTCTATCAAAAAGATATAGAGAGGCTCTAAAGTTTTATGTGCCAAATGATAACATTCAGACAGAAGAAGAATTTCAACGGATACAGCAAAAACGCAAAATAGATTATCAAGAGTTTGAAAAAGGAAATTACAAGCAATTTTATTATAGGGAAACAGACATTGGAATTGGTGTTGGCGTTTTAAAAAACAAGGATATATTTGATAAATTGATGGATCAGGGAGAACTATCCATTGAAAAGTTAGGAACACTCAGTGGATGGTTGGTTGATGGAATTGCTTTGGTAGCGCTACATAAGATACAAAATATGGAGAAAATTATGGAGCTTTGTGAAAAAACGGCAGAGCGTATGGTGAGCCTGGTATGCGAGGCGGAACGAAGAAAGAAAAATGGAACACATATAACCATAATACTTGCTGTCCTACTCGCATCAGTGTACAAAAAAAGGTTATGGGAGCAATTGCCGGAGATAGGGATTTCGGATTATGAAATAGAAAAACAGTTGACAACTTCAAAGATGTCACAGTGGACTCCATGTATTAAAAGAGAAGAAATGAGGAATATTATAGGAAGTATCGTTGCCAAGGTTGTATATGAGGAAAAAGAAAGCGGCTATCTGTCCATGATTCCGATAATTATCAATTATGCCATAGGTATCGTAGGGATTCTAGATATTAGAACCTGTATTTCAGAACATGATCTTGAGATATTGAAGAAGATTGAATATGCCAGGAGTGTAAATTTGCTGGTAGTAAAACTTTTAAATCTATGTATGGACGACAATGGCCAGCCAGGCAAGGTCATACAGGATATTTTGGCTTGTAATGTGTCACATAAGATAATTTTTCTGGAACTGGAGAGTATACTTTATTGGTGCCAGGTGAAAAATAAGGAAAAATTGTATGTGGAAATGTATCTCAGGCTGGAAGAGGAGAAATTTGACGGCAGGAAGAAGATCCAGAAAAGGGTAATGGAGCACATGATGAAGGAGAAAAGCAAAATAACAGTGAAATAGAATCAGGAAAGGATCGTATGATTGTTTCAAACATCATACAATAAAACTTATGTGTACAGCAGCAACTTACAGGACGAGGGATTTTTATTTTGGACGGACGTTGGATTATGATTTTTCTTATGGAGAGAAAGTGTTGATTACCCCCAGAAACTATCCCCTGCATTTCAGGGACAAAGGGAGCTTAGAGAAGCATTACGCCATGATCGGTATGGCATGTGCCGCAGAAGATTATCCCCTGTATTATGAGGCCGTAAATGAAAATGGACTTGGCATGGCAGGTTTAAATTTTGTGGGAAATGCGGTTTTAAAGGAGAAGGAAGACGAAAAGGATAATATTGCCCAGTTTGAATTGATTCCCTGGATTTTAAGCCAATGTTCCAATGTCAAAGAAGCGTGCAGTCTGGTAGAAAAAGTGAATCTGTGGAATATTCCATTCAGCGAGCAATTGCCACTTGCACAGCTTCATTGGATGATCTCGGATCGTGAGCTGTCCATCGTGGTAGAATTTGTACAAGAAGGACTAAAGATTTATGAGAATCCCACTGGGGTGCTGACAAATAATCCAACTTTTGACAAGCAGATGTCGAATTTGCGCAATTATATGCATCTTTCCGCTAAGGAACCAGAGAATCAGTTTGCGCCAGGGCTAAAGTTGGAGACATACAGTCGGGGAATGGGTGCGATTGGGCTTCCAGGAGATCTATCTTCCCAGTCAAGATTTGTGAGAGCTGCCTTTGTCAGGATGAATTCCAAGTCTGGGGAGGGGGAAGCAGAAAGTGTCAGCCAGTTTTTTCATATCCTAAATTCTGTGGATCAGCCGCTGGGATGCTGTGAGCTGGAAAACGGTCAATATGAGATTACTGTTTATTCCTGCTGTTGTAATGCCGATAAAGGGATTTATTACTATACCAGCTATGACAATCATCAAGTCACAGCAGTGGATATGCATAGAGAAAATCTGGATGGAAAAGAATTGATCTGGTTTTCGTTGATCAAAGGGGAACAAGTTAGATGGCAGAATTAATCCCTGGATTAGACGGTATTTGACTTTTACAGGGTAAGTTATTATAATGGTTTACAGTGTGAAAGTCAAAGAAGAACTGAACGCCATTATCGAAGAAAGAAGCAGAGGAATTTATGAAAATATCAGAATTATTAAAGACAAAAGAAGTAACCATAAGTTGTGAATTATTTCCGCCAAAGAAGGGTTCAGAGCTTCCTAAGGCACATGAGGTGGTAAGGGAGATGGCGAAGCTAAAGCCAGCGTTTATCAGTGTCACCTATGGGGCAAGCGGCGGCATCAGCGAGCATACTGTGGACATGGCCAATGAGGTGCAAAACATCAACGGTGTCACGGCGTTAGCACATCTGACCTGTGCATCTTCTGGACGAGAGAAAATTCAGGAGGTACTTGGAAAATTAAAAGAGAACAAGATTGAAAATATCCTTGCCCTCCGTGGGGATATCCCAGAAAATCTGGATTTTCCCCTGCCAGACCAGTATCATCATGCCAGTGAGTTGATTGAGGAAATTAAATTGTTTGGAGATTTCTGCATCGGCGGAGCCTGCTACCCAGAAGGCCATCCAGAAGCAGAGTCCATCGATGCAGATCTGGAATATTTGAAACAGAAAGTGGAAGCGGGCTGTGAGTTTCTTACCACTCAGATGTTTTTCGATAATAACATCTTGTATAATTTCCTGTACAGAGCCTTGAAGAAAAACATCCAAGTTCCGGTGATTGCAGGGATTATGCCTGTGACAAATGCGAATCAGATCAAACGAATCACCTCATTGTCTGGGACTGCCCTGCCACAGAGATTTCGTGCCATCGTGGAACGGTTTGCAGACCATCCTGCGGCGCTCAAGCAGGCAGGGATTGCTTACGCCACTGACCAGATTATTGACCTGATTGCCAACGGCGTCAATAATGTACATATCTATACCATGAACAAGCCAGATGTGGCAGGAGCGATTTTGAATAATTTGTCAGAAATTTACCATGCAGATTAAGAAAGAGCGGCAAAGATGAGAGCAGACAGAAAAGAAACCTTGCGGTACTTAGGTTACCGAGGACAGGAATTGGAATCTGAGACAGCAGAAATGATCGAGACCATTGCAGCAGAATTGGAGGAAAACAGCAGCCCCAAAAGCGTCTACCAGGAATATGACTGTAAAGTGGCAGAGAATCATGTGAAGATAGGAAGTCTTGAAATTGAGAGCCACCATCTGGCAGTAAATCTCAAAGGCTGTGAACGTGCGGTACTGCTGGCGGCCACCATTGGGCGCACAGCGGATCTTATGATTCGAAAATATTCTGTCTCCAATATGGCAAAGGCAACCGTTGTGCAGGCAGCAGGGGCGGCGTGTATTGAGAGTTATGTAGATGAGGTGGAAGATGCTGTGCGAAAAGAAGCAGGAGAACGAGGCCTGTATTTGCGCCCCAGATTCAGTCCAGGATATGGAGATTTTGCCCTAGATCATCAAAAAGATATTTTTCAGATGTTAGAGTGCACAAAACGGATTGGAGTGGCTTTGACAGATGGAAATCTGATGATGCCCTCCAAGTCCGTGACAGCGGTGATTGGGCTGACAACCAAAGAGCGAGAATCCTGTCAAATGGAGAAGTGCAGCCTCTGTGTGAAGACAGATTGTGAATTTCGGCAGGAAGGAGAGACATATGGGCTTTAGAGAACGATTAGGAAACGAATTATTATTTTTTGACGGGGCGATGGGTACGATGCTTCAGGCACGGGGATTATCCTCTGGTGAGCTGCCTGAATTATGGAATATTACCAGAGAAGAAGAAATTTTAGATATCCATAAACAGTATCTTGCCTCTGGCTGTAATATTATCAAGGCCAATACTTTTGGGGCTAATCCTTTTAAAATGCAGGGAACAGGTTATTCTTGCGAGGAAGTGACGGAAAAAGGCATTGGCATTGTAAAACGTGCCATAGCGGAATCTGGAAGAGAAGCCTATATCGCTTTGGATATCGGATCCCTTGGAAAATTACTGGAACCATTGGGAGATCTGCCCTTTGAGGAGGCTTATAAGGCATTTAAACCTATGTGCGTGGCTGGAGAACAGGCGGGCGCTGATCTATGTCTGATTGAGACTATGAATGATACTTATGAGATCAAGGCAGCAGTGCTTGCCGCCAAAGAAAATACCAATCTGCCCATTGTGGTGACCATGGTATTTGACGAAGAGGGAAAACTTCTGACAGGGGCGGATATGGAGGCAGCGGTGGCAATGCTAGAAGGACTTCGAGTGGATGCGCTGGGATTGAACTGCGGGTTTGGCCCAGATGTCATGCAGAAGTTTCTGCCCAAATTGCGTGAAATCACATCCTTACCGATTGTAGTGAATCCGAATGCAGGACTTCCATCCGTGGTGGATGGAAAAACTTGTTTCCATGTGGACCCACAGGAGTTCTCAAAGGTCATGAAAGAAATTGCCCTGGATGGAGTCTCTATCTTGGGGGGATGCTGCGGTACAACTCCAGAGCATCTTGCGGCCTTGGTGGAGACCTGTCGGGAGATTCCTCCTATGTCAGTGAATGACAAAAATCGTTCTGTGGTGTCCTCCTACACCCATGCAGTGGAGTTGAATGACCGTCCGAAAATTATCGGGGAGCGCATTAACCCTACTGGGAAATCAAGGTTTAAACAGGCTCTTCGTGATAAAGATCTGGAATATATATATAAAGAAGCCTTGGCACAGCAAGACCATGGAGCTCATATTCTGGATGTGAATGTGGGGCTTCCAGAGATTGATGAGGTGGAAATGATGCGGGCGGTTGTCACGGGCCTGCAAGGAATCACAGATCTGCCTTTGCAGATTGACACCTCTGATCCAAAGGCTATGGAGACGGCAATGCGTCTTTACAATGGGAAACCGCTTTTAAATTCTGTGAACGGCAAGCAGGAATCCATGGATTCTGTATTTCCCCTGGTGGCAAAATATGGCGGTATGGTGGTATGCTTGACCCTGGACGAACATGGAATACCTGATACAGCAGAAGGACGGATTCGAATTGTAGAAAAGATCATTGCAGAGGCAGCAACATATGGCATTCAGAAAAAAGACTTGTTGATAGATACCTTGACCATGACGATCAGTACAGGACAGGAAAATGCGAAAATCACGCTGGATGCCTTGCACCATGTGCGGCATGTGCTGGGGGTGCATACGACTCTTGGCGTATCGAATATATCATTTGGCCTTCCACAGCGGGAACGGGTCAATACAGCATTCTTTACCATGGCGTTAGCCCAGGGCTTAAGTGCTGGAATTATCAATCCATCCAGTCAGGCGATGATGGGAGCGTACCATGCTTATTGTGCTTTAAATGGCAGCGACAGTCAATGTGCAGATTATATTTCACTGTACTCTTTGCAGGAGGGACAGCAAAAGGAGGTTTCCACAAAGTCTGGGGATGTTCGTCTCTTTGATGCCGTGGTACGTGGCTTGATCGAGAGTGCTTATCAGGCGGCAAAGAGAGAGCTAGAGACAAAGAAACCTTTGGAAGTCATTGATGAGGAATTAATCCCTGCCCTGGATCAAGTGGGACAAGGGTTTGAGAAAAAGACGGTGTTTTTGCCACAGCTTTTGATGAGCGCAGACGCAGCGAAGGCAGGATTTGACGCCATCAAGGAACATTTAAAGGCAAAAGGAGATACATCCGCTTCCAAGGGCACGATTGTGATCGCCACAGTGAAAGGGGATATCCATGATATCGGAAAAAATATTGTCAAAGTGTTGTTGGAAAACTATGGTTTTCATGTCATAGATTTGGGGAAAGACGTGGCCCCAGAACTGGTGGTGGATGCGGCAAAGGAACATCAGGTAAAACTGGTGGGATTAAGTGCGTTGATGACCACCACAGTGGTCAATATGGAGGACACCATAAAGTTGCTAAAACAGGAGCTTCCAGATTGCAAGGTAATGGTGGGTGGCGCGGTACTGACTCAGACTTATGCCGATAAGATCGGGGCAGATTTTTATTCCAAAGATGCCATGGGCTCAGTAAGATATGCCAATGAATTATTTCAAGTATAATGTTATGTTCAAATAAATTTATATGATAGTGTGAGAAGTTTCTAACAGAACTCTCCAATCCTTTCTGAATATATTAATAACAGGATATCGCTGGCGGACAGCATTTATCCTGAATTTGATACGAGGTGATAGAAAGATTCGTCGTTTCGTATCAATGGATGCGCACAGACGTATAAGGAATTATGCCGCTTTGTGGCTGCGTCTGGCGTGATATTCGTATTAGAAAGAGCGTATGTACACAGATTCTGCGCTCAGGAAAGGAGTTGGAGAGTTTTGCATATTAATTGGATTGTGATTGGAATCCTTGTGGCAATTGTGCTGCTGGTGCTTATTGTCTGTTTTCTGCGGTATCGGCGGCATAAACGTGCGAAATGTCTGGTTAAAAAGCGTTGTGACCAGGAAAAAATGCGGGATATCAATCAGGCATTGGAACCGTTTGGTTTTGCCTATCATTTCCGAAAGGATATTTTCTATTCTCTGGAAGATTCTTGGCAGAGAGAGTTTGGATATGGAAAAATATATGATGAGATGGCGCCCACTATGAATATGATGATTGACAGTGAACCCATTTATTTTGACTATGGGGGCAGACATTGGATGATTGAGTTCTGGAAAGGGCAGTATGGCGTGACCACTGGGGCGGAGGTAGGCATTTATGTGGAGGAAGATCGGGGAAATGAGAGGCACCCAGAAAAAATATTTTACAAGTGTGTTTCAGAAGAAGAAGAGCTTCCGATCAGCATGATTTTATATAAAAATGGAAAACGTCTGTTTCAGAGGGAGAAAAGGCATTGGTGGCTTACTGGATTTAAACTGGGAGAGTTTTCCTGGCCAGGAGAGTTGATGCTTGAGGTATCTTTGACATTTCCGCATCTAGATATGTTGGAGGCTTTTCTGGAAGGATGTTACCGAGCAGGATATCAGCCGGAGGATCTTCATGTCTGGTATCGCAGGGTATCGTTTCGATTGTATCAGCCTAAGGCAAAACAGCCTTCCAAATATGGTAAAATTTTCGGAAGGTGGATTCAATGGCAGAATCGACATAATTGTAAGATCTATCACCGAGTTACCAAAGATTTTACTAGAACCATTGACAAACTAGACTATCTGATGCAGGCATATCCCAGAATTTTCAGGATTATTGTAAAAACAGGAAGAATCGCCTGGGGGAAGAAAAGAAAATGAGCCGCACCGCAAAAAAGCTAGATCAAGCGTATGAGAAAGCGTTGTGTCTTCCCGTCGATAAAGGCAGCAGGATTGTATTGATGAGTGATTGTCATCGCGGGATTGGCAACTGGGGAGACAATTTTCTGCCAAACCAAAATTTATTTTTTGCGGCCCTGCAATATTATAACCGAAGGAATTTTACGTATATAGAGCTGGGAGATGGAGATGAATTGTGGGAAAACCGGAATTTGGGTGAGATTGTGCGAATTCACAGCAATCAATTCCGGATTATGGGAGAGTTGTACCGCAAAGGACGGTTTTATATGGTGTTTGGCAACCATGATCGAAAAAAAGAATGTCAAAAATACTTTAAATCCCATTGTCACAGTTATTATTGTGAGACAGATGCAGAGATAAAGAGTCTGTTTCCAGATATGCAAGTACAGGAGGCCATTCGTCTGCAAGAGGCACACAGCGGTGTGGAATTGTTGTTGGTACACGGTCATCAGGGGGATTTCTGGAATGACACACTGTGGAAATTGACACGATTTTTGGTTCGTTACCTATGGCGTCCTCTGGAGCTTGCTGGTTGCAACGATCCCACCAGTGCGGCAAAAAATTATCAGCGCAAGGAAAAGACGGAGCAAAGATTGGCACAGTGGGCAGGAAAACATGAGACATTGTTGGTGGCTGGACATACACACCGTCCGTCGTTCTCAAAGCCAGGAGAAGGGTACTATTTCAATGATGGGAGTTGTGTGCATCCCCGCGGCATCACGGCGCTGGAGTTGGAATGTGGTGCAATTTCTCTGGTAAAGTGGAGCATGAAAGTTAGAGAAGATAACCTTGTGTATATTGGGAGAGACGTGTTGGAAGGGCCAAGATTTTTGGCAGAATATGCAAAGAAAGAGTAGGCTGTCAAAAGGGTGCGCAGCACCCGCTCTATACCATATATTGATGTGTGAATTGATTCACAATAGCAATATATGGTATGGGCGTAGCGCCAAAGGCGCTTTTGACAGCCTAATTAAATAAAAAATGAAAAAAAATAAAAAAAGATGCAACTTTTTGGCAAGTAAAATTGTCTAATAAGATATAAGACAATCATCTATTTGGTGTGTGGGCGCATCCAGACAGAGCTTTCTTCAGAGATGGGATGCGCATAAACGAACAGAATCTGGATTTATTCATTAGAACCAGATAATTTCTAAGAAAAACTTAAGAAAATCCGAAAGAAATAGAAATGAATTTTTTGATACACTAAGATACAGATAAGATTCTTGACTGGCAGAATGAGATCGACGAAAAGGGCGGGTGTTGATATGAGAATAGGAAAAGAAAATTTGGTGGCACAGTTACAGCTTCACAATGAGAAGGCACTAGAATATCTGGTGATGGAACATGGAGAACGGCTGATTTCTATCATCCGCAAGCATCTGTTTACCCTCCCGCATTTACAACAGAATTGCCTTGGAAGTACCATACAGGCAGTATGGGATCACGTGGATAGTTTCCAGAAAGACAATGAGTTTGAGAATTGGATTGGTTCTGTGGCGCGGTATTGCTGCTTGGAATATCTGGAGGCCCATCAGGAGGAGGCAACGATTGCCTGGCTGATCCAGAAGGAAATTGCAGAGGAAAAGGAAATGATGGCTACCTGCTTAGGGAAAGAGGAGCGAGAGCTGTTTTATCAGTTAGTTGAGGCGGCTCAAGGGAAAGGATTTGCGTATATCCAGGGGAAATTCTGCGATGTCTATGCATTGTTGAATCGCATTGATACAGATATTTTTGAATATGAAAAAGAACCTCTGACTTTGCAGGAGAAAGAGGAGGTTCTCAAAAAGATCCAAAATAGAAAGAAAGAAAAGAAACGCAAATTTTCCCTGAAAAGGTATTTGAAGGCTACAGAATTACAGTTATCGTAAGAGATTTCTCATCTTTGCTTTCTGCAAAAATCTTGCCTTTATGGGCTTTTGTGACAGCTAGGGCGATGGAGAGCCCAATGCCATACCCTCCAGTTTCTGAATTTCTGGAAGCGTCTGTTCGATAGAATCGATCAAACAAGTGTGGAATAGTTTCTTTTGAAATATGTTCTGCCGTATTGGAGACCATAAGATAAATATTTTTTCCCCGCTTTTCTAAGGCAATCTCAATCAGGCCCTGAGGCGGGGAATATTTTATGGCATTGTCCAGCAAAAGACAGACAAGTTGTTGTATGGAGGCAGGATCTCCATGAAAGTCAAGCATTGGGACGATTTTAGTTGAAATCAGCTTATGTTGTGCAGCAGCAGGGGCATGAAAGGACTGTACGGTTTCCTGCACTAAGTCAGAGAGGGAAAATGTAATTTTTTGCAGAGGACGTTCAGATTCTTCCATTCGGGAGAGATAGATCAGATTGTTTGTCAGATCGGAAAGCCTTTTGGTCTGTTTTTGGATTCCGCGGCTCCATTCTGTCTCCCCGTATTCCATCTCCAGAATTTCCAAGTTGGAGTGAATGATTGTGAGAGGCGTTTTGATTTCATGTCCGGCGTCTGTGATAAATTGACGCTGTTTTTCGTAGCTCTCTGCAACAGGTTTCATCACAATCCTGGAGAAAAATATGACCAGAATCCATACAGAGCACAGACCCAACAGGGAGCATAGAATGCTGGTCATGAGAAAGGAGCGAAAGGTATCAAGACTTCTGCCGCAGTCCAGAAATAAAAGACGAAAACCCTCTGGACAGGGATCCATGCGATAGCGATACTGGGACAGAAAACCGGAAGTTCTGCCCAAATCCCAGATTTTGGCTGCATAGTCGGAGGCTTCATCATCATCAATGGCAGCGATTTTGCCTGTATTGACAGAATGCACGGTGCCATCTGTTTCAAGAACGACCGAGAAATATCGAGTCTCATAGGGCATCTCTGGAGACATTGGAAAGTTCTTAAAACGTTGCAGTTCAGGAGGAATTCTGTGTTTGGGGTTGCCAGGCCGGATGTCTTTTGGAAATGCGCCATTATTTATGGAAAGGAAGTACAGGAGCTGATCCGCATCTGCTGCCACTTTTTGGAAATTTAAGATGTTGATGGTTCCCATGATAATTGTGAGCACTAGAAGAATGGAGAGCATGGAAATTAGGATAAAGCGTTGTTGCAGTTTCTTAATCATGATAGTTCCTCCAAATAATATCCTACATTGCGGGAAGCTTTGATCTGCACATCAGCTTGAAGCGCTGCCAATTTTTTGCGCAGATAAGAAATATATACCCATACCACGTTGATCTCGGTATCGCTGTCATAGCCCCAGATTCGTTCCAGGAATCGTTCGCTGGAAATAATTTGTCCTGGATTTGCGATCAATAGTTGAAACATCTGAAATTCCTTGTTGGTAAGCCGAAAACTTCCTTTTGGGGAGGAAAGTGTGTAAGTGGTAAGATCCAGCGTAAGATTTCCCATATGCAGTGCGGTAGTTACGGCATGGGTCAATTCTCTAGTCATAGCGCGGATGCGTGCCAGCAATTCCTTGGCTGCAAAGGGTTTTGTCAGATAGTCATTGGCCCCGGCGTCCAGTCCATTCACTTTGTCGTCAACCTCTGATTTTGCGGTCAGTAGAAGTGTGGGAATGGGATTTCCTTGGCTGCGTATGGTTTTTAACAAGGTTAGCCCGTCCATTTTTGGCATCATAATGTCTAGAATCAGTCCATCATAGTTGTTGCTGTTCAAATACGCAAGAGCTTCTTCCCCGTCGTATACAGCGTCCACAGAGTAATTGCTGCGTTCTAAGATTGTTGTGAGCGCGCGCGCCAGATCTTTTTCATCTTCAGCAAGGAGCAGTCGCATGATTTTTCCACCTTTCATTCATGAGTGTTTCGCTTGATAAATGCCGTTTTATATTTTAAATATTTATATTTTCCATAAAAATTTATTCATGAGTGTTTCGCTTGAAAATTCCGTTTTATGCCTTGAATAGACAATTTATTCATGTGTGTTTCGATTAATAAATTCCGTTTTATATTTTGAATAGACAATTTTTTGGCTGTGGTACAGGCCATAATAACCAGACAGCATATAGCCCAGCGCAATCGCCAGCAGATAGTAGGGCATTCCGTCAAATCCAAACATTTCAAAGCAGATCAGCAGAGAGGTAATCGGGCAGTTGGTGACGCCGCAGAATACAGCTCCCATACCAGCTGCTGTGCATAGAGCCGGAGAAAATCCTATAAAATTTCCATAGAGACAACCGAAGGTGCCTCCGATGACAAAGGAAGGGACAATCTCTCCGCCTTTAAATCCAGAGCCAAGTGTGACCGCTGTAAAAATCATTTTCAGCAAAAAAGCATAGGGCACATATTCATTTTCCTCAAAGCACCGGGCAATTATGGGCATTCCAGCGCCATTGTAGTCTTGATTTTGCACCAGTAAGGTCAGAATGACAATAAATGTTCCTCCGGTGAAAATCCGCAGATAAGGATTGGGAAAATATTTCTTATAAAGTTTTTCCCCACTATGGAGCAAAATACAAAATAAGGTACTGATTCCCGCACATAAAATGGCAAGAACAGCAATGGTGATCCCAGTGGAGAAGGTAAATTCAGGAAGTTCTGTCAGTAAGAATTGTTCAGGATGAACCTGGAAATAGGATGCAATTCCTTTGGCGGTCAGGGAGGAAATTACACAGGGAACCAGCGCGGCATAGTGCATAATTCCAACACTTACGACTTCCATAGAGAAAATGGCAGCAGCCATCGGAGTACCAAACAATGCCGAAAATGCTGCACTCATGCCGCACATAATCATAATATGCTGATCCTTTTCGTCAAATCGAAACAGTCTTCCCAAAGTATTTCCAATGCTTCCACCAAGCTGTAGCGCTGCCCCTTCCCGTCCGGCAGACCCGCCAAAGAGATGGGTTGTGATAGTGGAGATAAAAATTAAGGGCGCCATTTTCATAGGGATATGCTTGCCAGAATGGATCGCCGCCAATACCAGGTTGGTGCCAGTATCTTTTTCGTCGTGCAGCATATGGTATGCCCAGACGATCAAAAGTCCTGCAAGGGGCAATAAAAGAATCAGGCAAGGGTAGGTCAGGCGTGTATCATTTGCCCAGACCATACAGTAATGAAAAACAGTCCCTGCACCGCCGATCAAAACACCAGAAAGCAAAGAAAAAACCAGCCATTTGATAAAGATGGAAAATCGACTGGTAAAATGCCGGATATAATAATAAAATTCTTCTCTCATAAGTTAACTCCCATGGATTGTTTTCTGTCTTATGACTTCTGTTATGACTTAACCATCTTACCATCCATTTAGATAATCTGCAAGTTACTCTTTGCAGTTCATGGCTTTCACAGCCAAAACTGACATTTTTTGTAAGGTAATCGTAAGAAAAGCAGATGTTCGTGTTAAGATATATCAGATACAATAAGAACATATAAGACAGAAAAATCGACAAGGAGGAGATAAATATGTGGAACAGGAAGGAATTGAAGACGCAGGCAAAAGAAAGGATGAGAAGAAATTACTGGAGATGCGTTCTTGCGGCACTGCTGCTGTATGTGATTGGCTTGGGGGCGGGTGTGGGAGGAACAGACCGCATGTATTCCAGGATGCAGGGGGATAATGAGACAGATTATGAGGAAGAGTATATTTATGAGGAAAATGTGGGGTTGGATGAGGCATTATCCAGAATGGGGGAAGTGTGTGGTACTATGCCAAATGGAGAATTTGATGAAGGAAAAGCCATTGCATTGATGTTTTTTATTATATTTTTCCTTATGATATTTTTTATTGTCTTGGCGGTAGTGGTGGTGATTGTACTTCCTTTGGAAATTTTTATCGTGAATCCATTGGAGATCGGGATCCGACGTTTCTTTGTGAAAAATTTAAAAGGAGAAGCGAACTTCAGGGAAGTATGTTTTGCATTTGATCATCATTACAAAAATACGGTAAAAATTATGTTTTTCCGAGGACTGTATGTGTTTTTATGGAGCTTATTATTTTTAATTCCTGGTATTATCAAGGCATATGAATATCGGATGGTTCCTTATCTTATTCAGGAAAATCCAGAAATTGAAAAAGAAGAAGCTTTTTCCCAAAGCCGTTTTTTGATGGAGGGGAATCGTTGGAAAGCTTTTGTTCTGGACTTATCGTTCCTGGGGTGGTATATTTTAAGTGGAATGACACTTGGGATTTTAGGAGTGTTTTATGTGAACCCATACGCAGCACAGACAAAGGCTGCACTTTATCAAAAGTTAAAGGAACAAAAACAGAACATACAGAGGAAGGAAATCCCATATCAGGGATAGGACATAAGGAGTGAGAACGATGGCATATACAGTTCTGGTTGCAGACGATGAGGCGGAGATCCGGGAACTGCTCCGCCTTTATCTGGAGAAGGATGGGTATCAGGTACTAGAAGCGAAGGACGGCGCAATGGCGCT
This sequence comes from uncultured Lachnospiraceae bacterium, assembly GCA_910580015.1. GTDB lineage: Bacteria > Bacillota > Clostridia > Lachnospirales > Lachnospiraceae > Petralouisia. Next base: position 16,637 of record CAJTVT010000013.1, read on the forward strand.
GTCTCTTTTGGAAAAAGAGGAGATCGATCTGGCGCTTTTGGATATTATGATGCCGGAGCTTGACGGTTATCACGTTCTAAAAAAGCTGCGGGAAAACAGTAATATTCCAGTAATGATTTTGTCTGCGAAAAATCATGATTCAGATAAAATTCTGGGGCTTGACCTGGGAGCAGACGATTATCTGGCAAAACCATTTAATCCTATGGAAGCCATGGCAAGAATTAATTCGAATATCCGTAGGTTTTATTCTCTGGGAGCGAAAGGAAAAGAGTTAAAACAGCTTCAGGTCAAAGATTTGAAGCTAGATACAGAGTCTTGTATTGTGTATCAGAATGACAGTCCGATTAATTTGACTTCTGTGGAATATAAGTTGCTGCGATTATTTATGGAACATCCAGGAAGGGTATTTACCAAGCAGCAGGTATATGAAAATGTCTGGGGAGAAGAATATGCCATAGCGGACAATAATATTATGGTGTGTATCAGTCGTCTACGGGCAAAATTATCCGAAGATAGCGGTGCATATATTAAGACCATCCGTGGCCTGGGATATCGAATGGAGAAGGAATAGTGATGGGACATAAGGAATGGAAACGTTTTTTGATAAGACGGTTTCTGCTGATTCTTGTTTTTGTCAGTATCAGCGAATGGTTGCTGAGTGGGTTTTATGAGTCTGTGTTGTTCCCATGGTTGTCGGACACCCTCAAAATTCAATATTTTATGGCCGGGATGGGAAATGGTTTGACCATTGGAAGACTGCTTAGGGGTGGGCTTTATCTGGCCATAACTGGGATCTGTGAGCAGTTGCCAGATGTGGCAGGCGTATGGTTGCGCACCGTTGGTGAATGGTGGGGGGGCACAGATATGACAGGGCGGATTGCCATGCAGACTTTGCATTTAAATTCTCGTCAGACACAAATTTATATTTGGGGGATGGTGGCAATTACTATATTGATTCTTTTGACTCTTTTGATTCCCTATGTGGCTGCTGCATATTCCTTCAGTCGTATGGTGGAACAGCAGATTCAGAAGATGGAGGAACAGGAACGATGCCAAAAGGAGGAGTATGACAGGAGAAAGAATCTTCTTTTGTCAGATATTGCCCATGATTTGAAGACCCCAATGACCACCATGGCAGGATATGCGAAGGCGCTGCTTTCTGATGTGTCAGAGGAAAACGGAGAAAAATATGCGCTTTCAAAGGAAAAACACCAGGAATACCTGGAAGCCATCTACAACAAATCCATGCAGACCAGCAGCCTGTTAAACCTTTTATTTGAATATGTAAAGCTGGACAGCGAGGGGGTTCAACTCAAAAAAGTGAAGGAGGATCTCTGGGAATTGTTAAGAGATTCCGCGGCAGGGTTGTATATGGATTTTGAGGAAAATGGGATGGAAATGATCCCAGATATTCCAGAAGAAACATGTGAAATGGAGGTGGATCGCGTGCAGTTTCAGCGTGTGATCCAAAATCTATTGAACAATGCACTGAAACACAACCAGAAGGGAACCAGGGTATGGATAACTGCGGAGCAGGAGGAAGAACAGATTACCATTCAAATCTGCGACGATGGACGAATGATTTCTGAGGATACAGCACGTTATATATTTGAGCCCTTTGTGTTGGGAGATGAATCTAGAAAAAGCAAGGGTGGAAGCGGGCTTGGATTAAGTATTGCACATAAGGTGGTTGCGATGCATGGCGGAAGCCTGACTCTAGAGCAGGGGCATAACGAAGTTTATACCAAAGCGTTTGTGATACGGTTTTCAAATGATAAAGGAATATAATATGGAATATAGATATGAGATACCAGACAGCTTTTATAGTCTGTTTCGCTCTTCGAATCGAGAGATGTATATAGAAGCATTGCTGATGCTCAATCAGGAATACGAATACCACAGTTATTATTTAAGTAAAGAAGCCTGCATAGATGTTTTAAGTGAATATTTCTCGCAGAAAAAATTCAATATCAAGCAGGAGGAAGATGAGACGGAGTTGGATTTGCTGGAAACGCCTGCAAACCGTGTGTTAAACTGGTTGTTGAAGAACGGATGGCTCAAAAAACTGGAGGATTATTATGCACAAGTGACGAACATTATTATTCCAGATTATGCGTCCGTTTTTCTTGAGGCTTTTGAGAAACTTACCAATCAGGAGATGGAAGATACGGAAGTGTATATACAAAATGTTCATGCGATTTTATTTTCTCTTAGAAATGATCCCAATGCCAATGCAGGATTGTTAAAGACTGCTTTCTACAATACCAGGAAATTGAATAAATCTCTTCAGGATATGCTGCACAATATGAATCGTTTCTTTGACAGTCTGCTTCAGCAGAATTTCTATGGGGATTTGCTTAAGGATCATTTGGAAGGATATGTGGAAAAGATTGTACGTGGCAAATATCATATTCTAAAGACCAGCGACAATTTTTACATTTATAAAAGTGATATTAAGCAGTGGATTTGGGAGATGAAAAACGATGAACGTTGGTTGGAAGACTTAGCCGTTCGGGAACAGAATAATATGCATTCGTTTACAGAGATGTTGGAATCGATTGACCATGGCTTTGATATGATTGAGTGGCGGATTGCAAATTTGGACAGAGAACACATGAAATATGTAAAAGCTACTGTGGTGAGAATGAATTATCTTTTGAACCAGGAGAGTAGTATGCGGGGAATGGTAGTTCAGATTTTAAATGAGATCGCAAAACGTCAACAGCCAGAGGCGGATCTAAAAAGGGTTGCAGAGCATATGAATCTGTCCCAATTTGAGACGCTTACAGAGAAATCCTTGTACCGAAGAAGGGCGCCTCGGAAAAATTTTATTGCAAACTTACAGCCTCAGGAGGAGCAGCAAGAGCTTTCGAAAGAGGATATTTTAAGATTCAATCAGATTCACAACAGATTCAGCCGAAGCCAGATTGAGGAATTTTTGGAACGAAACGCAGATTCACAGGGGACAATCCGAATTACGGAGGAGTCAGTGAAGAATCAGGAAGATTTTGAAAAATTAATTCTGGCCTATGATGATGCAGGAAAGAGAAACAGCAAATACCAATTGTTGCCTTCCCAGGGAGGAGACACAGAACCTGGCATTGTGGACAATGGCAGGTATCGTTATCCAAGATTGACATTCATTCGAAAGGAACACATATGATAGCATATTTTAACACAATGCCAGAGGAAGAACAGGTTGAGTTGACCCATGTGATACAAACCTTGCTTCGGCAGACCTTTTGTCTGGAAAGAAAATATGACAAACATACAGAACGATTTGTATTTAACCGAGAATATCGGACACTGAGCCAACATTTTGAATTTTTAGAGGCGTATTTTCAGGTGGCAGGTATTCAAATTCAAGAAAATATTCAAAGTGGTGTGATTTATATTACTGGAGAGCAGATTACACCAGAGCGTCTTACAAAAATATCAACCATTTTTCTTCTGGTGTTAAAACTGATTTACGATGAACAGATGGCACTGGCCTCTGCCAGTGTCAATATTTTTACTACCTTGGGGGAGGTGAATGAGAAAATCTGGAGTTTTCAGATTTTAAAAGATAGGCCATCTCCGACAGAGATTCGCCGGACGCTTGCATTTTTGAAACGATATCAGATGATAGAGGTGTTAGACCCACCAGATGAAGCAAAATCAAAGACAAGGTTGATTATTTATCCCAGTATCAGTATGGCTTTGATGGGAGAACAGGCAAGAATTTTATTGGAAAGCTTTATGGAGGAGGATCAGGATGCAACAGGAGAAGTATAGAGAGCGTTTTCAAATATTATCCCGAATGTGCCTAAACAACTGGCATTACATTGACCGAAAGATTCTGTCTTTCCATAAAGATATTAATTTCTTTACGGGGCATTCCGGCAGTGGAAAGTCTACGATTATCGATGCTTTGCAGGTGGTGTTATATGCTAATACAGATGGAAGAGGATTTTTTAATAAGGCGGCAGCGGAGGATTCGGACCGGAGTCTGATTGAGTATCTTCGAGGCATGGTGAATATGGAAGACAATAATGAGAGCCAGTATCTGCGGAACCAGGATTTTTCCACAGTCATTGTATTAGAATTTATGCGAAGTGATACGAAGGAAAAGCAGTGTGTGGGTCTGGTGATTGATGTAGAGACAGCATCCAACGATTATTCCAAACGCTATTTTTTCTGGCATAGAGGCGGATTGTTCGAAAATGAATATCGAATGGAACAAAGGGTGATGTCCTCAGAAGAGATTCGAGAGTATCTTGCCAGAAACTATGAGAAAGGGGCATGGTTTGCAACTTCCAGAAATGAGACTTTTCGTAGAAAACTTTACGACGAATATTTGGGTGGCCTGGATATGGAAAAGTTTCCGATGCTTTTTAAGCGTGCGATTCCCTTTAAAATGAATAGCCGGATCGAGGAGTTTGTGAAGGAATATATCTGCATGGAACAGGATATTCACATCGAAGATATGCAGGAGAGTGTGATACAATATGGAAGGATGCAGAGAAAGATCATGGATATCACCAGGGAAGTTGACAGCTTAGAGCAAATTCATGAGGCGTTTCTTAAGGTAGAAGAACAAAAAGCAGAAATCCGCAAATGTCAGTATTTTGCGGACCGTTTTGCGATCAAGGTAAAAAGACAAAGGCAAAAGGAACTGGAGGATAAGATCGCTCTTTTTGAACAGGAATTGGAGAAGAAATGCGAATGTTTACGACAGTTGGAGCAACAAAAGCAAGCATATGATCACAGGAAGGAAGAGATCATTCGACTGATTTCAGAAACTGGATATGTACAGACACAGGAACAATTAAAAAATGTCAATGAGTTATTGGAGCGCCTAGAACGGAGCAAACAAGATTGGGATCGCACAGCAAAAGGTCTACAAGTGTGGGCAGACCATGAGATGGCGGCAAATTCTATTTTGTGGAATGTGGAAAAGTTTGTAGGATATTCCATTAACCAACAGGAGATGGAGACGCTTAAGACAGAAATTTTTTATCTAAGGCAGGAAGTCCAACAGGAAAAAGAGGATGTTCAGGCTTTGGTGAAACGATACAAAAAGGAGATAAAAGAGGCGGATCAGGAATTGTTGGAACTTCACAAGGGCAGTAAAGTATATCCAAAAGAATTGTTGGAGGCTAGGCAGTATCTGTATCAAAAATTGTCAGAACAGAATGGAAGAGCGGTTTCAGTCAGTATTCTTGCGGATCTTCTTGAGATCGAGGAAGAGCGATGGCGCAATGCAGTTGAGGGGTATCTTGGGAGGAATAAGCTGTTGTTGCTTGTGGAACCCAAATATGCAAAACAGGCGATCGCTATTTACCAGGGCATGAATCAAAAGAAATTTTTCCATGTATCTGTGCTGGATACAGAGAAAGTGATGGAAAAAAAGCATCCAGTTCAGGAACGTTCTCTGGCAAAATCGGTGAAAACTGGACAAGAGTATGTGAGAAATTATCTGGATTTTCTTCTGGGAAATGTAATAAAATGCGAATCTTTGGAAGAAATGCGTCAATATGCTGTGGCTGTGACAGAGGATTGTATGGTGTATCAGGGATATCGTTTGCGTCATATAAATCCAGATTACTATACAAAGTACGCCTATATTGGTGCGGAAAGCCTAAAAAGGCGGATTTCTATGTTGAAAAAGAAGAGAGAGGAATCAGAGAAGCGGTTAAAACCATTATGGGAGGAGCAGGAAGCTTTGAATCGTTTGCTGGAACGAGAATCTATGTCTGGGGAGGTGGAACAGTATCTGGAATGGCTGTCAGACATTAGGCGGATTCAAGCGCAGAAGGAGGAGAAGGAACGGATCGCTGAACGGATTTTGGAATTGCAGCAGAAGGATGTACAGCGTCTTAAAAAACAGAAAGAAGAATTAGATTTAGAGTTGCACACACAGGAAGTGCAGATTCTGAAATTGTCCAATCAGATGTATGAGGAAGAGAAACGCATAGAACGCCAAAAGCAGGAGAATCTTCTACTCAGCCAAGAATTGGCAGAACAGGAATGTGGATTTGAGCCTGTGCCAGAATTTGAGAAAGAGTTTGCAGACATTGTAAGACATAAAAATGTGAGTCCAGAACAGTTGGAAAGACAGTATCTGAATCAGATGGAATCTGCCAGAGGTTGCCAGGAAGAACGATTTCGGGAGCTGGCAGAAATTCGCAGCACATATCTTAGAAATTATCCCAATCGGGGATTTGGGGCTTTTGAGGAGAATAACCAGGCATATGACAAACTTTTAGACGAACTGCAATGTAAAGATTTAGAACGTTTTCAAAAGCTTGCCATGGAACAAGCAAAATCAGCATTGGAGCATTTTAAGGAAGATTTTATTTATAAGATCCGCAGTGCTATTGAAGATGCATTTCGTAGGAAGGATGAGCTTAACAAAATCATTGCAAAACTAGATTTTGGAAAGGATAAATACCAGTTTTTGTTTCGGAAAAATTCCGGGGAGGACGGAAAGTATTATGATATGTTTATGGACAAGGATCTGGAAGTGAATCCTAGCCAATTATCGAATCAGATGACAAATCAGATGAATTTATTTGCCATGGAGCATGAAAATAAATATGGAAATCAGATGAATGAGTTGATGAATATTTTTATCCCTCCGACTGATGCCTCAGCAGAGGAGTTGGATGAGGCAAGGCGGAATATGGAGCGGTATGCGGATTATCGTACCTATCTGTCATTCGATATGCAGCAGATGGTGAAGGGGGAACATGGTGAGACGATCAAGTTGAAACTGAGTCGAATGCTAAAAAAGAATTCTGGAGGAGAAGGTCAAAATCCTCTGTATGTGGCATTGTTGGCCAGTTTTGCTCAAACTTACCAGATCACGGCGGACAACCAGGCATTGCGGATGCCTGGCATTCGGCTGGTGGTGTTGGATGAAGCTTTTTCTAAGATGGATGCAGAGAAGGTGGCTAGCTGTATCAGCCTGATTCGAAGTCTGGGATTTCAGGTTATCATCAGCGCGACAAATGATAAGATTCAAAATTATCTGGAAAATGTAGATAAAACATTTGTGTTTGCCAATCCAAATAAGAGGAGCATTTCCATTCAGGAGTTTGAGAAGAGAGAATTTGGAGAATTAAAATTGGAGAGCTGAAATTAGAGAATTGAAACTGAAAACGTGACACAGAAAGCGTAGGCCGCTTTGCAAATATCGTATATTTATGAATTGTCATAATCTTGTTTATTATTATACATAAGTAAGATACAAAATATTTGTGGTGTCCCAAAGGGGAGGGATACCATAGAGTACAAATGAGGTTATGAGATATGGCATATGATACGATTGGAGATTTGCTTCGGGATGCAAGGGAAAGGCAGAATTATTCTCAGGAGGAAGTGTGTTATGGAATCTGTACATCTTCTACCTTATCAAGAATTGAAAATGGGTTGCAGGCTCCAGGAAAAAAACTTCTGGAAGGATTAATGGAGAGGCTTGGGATTGGGAATTTGAACACTGACATTAGCTTTACCAAAAAGGAAGCGGAGCGGTATCAATTAGCGCAGGAGTTGGTCAGGTGTTTTGGAAAACAGGATTACCAGCGTGCCCAGCGGATTGTAAAAGAATTGGAGGAAAAATTAAGAACGGTTTCTGGCCGGGAAAGCGGCATAAAGATGGAACAACAGTATCTGTGTTTTGCGAAGGCTTTAATTGAGAAAAATTATGGGGAACAACCAGAGAAGGTGCTAAAACATCTTCTAAAGGCGATTTCTATGACTTTACCAGACTTTGATGGGATGCATATTTATACAAGATTGTTGTCATCTCAGGAGATCAGCATATTGAATAATATTGGATGTATTTACCATGAGATGGACAGATTATGGGATGCCATACGTTTGCTTATGGAACTGAAGGAGTACATGGAAAAACATTCTCTGGAAAATCATCAGACTTCTGTGAAATATCCGATGATTCTGCAAAATCTGTCTTCCTGGATGGGACAGGAGGGCTATTATAGAGATGCCCTAAAGCTCTGCCAGAAAGGAATCGATTTCTGTATTGAATACGGGAAAATGCATACGTTTCCAATGCTTTTGTATAACAAAGCATGTGCACTGGCAGAGTTAGGACAGGTTGACTTGTCAGTAGAATTTTTTTATGAAAGCGCTGTAATATATCAGGCAATGGGTCAGCGAGAACACGCTGAACAGGTAAGAAATAACGCCAAGATTTATGGCATAGAGATATAGACTTAAAAAGTTTCCACAACATCTTCCAAAAAGAAACACAAAGCCTGGGGAGCGTTGTTATTCCAAAAATGGACGGAAATACACAAACTTAACAAGGACAGACCAAAGAAGAATAATAAAATAAATATCTGAATAATTTCCATATACTCACCTCCCCCTCTCAAGGAATAGTATAGGGGAGGACGATCAAAATTGCCATACGATCTGATGGGAAAAATAGCTTGCGTCAGATCGCATGGCGAAATAAGAACGAAATTGGTAAAATAAAAGATTCTGTATATTCCGTGATGCAAATAATATTATTCTAAATTTACCTGGCGGCGGACTAATATTAATGAGACCACGTAGAAGACAATACTAAAAAATAACTGGGTGATGAGAAGCCCTGGAAATAATAGGCGAGACAGATCACCGAGGAAAGAGACGGAGTTGCCTTCTAATATAAATTTTGTATTTGGAAAAATCATAACTATGGAACTGAGGATCTGGTTGATCATATAAATTACCATATAAAATCCAATGGAAGCAGCCAGACGGTTTTTTTCCACTAATTGTCCTAACAAGATACTGAGATATCCCATTAAAATTGAGCTCAGACAGCTTGTCAGCATGACCAGTACAATAATTATGAGAAATACGACTGGCTGATAACCTAGAATATCCTCAAAGCGAAAATCTTTTGCAGAATCATTCACCGAAGAAAAAATGTACTGCATATCTTCTTTGCTTGTTGTATGAAGGGTGGCTGTAAAAGCTAAAATGATTGTGGACAACATGGTAAGAATGGTGTTTACACCGCTCCAGAAGAACCCTACCAATAGCTTTGAATGGAATAGCTGTGTTCCGGTCACTGGGAGTGTATACATCAGATATCCTTCTGCGGTAAACAAATTTTTATAAAAGCGTACATACACATAAATTAGTGTGACTGAGGCAAAGGTCATCAAAGAAATGATGTATAATGACAACAACACGACAATCATAGGGAACATATTATTGCCATCTAATAGATCTGTGCTCAGTATGATGCTTCCAATTATAGTTATCAGAATGACTCCAAGGTTTACAGGGCCTAGTACCTTGCTTACCGAGATCCATTCATGTTTTAAAAGTTTTTTTAACATTTGAATACCTCCCGAAATATGGCGTCGATGGATCGATGTTCTTTCTGACGAAGGTCATCCACAGAACCATGGGTGTGAAGCTTACCATTTTGGATAAAAATTACTTCATCCAAAATATTTTCTATGTCTGAAATCAGATGGGTGGAAATCAGAATCGTAGCATTTTCATCGTAGTTTTCCAGAATGATATTTAAAATGTAGTCCCTTGCAGCAGGATCGACTCCGGCAATGGGCTCATCTAGAACGTACAAACTTGCTCTGCGGCTCATAACTAAAATGAGCTGAACTTTTTCCTGGTTTCCTTTGGAAAGCGCTTTTAATTTGTGGTTGGGGTTAATTTGCAGTTTTGCCAGCATATCGTAAGCGCGCATAGAATCGAAGTCCTCATAGAAATCGTCAAAGAAATCCATGATGTCTCGGACACGCATACTTTTGTTTAAATAGGTGTGATCTGGCAAATAAGAGATTAGTTTTTTGCTGGAAGGTCCCACTGATTCGCCCATGATTTGGACGGTGCCAGAACTGGGATTGAGAAGCCCACAGATCAGTTTGATCAGTGTTGTCTTTCCACTCCCATTTGGACCCAGCAAACCAATGATATGACCACGTTCGATTTGTAGGCTGCAATCAGACAGGGCAGTAAAATTTCCATATTTTTTTGTGAGTCCTTTACATTCTAACAGTGTCATTGTCGTCTCCTTTGCTGATTTCAGAAATTAGAGATATGGCTTCCTCTTTCTGAATACCTAATTTTTGCATGTTATCTAAGAATTGCATGATAAGTTCTTTTGCGAGTTCTGATTTTAAGTTCTCAATCATTGCAGTATCCTCCGTAATAAAGCGACCGCTGGTTCTTTGGGAATAGACAAGTCCAGTCCGTTCCAGTTCAGAGAGAGCTTTTTGCATGGTGTTAGGGTTTACAGATGCTTTCTGTGCCAGTTCCCGGACAGAGGGCAGTTTGTCTCCCGGAATATAAAGGCCAGATATGATATCCATCTGTATTTTTTCGATAAGCTGGATAAAAATAGGTCTGTCGGAATTTAAATTCCATGGCATCAAATCACCTCGTTTTCTATATGTATTATTGTATTATATAAATAATACAATAGATTCTTTTGTCGAAAAAGTCAAGATGTTTTTCTCTTTTTCTTTATAAAAAAGAGAAAGATAAACTGCAAGCGGAGAGCTTGCAAGGTATCTTTCCTTAATTAATAGGTAATTTTTCCAATTAAGTACGAGATATTTTTATCTTTTTCTTTATAAAAAAGAGAAAGATAAACTGCAAGCCGAAATCTTGCAAAGTATCTTTCTTTTAAATTAGGTAATTTTTCCAATTAAGTACGAGATATTTAATCCTCTATATCAAGCATATCATAATGTTTCATGATGGCTGTGATACCTCCAGATTCATCCCGTTTTGTCAGGCATTCCCAGATTTGTTCATGATAGGCTAAAAGTTCTTGCCATTCTTCAGGTGTAATCTGGTCTAGTATTTTATGGATGGAATTTTCAAATAATTGGCATAGTGTACGATTCAAAAGCTGTAATAAACGGTTTCCAGAGATGTCAATCAATGTATCATGGAAGTTTTTATCGTAGATGGTGCGTTCTTTTAGATTACAGTTTTTTAGATTTTGGAGGGAATGGAAGAGTTCCATAAGTTCTGAATCCGTTGCTTGTTTTATGGAGAGCAAGTAAGCGCCAATTTCTATAATTCTGCGCAATTGGCAGATCTCCTTATAATTGCACTCGTCTATGAGAAGCAACAGTGAGAGCATGCTGTGCAGACTTTTGTCCATATGATTTTTGAGATAGTTTCCCTGTCCATGGTGACTTTCTATGATCCCCATGTTTTCCAGACTTCTCAGAGCTTCACGTATGGAATTTCTTCCTAGACCAAGGGTTTCCATTAATTGTCTCTCAGATGGAAGTTTACTGCCAAAGGTAATATCATCATTTTTGATCAGAGTTTTGATATACTCAATGACTAGAAAATATACTTTTTTGGTCTGGATTTCTTCTGCTGAGGATTCTGTTTCTTTTCTCATGTTCCTAGCCCCTTTTTAAATGAAATTTGCAAACATAGGCGCACCCAGAACGGTGATAAGTCCAGCAACAGCGATGGCAAGACTACTCATAGCGCCTTCGATTTCACCCAGTTCCATGGCTTTTGTAGTACCGATCGCGTGGGAGGCAGTACCGATGGCAAGTCCTTTTGCAATGGGTTCGTTGATTTTGAACCATTTACAAATGGATTCAGCCAATATATTCCCAAAGATTCCTGTAATGATAATGACAGCAACAGTGATTGTTTCGAATCCGCCTAATT
>CAJTVT010000013.1:28316-58423 GCA_910580015.1 uncultured Lachnospiraceae bacterium
AGATACTCATTCCGATGGCGGTGGTGATGGATTTTGGAAGCAGTGTCACGTATTGTTGATGGTTTAAGGAAAATAGTTTGGCCAACAAAAAAACGCTGAGAAAGCTTGTAAGGGTTCCAATAGTAATTCCAACGACAATTGCAGGTAAATGTTTTTTAAGTAGCTGGATCTGCTGATAAAGAGGAACAGCCAGACATACAGTGGCAGGCGTTAAAAGATAACTGATATATTTTGCGCTTTCCTTATAATGGTGATAATCTACTTTTAGAAACATCAGTACTGCAATGACACAGATTGTACCGATCAGAAGAGGGTTTAAAATAGCCAATTTAAATTTTTTCTTTAAAAGAAGGCCAGTTTCATATGCTGCAAGGCTTAGAACTGCGCCGAAAAAGACAGAGTTGATCAGAAATTCTTTCATTTTTTCCTCCATTCCGAATGAAATGTACTCAAGGAATCTTCCTTATACCTACTTTTACGGCTGATTTTGTACCAAATACACACAAATTTTGGAGACGTACGATCCAGGTACATCTCCTGAATCTGTGCGTATCTGACCAAAAATCTTCTCACAAAATCAGGCACAAAAAGATTTCAAGAGTACCTATGAGTTTCTTTTTTGGGGATTGGTTTTTCGAATCATGTACTGTGTAATCTGCCCAGTTGCAGCCATCACAATGATAGTGGTGAGGAATGTAATCAATAGGATCGGTATACAAATGCGACGCAGAATAGGCCATGCGTCTAAAAGTCCTGTGGCAGCAGGCAGAAACATAATTGGCATGATTTCAATTAGAAAATTTGCTGTCTCTTTGACTTGTGCCAATTTTATGATTCCTGTACATAGAGCGATGAATAAAAGGATAAGTCCATAAACGCTTGCAGGAATGGGAAATGGCAGGATCCCATGCAGCAGTTCTCCAAGAAATGAGAGAAATATAATAATGCTAAACTGATGTACATATTTCATAATGCATTCATCTCCTAACTGGTAGTACCAGTATATCATAGGACATATATTGGCTTGTGTCAATAGAAAATGGTCTGTTTATTCATTGTATTGACATTGTATTCTTGCAAAGGTACAATAACATAGAGACAATATTTGACTGGCGGGACAGAAAGGAAATCCATAATGAAAAAATATGTGTCTGTGTTATGCTTTATTCTTCTTTTGCTGCTGTCGGTAAAGTTAGCTATGGAATTGACAGCAAAATTCTCAATGCCAAGAACAGAGCTCAGAGAAAATAGACAGGAAAAAGAGCCAAAGGTAGAACGGAAGGTAACAGAAAAAAGTGAAAGAGTAAAACTATACCTTGGTTCTGATGGGTATTTAAGCCAGTTGTTTTCAGAGAAGGATCGAGAAGCGTTGGTGAATGCTTTTCAAGTGCAGGAGGATGAGGTTTATTCTTTTCTCCAAGGTCCTAGATCTTGGGAGGAAGGGATTCCTTGGTCTGGGGAGTGGTGCTTGTTAGGTGTAAGAGGAAATTCCTTTGGGAATTTTGGGTGTGGATTGTGCTGTATGGCAAATATTTATGATACTCTGTCTCCTTATAAAGTTTCTCCGTGGGATATGTGTGAGTATGCTATGTCTGTAACAAATTACAGTCCCAGTGGGGAATCTGGAGCGATTGGTTGGAAACATATGAAAGAAACGCTGCGTTTTTGTGGATTTACGTGTTATTTGCTTCATAAGCCGGCAACCTATGAAGAATTTCAGCAACAGATGGAGCAGATGGAATCTGCGATTGTGTTAATCAGCAGTAAGGAGGATGACACATATTGGAAAGATACACCTGGTCATTATGTAAATATTTGGTTGTACCGAAAGGAGGATGACACGGTGTTTCTAGCGGAACCTGGGAGTCCAGAAAATAACCGGAGCAGAATTCCATTGCGGTATGTCTATGATGCTTTAAAGACCATAAGCACATTTCAATATTTGACGGTGGAGGAGTATCAGGAGGAAGACAATCAATGGAAGGCAGACGGAATTGATGAACTCTGGAATGCTCCATAGTATATTTTATGTTATAGAAACTGTACTCTAATATAACCTGAGAGAATGAAAGGCAAAAATAATAGGTATGGACAAGAGTCTGTGAACCTATTGACAAACTGAGGTAATATGCTAAACTAGTATAAGCCACACGAAATAACGTAATGTTTGGCGCATTATACTTTTGTGGAATAATACTTTGCGGGTAGAAAAGGCAGGTTTTGTGTATGGAAAGACAGGCATTATCTATTTTGGTTGAAAATACCCCGAATGTGCTCAGCCATGTATCTGGTCTGTTCAGCCGGAGAGGATATAATATTGACAGCATTTCAGCTGGAGTGACGGCAGATTCCAGATTTACGAGAATTACAATTGTTTCCAGCGGAGACGAACAGATTTTGGAACAGATTGAAAAGCAGCTAGCCAAGTTGGAAGATGTGGTTGATATCAAGAAACTGCAAAATGGAAGTTCCGTATGTAGGGAGTTAATTTTGATTAAAATCCGTGTAAAAAATACGGAACGTCAGGCAGTCATATCACTTGCAGAGATTTTTAAGACCAAGATTGTAGACGTAACCAATGATTCAATGATGATTGAGTTGATTGGAAGCCAAAGTAAGCTGGATGCATTCTTGGAATTGCTTCAAGGTTATGAAATACTGGAGTTGGCGAGGACTGGCATTACAGGGCTGACAAGAGGCTCCTCTGATGTTAAGATATTTGATTGATAGGATTTCATTTTGACAGAAATCATTTGTCAAATGCAGTGGACCAATATGGGGAAATGCTCAGCATTTTCCTGTTGTCCGGTTTTTCATTTGGAAATGCCGGAGATTTATAAAGATTTTAGGAGGATAAGGAAATGGCAAAAATATTTTATCAGGAAGATTGTAATCTTTCTTTATTAGAAGGAAAAACAATTGCAATTATCGGCTATGGAAGTCAGGGACATGCTCATGCATTGAACTTAAAGGAGTCTGGCTGCCATGTGATCATTGGTCTGTATCAGGGAAGTAAGTCCTGGTCTAAGGCTGAAGCACAGGGATTTGAAGTATTTACGGCGGATGAGGCTGCGAAAAAGGCAGATATTATTATGATATTGATAAATGATGAATTGCAGGCGGATATGTATAAGAGAGACATTGAACCGAACCTGGAAGCTGGGAATATGTTGATGTTTGCACATGGATTTAACATTCATTTCGGGGCAATTGTACCTCCCAAGGATGTTGATGTGACTATGATAGCGCCCAAGGGACCTGGACATACTGTAAGGAGCGAGTATCAGGTTGGTAAAGGTGTTCCTTGTTTGGTTGCAGTGGAGCAGGATGCGACAGGAAAAGCGCAAGAGATAGCTTTGGCTTATGCATTGGGAATTGGCGGAGCAAGGGCAGGTGTTCTTGAGACAACTTTCCGAACAGAGACAGAGACAGACTTGTTTGGTGAGCAAGCAGTTCTTTGCGGCGGTGTCTGTGCGCTGATGCAAGCAGGTTTTGAGACTTTGGTGGAAGCAGGTTATGATGCAAGAAACGCATATTTTGAGTGTATCCATGAAATGAAATTGATTGTGGATTTGATCTATCAGTCAGGATTTGAAGGAATGAGATATTCCATCTCTAATACCGCTGAATATGGGGATTATATTACTGGACCTAAGATTATTACAGAAGATACCAAGAAGGCCATGAAGAAGATCTTAGCTGATATACAGGATGGAACGTTCGCAAAAGATTTCTTGTTGGATATGTCTCCGGCAGGACGTCAGGTTCATTTCAAGGCAATGAGAAAGCTGGCAGCTGAGCATCCAGCGGAAGAAGTTGGAAAAGAAGTTCGTAAGCTCTATAGTTGGAACAATGAAGAAGATAAATTGATTAATAACTAATAAAAATAAAAACCCTTGGACAGTATGGCAATTGTCTGAGGGTTTTTGACATCTCAAACACTGATAAAATGGGAAGGGATATGGGGTTGAGAGAAAATACAGCGGAAATTTTCTACATATTTGTGCATAGACGGTTTGAGGAAAACATGCTATATTATATGGAAATCTGAAGAAAGGAGGAAACGTCATGACAAATCAGCAATTATTAGCAGCATTTTCTGAGATGATGGATGATAAACTGTATCCCATTAAGGGAGGCATCCAGAAGATTCAATGGCATGTGGAAAAGCTGGAAGAACGAGTTGGAAGACTGGAAGAGCGAATAGAAAAGCTAGAAGAACGAGTTGGAAGACTGGAAGAGCGAATAGAAAAGCTAGAAGAACGAGTTGGAAGACTGGAAGAGCGAATGGAAAAGCTAGAAGAACGAGTTGGAAGACTGGAAGAGCGAATGGAAAAGCTAGAAGAACGAGTTGGAAAACTGGAAGAGCGAATGGAAAAGCTAGAAGAACGAGTTGGAAGACTGGAAGAGCAAATGCATATGCTGGACAAGCGGGTAGAAAACTTAGAGCTGGAAGTGTATGAGACAAAAAAACATGTGCGAAATCTGGAACAAGAGATGTGCGAAGTAAAAATACGTGTAGGAAAACTAGAAGAAAGCACAATGGAGACAAGAAAACATGTAGGAAATCTGGAAGAAAACATGACAGAGATGCGAGACCAAGTGGGAAGCCTGGAAGAAAATATGGCAGAAACAAGAGACCAAGTAGAAAATCTGGGAAAGAACACGACAGAGATGCGACTACAAGTAGGAAGTCTCGAAGAAAATATGACAGAAACGAGAGACCAAGTAGGAAATTTGAATGGGAACATGGGTAAGGTAATGCAGAGTGTACATCGTATCGATTTGCGTGATGAAAATGAAATTTTGCCACGTCTGCAAAATATTGAAGCATGTTATACTTCAACGTTTGTGCGCTATAAAGACGGTGTGATCCAGATAGAAAATCTTCAGACCGATGTTGATGTATTAAAAAGTGTAGTATCAGACCACAGCCTCAAGCTAAAAAGTATTTCTTAAGTAAAAATAGTTATATTGAATTCACATCTTGGCAGGGAATTTACCTGTATCTGAAAAATTACCAATACGACATTATATTTCACGCTTGTGATTGAATTACCATCTGCCTTTTGGAGGGAAATTAAAGATGATTGTCCTCATAAAATTGGATAAAGCGTGCAAGAGATTTTGAAATTTTCATGCTTTTATTATAAGCGAATCCAATTTCACGTTGATGGATAGGCATTTCTAGGGGAATTTCAATCAGAGAACCACAGCGCAGTTCTGTTTGGACAAAGTCTCGGATGACGCAGCCAATTCCAAGACTGGTTTTTGCCATTTCAATTACAAGATCCATGTTGGAGACTTCGATGGTGTCCTGTGGGAAAATATTATATTCCTGGAAATAAGCGTCAATATATTGCCGGGTCATATTTTTTCGGTCCAGCAGAACCAGTGTTGAATTCTGTAAAATATGGAGCCGATTGACTCCACGGATCTTTAAGTTTTGAAGGTAGTCCTGGGTGGCAGCAAAAATGTCTTCTATTTCTTGAAGAGAATAGAAGTCAATGTTTTTTAGGTTTTGTGGTTTTCCAATCAGTCCCATGTCTAATTTGCCATCTTCCAATAGCTTTAATGTATGGTTTGTGGAGTGGCATGCAATGGAGATATTTATATGAGGATATTGTTTGATAAAATCCTTTAAATAAGGAAGCAGAATGTATTTACAAAGTGTGGAACTGACTCCAATAGTCAGTGTTCCCATACCCAAGGCTATGGAACGGCGAAGTTTATCCTCGCCGATAGCCAGGGTTTCAAATGCAGATTTCACATGTGCATAGAGCAGTTCTCCTTCAGGAGTCAGTGATACACCGCGGGAACTGCGGTCAAATAATTTAATGCCAATGTTTTCTTCTAGTTTTTGAATGGATTTACTGATGGCAGGTTGGCTGATATATAATTCTTTGGCAGCCTTGGAAATATTTCCAGTATTTGCAACAGCATAAAAAATACGATAAGAGGAAAGATTTTGGGTCATTTGTTTTCTCCATAACTAAAAATTATAATAATTATATTTAATATGTATTTCTATTATACTATGCCATGTGCTAAAATAGCAAGCAGAAACAGTTCTAATATTTTTGAACGGTTTCAAGAGGATTATCGTCTTAATCGAAATTGTGCTACAGGAACGAAAAAGATGGCAATACAAGAATGATATTTTAACAAAATATCAGAATTTAAAAAGAATAGGAGGATTAGAATATGGGAATGACAATGACACAAAAAATCTTAGCTGCCGCAGCGGGGCTTTCAGAAGTAAAAGCTGGTCAGTTGATTGAGGCAGAGTTAGATTTGGTTTTGGGAAATGATATTACTTCGCCAGTAGCCATTCATGAAATGGATAAATTTACATCAGATGGAGTTTTCCATAAAGACAAAATCGCATTAGTGATGGATCATTTTGTGCCTAATAAGGATATTAAATCGGCACAGCATTGTAAATGTGTTCGAGAGTTTGCCTGTAAACATGGAATTACCAATTATTTTGATGTGGGAGAGATGGGTATTGAACATGCTCTTCTTCCAGAAAAAGGATTGACGGTGGCAGGAGATGTTATTATTGGAGCAGATTCTCATACCTGTACCTATGGGGCTCTTGGGGCATTTTCTACTGGTGTTGGAAGTACAGATATGGCGGCAGGAATGGCAACAGGCAAAGCTTGGTTTAAGGTGCCATCTGCCATAAAATTTAATATTATTGGGAAACCTTCCAAATGGGTGAGTGGAAAAGATGTGATTCTTCATATTATAGGAATGATTGGTGTGGATGGAGCTTTGTATAAGTCCATGGAGTTTACTGGAGAAGGGATTTCCAATCTTTCCATGGATGATCGTTTTACCATTGCCAATATGGCCATCGAAGCCGGAGGAAAAAATGGAATTTTTCCAGTGGATGATGTTGCAGTTTCCTATATGAAGGAACACTCAAAGAGGGATTACAAAATCTATGAGGCAGATGAAGATGCAGAATACGATCAAGAATATACCATTGATTTGAGTACATTAAAACCTACAGTCGCGTTTCCGCATCTTCCAGAAAACACTAGAACTGTGGATGAAGCAGGAGATATCAAGATTGATCAGGTAGTTATTGGCTCCTGTACGAATGGACGTTTGGAGGATCTTCGCACAGCAGCACAGGTTCTGAAAGGAAAAAAAGTGGCAAAAGGAGTTCGTTGTATTGTTATTCCGGCAACGCAAAGAATTTACCTGGAAGCTATGGAAGAAGGTCTGCTTCGTGCATTTATTGAAGCTGGAGCAATTGTAAGTACTCCTACGTGTGGTCCTTGTCTTGGAGGGTATATGGGAATTTTAGCAGAGGGAGAACGTTGTGTTTCAACCACAAACCGAAATTTTGTAGGACGTATGGGGCATGTGGATTCAGAAATATACCTTGCAAGTCCGGCTGTGGCTGCTGCAAGCGCTGTTACTGGCAGAATTTCCGTGCCAGAAGAATAGGAGGATAGATATGAGAGCCATTGGAACAGTTTTTAAATATGGAGATAATGTAGATACAGATGTGATTATTCCAGCAAGATACTTGAATTCTTCTGATCCCAAGGAATTGGCGACGCACTGTATGGAAGATATTGATAAAGAGTTTGTCAATCGGGTGAAACAAGGGGATTTGATTGTAGCAGACAAGAATTTTGGCTGCGGCTCTTCTAGAGAACACGCGCCTATTGCTATTAAAGCAGCAGGTGTAAGCTGTGTGATAGCAGAGACTTTTGCGAGGATTTTTTATCGCAATGCAATTAATATTGGACTTCCCATTATTGAATGTCCAGAGGCGGCAAAAGGGATTCAAGCAGGAGATCAAGTAGAGGTAGATTTTGACAGTGGAATCATAACAAATAAAACCCAGGGAACTTCTTTCCAGGGACAGGCATTTCCAGAATTTATGCAAAAGATTATTAAATCTGAGGGATTGATTAATTATATTAATCAGAAGCAATAGAAGATAATTACGTTCATTTACTGATATATGATATTCGGATATCATATATCAATAAATGAAGTGATTTTCAGTCCACAAGGAAGATTTTCGATGGCGTAGCGGTCCATGCCTAGCATGTGTCACTGGCACATAGCACCAGCTAGAAAATCTAACACAACAGATGGAGATTCAGGCAAAGTCATTGTCCAATTATCATGTGGTCGGTACACAGAGGTAAAATTTAAATATTAATTCTTTTAGGGAGCGGTTGTTATAAATCGTCATTTTAAACCGCTCCTTCTTTATTTTTCAATGTTTTCAGATAATCCAAATATTTATCAGAAAGTTTGATTTGACTGTAAATGTCGGCATATTCTCTGGGAGAGTATTCTTCCATATAGTTCGTCTGATAATTTTTTCTAATACCATATTTTTTTGCAAAATCTACAGCCTTATTATAAGCGATGGCAGCATTTTCTTCATTATGGTAAATTCCTACAATATAGTTTCCATTGATATGAATTTGAACTTTAAAACAGTCAATTCCTTTAGAAGTGATTTTCGTAACACCATAGTAGGGATTGACAACAACAATATTAGAATAGCGCAGATCAAAGGAATCTTCGTTGGCGAAATAATAGTCTCGTCCTACTACAGCATGATTTTTAATGCCATATCGAGAGAGAATGCTGATCTGCATTCCATAGTCGCTGACAAACAGATGTCCTTGACGGCGCATAATTTTATGGCTGGAATAGTAAAAAAGATCATCAATATCAAATTTTAATTCTATATTTGGGGAAAGATAATAAACAAAATAATTATTCCGCAAATAGATCGGATTTTTAAAATAAATATGGTTATCCCGAAAATTCAGCAAAGAAATCACCTTATCAAAACTTAGAATAGTTGATAGTGAAAAAACATCGTCAAAGGCTGTGGAGGAATTTGTGAGCAGAGAACCGGCTTCCAGGTATGCCTGATGAGCCTCCTGTTCTGTGGCGAAGCTGCCAAGAGATATGTGTTTGTTCCGAAAAGTAATGCTGGAACGGTAATAAGAAGTTTTATCTTTTTTGTATGCTAGATAGACGCCTGGCAGCATAAGCTCCTCCTTTCGTGGTCTTCTCATATATTTTTGAGGGAATGCGTAGAGTTGAGAATAATAATTTTATTTCTATGAAGCCCTCAGGGGGATGTGCTCTTGCACAGAAAAGTAGATGACGCGGAGGCGGTCATCTCGGTGTGGATAGTATCATTTATTGCTATTTGTATATCAATAAGTATATCATAAATTATAAGAAACGCAAGTTTCTTACTGTGTGGAATATAATGGTAACAAAATGGGAAAGATTACAACAGTCAGACGTGAAATCTTAAAGGGAAAAGAGGAGCGATTATGTTGACAATTCAGTATGTGTTCAGGGATGTGTATTTTTCTATCAAGAATATACTGAGAAAACTTTACCGAAGCTGTGCGGTTCTTGTTTCGGGGGTTGCAATGCTTGCATTGCTTGTGTTGAATGAACAGAGTTTTCCTGGTACAGGAAAAGATCAGATATTAATAACGAGTAGAATTGGACGAGATGCAGAACAGGAGTCTGAGGAAGAAAATAATTTAAGGTGGCTAATTTCAGAGGATGGTTTTGTGATGGCCTATCAAAACTTTCTAAAAGAAGAACAGGGGCGCGTCAAGCAGGAACTGCAATTAGAGATCTCAAAACGGGAAGTGACAGCAGTATGTGCCAGCATAGAACCAGCCCGTAATGAAATACAGTTGGAACCGTTAAATCCATATGGAGAGATTGTGATTTCTGAACAGGATTACGATGCTTTGTGTAGAATTGTACAGGCAGAAGCAGGAGGAGAGGATGGACAGGGCAAAATATTGGTGGCAGAGGTGATTTTAAATCGTGTGCTTTCCGAGAAATTTGCGCATTCTGTATATGAAGTGATTTTTGAGACAAATGGAGGAAGGCCTCAATTTTCCCCTACAGTAGATGGGAGATATTTTTCGGTGACTGTTATGCCAGAGACAATAGAGGCAGTAGAGCAGGCGTTACATGGAAAGGATTTATCTCAGGGAGCGCTGTTTTTTTCTGCTAGAAGTAAGGCCAATCCCTATGATATGGAATGGTTTGATCGGAATTTAAAATGGTTGTTTCAGCATGGAGGACATGAATTTTATACGCTTCCATAACATTTCCAAAGGGAAGCTTGTTGACAGAGAAAAAGAAAACTTTTATAATGAGGGATGTCCTAATGTGTGGGACATCCCATTTATTGTTCCGGCTGTTAAATGTCGTAATCAGATTACATAGAACAGATCTTCCATATGCAAGCGAGATAAGAATTGTTGCTGCTATTTGTGGGTGCATATATTTAATATGGGCTGAAACAAGATGCAGAACGATACCGAAGAGGGAGAATTGAGAAAATAAGGTGTTGCGATATTTAACCGTCGGAGTAATAAGATTAAATATATTAAGTAAAGGATGGAATAGGCGATGTTATATGTAAGTACAAGAAATGCGGAGGAAAAGGTTACAGCTTCCCAGGCAGTATTGAAAGGTTTGGCAGAACATGGCGGTCTATTTGTGCCAGAGTATATTCCAAAGTTAGATGTTTCAGTGGATAAGTTGGCAGAGATGACTTATCAGGAGACAGCATATGAGGTGATGAAGCTGTTTCTTACAGATTATACAGAGGAAGAATTGAAGAAATGTATCAATAATGCTTATGACAGTAAATTTGATACCAGTGAAATTGCATCTTTAGTGAAAGTTCAGGGTGCATATTATCTGGAGCTCTTCCATGGGGCGACAATTGCATTTAAGGATATGGCCCTTTCTATTCTTCCCCATCTTTTGATTACAGCGGCAAGGAAGAATCAGGTAAAAAATGATATTGTAATTCTGACAGCGACTTCGGGTGATACAGGAAAGGCAGCTCTTGCAGGATTTGCAGATGTGGAAGGAACCAGAATTGTTGTATTTTATCCAAAGGATGGTGTTAGTCCTATTCAGGAGAAACAGATGGTGACCCAGAAAGGGAGCAACACCTTTGTGGTGGGAATAAATGGAAACTTTGATCAGGCGCAAACTGGGGTAAAGAAGATGTTCTCCGATCAGGCGCTGACTGAGGAGATGAAGGCGGCAGGTTATCAATTTTCTTCTGCAAATTCCATTAATATTGGGCGGCTTGTGCCTCAAATTGTGTATTATGTGTATGCTTATGCCAAAATGGTTAAATCTGGTGCGATAGAGAATGGTGCACATATGAATGTGACTGTGCCAACTGGGAATTTTGGAAATATTCTTGCGGCATTTTATGCAAAAAATATGGGCATTCCCATTGGTAAACTTATTTGTGCATCGAATGAAAATAAAGTGTTGTATGATTTCTTTTCTACAGGCACATATGATAAGAATAGGGAATTTATTCTCACTTCTTCTCCGTCAATGGATATTTTGATTTCCAGTAACTTAGAACGTCTGATATACCGAATTGCAGGTGATAGCGCTGAGAAAAATCAGGAATTGATGGATTCTCTCCAGGAAAAAGGAATTTACACGATTACGGAAGAGATGAAAGAGCAGCTTGCCTCATTTTATGGTAATTATGCCAGTGAGGAAGAGACAGCAGCAGTTATTCAGGAAATTTATCAGGACGCAGGATATATTATGGATCCTCACACCGCAGTTGCAGCGGCTGTTTATAAAAAATATCAAAAAGACACACAAGATGACAGTAAGACGGTGATTGTTTCCACTGCAAGTCCTTACAAATTTACTAGAAGCGTAATGACAGCAATTGATGAGAATTATAAGGATAGAACAGATTTTGAATTAGCAGACGAATTGGAACAATTATCAAAAGTAGATATTCCCAAGGCAATCCAAGATATTCGAACGGCTCCAGTTATCCACAAAACAGTATGTGAAGTGGAACAAATGGAGGAAGTGGTAAAACAGTTCCTAAATATATAGGAAAATAAAAACTGCTATAAAAAATGTTCAGCCAAAAGTTGAAAACATTTTTTATAGCAGTTTTTGAGTTTGCGAATACTATGTGTACTACTGATCAATTCGTTTTACCGAAAAAACAAAATTGACTGTTCCAAATGAAAAAACAATAGGCAGTAAATAACAAAGGAAATCCGTTGTCAACAGCGTATTGGTGTGTGAGGCTGGTGGCTGTAAATGCAGTTCCATAGAATGATCGTTTGACATATTTACAGAATATAAACCATTGTGCAGATTTAAAAAATCTTCCATGGAAGCCTTTACATAATCATTAAATTGTTGAAAATCTTCATTGACATACCTGCCAGCAAAACAGATCGCGGTTTCCTCATCCATATCCAAAGCTGACAAGAACGAAAAAGAACCCTCTACTTCCTGAGAAATACAGTAGTTGGTGGGAACTTCCTCCAGTGTCATTATATTTAAGGTGGTAAAATCTTCTCCAATAAAACGTACAAGGTTATTAAACAGGAGCGTAAGATAGGAGAGTATATATTCTGCATGAGGAAGATCTTCTGGAAGATAAAAATCAGAAAGAAGTTTATCTACCATATGCTTTTGCTCCTCCACTAGGTCAAGATCATAAATTTCATAGACAGATTGATACTCTGTTATTAAATTTTCCAATTCAACGTGTGTAATCACACCCTGCTCAATTAAAGTCTGCCCAAGTAACATATAGTCAGGAAGCTGAAGTGTTAGAAGTTCATCTACCTGTTCCTTGGTAAGGTAACCCATTTCAATAGCAAGTTCTCCAAATAATTTATCATAGTGGGTCTGTGTAATGAAAACATCCTCCACTTCACTTGCAGACATATATCCAGAATGAATGGCAAGTGTGCCAAGTTTTTTGTGGGCAGTGGAGTGTATTTTTAACAGATCAATCAACTGCTCAGGTGAAATGATCTCCTTGTTGAGCAAAAAATTGCCGAAAAACTGCGTATGCATAATGACTATCTCCCTTCAAAACGCGCGTGTATAATTTCTTTAATGGCATTGCTTGTGAAAGGTTTTTGGATGAAATCCTTTGCTCCTTCCATAATAGCGTTTTTTAACTGTGTCTGGGTACCGACAGAAGAGACAACGATAATATGTGCATTCGGATCAAATTCTCGAATCTCATGGATTGCTTCCACGCCATCCTTGACAGGCATAACAATATCTACAAAAACCAGTTCTGGCTTATGTTCTTTATACACGTCAATCGCTTCTTGTCCGTTGGAAGCCTCCAGAAAATTGTCATAACCACAAGCTGTTATGGTGTCCTTTAACTGTTTGCGCGCTAAGATAGAGTCATCGCAAATAAGTATTTTTATATTTTCCATTCAAATCGCTCCTTGTTGAGTATTGATTTTCAATATTATGAAATTTCTTTTCATAATAAAGGTGGCCATATGGCCCGTTTACTGGCGGGTGAAACATGTTTAAAAAATCTTTGAAAACAGTTGTTTTCATAAATAAATGACCACACGGACTTTTTACCGATGGACAGAACATGTTTGAGGGTTGCTATAATTTTACACTAAATGGCGGCAAGATTCAATAATTTCTTTTAAAGAAATACGGATTGCAATTCTTTTCGACAATAGGTATAATTAAGTAAGCGTGAAACTATTATAACAGAAAATGTTAAGAAAGGGAATGCATTTATGGTAATTATATTCGATATTGTGTTTTTTTTGTATGGAATTTATGCAATCTATGCCGCTATCAACATGAAGAAAACACAGCAGTTAAGTAGTTTTTTTACTGGAGGAGACAATTCTCCCATTCGTGATGTGGGAGGCTATATCAATGCTATTTATGGCAAAACGATTGTTATGGGGGCAATGGCAGCGCTGTTTGGAGCTGTTGGATTTATCAATGATTATGTCACGCCAATTTCTGCGGTTATGAAAGCGCTGATGCTGCTATTCTTAACAGTAGTGATATGGTTTGGGGTATCCTTGAATCGGGCGAAACGTGAGTTTTGGTAGAGGGGATAACCGTGGAATCTCCATTGGAAATCATGAAAAGTTTATAAATTTTACAAGTTCTTTATGGATTTTTATACAGAAATGGTATAAAATGATAACAGAGCGTGTTTGAAGATCATTCCCGCTTTGGAGAATAGAAAGGAGGTCAGCCATGGGGTATCAGAATTTAATTGCCCAGGCTATGGCGGCCAAGGAATCTGCCTACGCTCCTTATTCCCGCTTCCGTGTTGGCGCTGCTCTTTTGACAGCGAATGGCAAGGTGTATACTGGATGTAATGTTGAAAATGTAAGTTTTTCAGCTACCAATTGTGCAGAACGCACAGCAGTGTATAAGGCGGTTTCGGAGGGAGAGCGGGAGTTCTCAGCCATTGTAATTCATGGAGACAATCATGATTATTTGCCTCCCTGTGGAATTTGTAGACAGGTATTGGCAGAGTTTTGTGACTTGGATTCATTTCAGGTGATTCTTGCCAACAATGAGCAGGATTACAAGGTTATGACTTTGGCTGAATTACTTCCTGGGGCATTTCAGCCAGGAGATTTAAAACCTGGAAATATTCTTCCAGAATTGTAAAAAAAGATTGACAAAAAAATATCAAAAGGATATTCTATGTAGTAGTAATTAAAACTTAAGGAGGACAAGGAAACATGGCAACAAAGGCTTATTATCCCAGAACAGAAATCGGACCAAATAAAGTTGGTTTCGCCAAAACGCGTTCCATCATTGAGGCTGCTTTCTATGGTAACAATGTAGTGAAAGTGAACACATTGAGAGAGGCGTATGAACTTGCGAAAAATTCTCCGGGAACTGTTGTAACAGACATGCCTGTATACAAGGGAGAGGAGTTCGGCCTGGATGCAGATGCGAAGGTGTTATTATTTAATGATGGCTCTATCACTGGCCGTTATGCACCTGCAAGAAGAATCACTGGAAAACCGGGAGTGAATACAACAGAGTTAGATAAGCTCTTAATGGATGCTGTATACGATTCCAGATGGAAGACTATGTACCATGCAGAGGTATATATTGGACTTGATCCAGAATTTATGGTAAAAGCACATCTGTTAATTCCAGAAGGAGAGGAAAATATTCTGTATTCCTGGATGCTGAATTTCCAGTATATGTCGGATCAGTATGTGAAGATGTATAAGTCATCCAAGCTATATGACAATGAACCAGACATTTATATTTTCTCAGATCCTCAGTGGACAGGAACAGACCGGACAGATATTTCAGATCCAAACTGCCTGTGCTATTTCAATACAGATACCAACTGTGCAGGAATCCTTGGTATGAGATATTTCGGTGAGCACAAGAAGGGAACTTTGACTCTTGCGTGGGCACTTGCGAACAGAAATGGTTATGCTTCTTGCCATGGCGGACAGAAAGAATACACGCTGGATGATGGTTCTAAGTATGTTGCAGCTGTCTTTGGATTATCTGGATCCGGAAAATCTACCATCACTCATGCAAAACACAATAACAAATATCCATCTATCAAAGTGCTGCATGATGACGCATTTGTAATTAACGCTGAGACTTGTGCTTCTGTGGCTTTGGAGCCCACATATTTTGACAAGACAGCAGATTACCCGACAGCATGTGAAGATAACAAGTTTTTATTGACAGCGCAGAACTGTTCTGCAACTTTGGATGAAGAAGGAAAAGTTGTTTTGGTAACAGAGGATGTGCGTAATGGTAATGGACGTGCTATTAAATCTAAATTGTGGTCACCAAACCGTGTGGACAAAATCGAAGCTCCAGTAAATGCTATTTTCTGGATTATGAAGGATCCGACCATTCCGCCAGTAGTAAAATTAAAAGGGGCTTCCCTGGCTTCTGTTATGGGTGCAACTCTTGCGACCAAGCGTTCTACAGCTGAGAGATTGGCAGCAGGCGTGGATCCAAATGCTCTGGTAGTAGAACCTTATGCAAATCCGTTTAGAACTTATCCGCTGGTAAATGACTATGAGAAATTTAAGGCTCTGGTAGAATCCAAGAATGTGGATTGTTATATTATCAATACAGGGGATTTCATGGGCAAAAAGGTTCAGCCAAAAGATACATTGGGTGTATTGGAGGCTATCGTTGAGAAGAAAGCTGACTTTAAGCAGTGGGGACCATTTACTGATATTGAGATCTTTGAATGGGAAGGTTTTGTCCCAGATTTATCTGACAAAGATTATGTTGAGCAGTTAAAAGCCCGTATGCAGGATAGATTAAATTATGTAACAAATCTGGATGAAGCAGAGGGTGGATTCAACAAGCTTCCAGAAGATGCTGCTGCTGCAATTAAGACAGTTGTTGATCAGGCAAATTCATTGTAGAATAAGATATCTTTTCGCAGGAATTCGCAAGGAGCCATGTTTGTATGGATACTTGGCGGTGCTGTGATAGATTTTATGTTTGCTCCCACAGGATAGTTTATTCTGTGGGAGCAAATATATTTTTCCTACAGGAGCATGTTTGTAAAATATGTTCTGTCAGATGTATTCACAAATTTTTTGAAAAGTAGGATCAGATGACAGGAATAAATATTGAAAAAGCTCAGAGAAATACATGATTCACAGCGTGCAGTGGACAGTCTACATTTGCATGGAATGTTGTGAAGAGCATGTGATTATGCAGTCCACAGTAGTCATAGTTATCTCTTTCAGGGCTGTATACATAATAGATTTATTATTTACTCAAAAATGGCATTTATATTAAAAAAATTGGGGATAAGATATGAAGAAGAATAGAATTGTTGTGATTTTTTTATTTTGTTTTATGCTGGTGTCTGGCATTTTCGTAAACAAAGAAGAAGCTCAGGCAGCAGGGAATTATTACATACAGATTAATAAAGGAACAAATGTGGTAACAGTATTCCGAAGTAATGGCGTGCCAGATAGAGCTTTTGTCTGCTCGACAGGTACTGCAACGCCCATTGGAACTTTTTATACCAGTCAAAAGCTGCGTTGGCATACGCTGGATGGTCCCTCTTATGGGCAGTACTGTACACGTATTGTAAATGGCATATTGTTCCATTCTGTATGGTATTATGAGAATTACAAGTATGCTTCCCAGTCTTATGTACAATATAATAAGCTGGGAACTACAGCAAGTCATGGCTGTGTTCGTTTGACGGTGGCAGATGCTAAGTGGATTTACGATAATTGTCCTTTGCAGACAAAAGTTACAATTATCTATGGTTCCTCTGCAAATGATCCGCTGGGTAAACCAGAAGCAATAAAAATCCCAGCAAAGTACGGTAGTAGAGGATGGGATCCAACGGATCCAATGGCGGGAAATCCCTATAGCACAATGCGGCCTTCTGTGAATGTGGCTGGTGCACAGACTACAATTCCGTATGGCTCAGCGTTTAACGCTTACGCTGGAATTTCAGCTTCAGACTCTCTTGGAAATGATATCAGTAGAAAGTTGACCTGTAGTGGAACCGTAAATACGAGACAGCTTGGCAGTTATCGTGTTACCTATATGGTTACAGATGCTCTTGGAAGAAGCGCCGCTGCGGATGTGATATATCGTGTGGTGGATACTCAGAAAGCTACCATTAAAGGTGTAAAAAGTTCTCTGACCAAAGAGTATAATTCCACGATGAATTTGAGAAAAAAGATAAAAGCATATACCGTTGACAAGAAAAATTTGACAAGTAAAATTAAGATAAAAATTGTTTATCCAAAGGGAAAAAAGGAAAAGCTGTATAAGAAAAGTTCAATTAAATTTACAAAGCTTGGAAAATATAAGATCAATTATTATGTGACGAATCCGAATAATAAACTTAAGACAAAAGTTACCTGTAAGGTTACCGTGAGGGATACGAAGAAGCCAAAATTGTCTGGTGTTTCGGAAAAGAAGACGTTTGAGTATAACACAGTGAAAAACCTGATGTCTGGAGTAAAATCAAGTCTGGTTTCTGGAAAAAATATGACATCCAAGGTTGTCGTTAAGGTGAAAGCGCCAGGAAAGAAGAATTATACAAAGCTGTCTTCCAAGCAATTTAAGAGCTATAAATTTAATAAGATTGGCACATATCGTGTGCTGTACTCAGTGACAAATCCTTACAATAAGAAAGCAGTCACAAAGAAGAAATGCGTTGTTACAGTGAAAGATACCAAGAAGCCGAAGTTATCTGGAATTTCTTCCAAGAAAACGATGGAATATGGTTCTACTCTGAATCTGAAAAAGGGAGTAACAGCAAAATTGGTATCTGGTAAGAATGTAATTTCTAGCATGGTGATCAAAATTAAGCTTCCTGGCACAGAAGAATTTAAGAAGTTAAGTGCTGCGGCTTATGAGAACTATCGCTTTGATGTATTAGGAGATTATACAGTAGAGTATTCTGTGGCTAATCCTGGAAATAAAAAAGCGGTTGCTACAAAGACCATGACGGTAACTGTAAAAGATACCAAAGCACCTGTCATTTCTGGTGTAAAGGATCAGGATGTTCTTCTTGGAACCAGTCTGGACTTAAAGGCGGGTGTGACAGCAGCGCTTGTATCAGGTGCAGATCTTACCTCTGAACTGAAGATCAAAGTGACCACTCCAGATGGTATGGTGGAGGAATGGCCAGGTATAGAGGAAAATGAAACAGAGGAAGGTAACACAGAATATATCTTTGCTCAGGTGGGAATCTATAAGATTACCTATTCTGTAGTAAATCCGACCAGTGGAGTGGAAGCTCTTGCTGAGATGACGGTAACCGTAACAGAGGAGCAAACATCGCCAGACGACCCAAGTAATCCAGGAGAAGGAACGCCAGAAGGGCCAAATAATCCAGGAGAAGGAACGCCAGACGAACCAGGTAATCCAGGAGAAGGAACGCCAGAAGGGCCAGATAATCCAGGAGAAGGGAGACCAGACGAACCAGGTAATCCAGGAGAAGGAACGCCAGAAGGGCCGGAAAATCCAGGAGAGGGTACGCCAGACAAACCAGGTGATTCAGGACAGGAGACACCAGAAGAGCCTAGTAATCCAGAAGAAGAGTCAGCAGAAGAGACAGATAATTCAGGAGAGAAGTTGTCAAAGAATCTTTCTAATTGTGAGGGATAGGCGCAGCGAGATTCTGGTAAGTCTAAAGGGAAAGAACTGGAAGTTCCAGCAGAATCTGAAGGTTTAGTTTTTGTCAGTACAAATCGAAATTTAGGGACATAATTTGTCGGTTTCTGCGAAAAAAGAACGAATATTGATTGCTTGTGTCGAAAGCCGTTAAGGAATGTTTGGAAAATAATGTTTCTTAAACATGAAATTAACATTAATTTTTGGTTGCGGTTTGGGACATAATAGAGTATAATCAGTATATGCTAGAAAGTATTCCTGGGATGTTCGATACCCTGCTATTTTGAACCTACATTTCTTTTTATGGGATTCTTATATTGCTGATTGGATGTCAAGCCGTCATTATGCAGCGGAAGACAGAAGAGATGCTGCGGTTACCCACCTAGCTTAGCTAGGAGTCAAAATTGCAGGAAACGGCATTTTGGGGTACTTTCCAGAATAAAATATGAGTTACAAAAGAACTTTACAAAAGAGAATTTGCGCATAAGGTTCTAAAGAATTTTTCAGAGTACGAAAGATAGAAGATACAAAAGAATTTTTAAAATACAAAAGATACCTTACAAAAGAATACTAAGGGACAAAAGATGAATTACAAAAGAGGAAAGGCTGCTTTGGAGAAAGGCAGCCTTTCTTAAGTCTTGTTGGGGAGAGCGTTTACAGTTTTGTGTGTTGCGTTATGTCAGAGATATTACGATGTCTATAAAATATCATAATATAATAAAGTGAAAGAACAGGATTATTGTGCATGGAAAAAATCTATTCTGGGAAAAGAAAAAATTATATTGTTGGAGCTCTCTTGATTTTGTTGTTGGTGTTTGTACTCTGGTTTATAACAGCAGAGAATGCGAAACAGGTCATTACAGAGTACAGCAGTGAGTATGTGGCACTTGCGGAACTGCCATCTCAATTAAGTTTTACATATTACGAAGAAGAAGAGTGGGAACAGAAACTGAAAGAAGTGCTTCATAAGGATAATCTCAATGGCAGACTGAATTATGGGAATTTAGAACAGATATTAGAGCAACTTTCAGTCCAAGAATACATAAAGTATGAAAAAGGATTTTTTGGAAAAGTCGTACCGCGTTCAGAGTGGAATGAAGTTTACCAGCAGGTTTTAGATTTGCTTGATACGGATCAGCAGGTTACAATTGAAAATTTGGTATTTCTTACAGAGGATGATCAAGCAACTGGAAAACGATTGACACAGAAGGGATATTTGCAAGTTGGGAAGGGCGTGGATTATTTTCATTACTATGATATGTATCAGGTGTATAGAAAGGATGATACTATCATTGGTATTAGCGGTGAATGTCAGGAAACAGTCACATTAGAAAATGTGTTTATTCATAGTGCACAGGATGAAAAAGTGGAAGTTCTCTATGAAAAACAGAAGATTTTACTGGATATTGAAGGCCTGACGGAAGAAATCACAGATACAATTTGTGATTTGGAATGGACAGATAAGAAGGTGACAGCACTATATAAAAAGGAAGAAAAGATTTCCGGCAAGGTATTAAGTTTTGATGAGGAGCAGATTGAAATTTCTGGTTATGGAGTTTTAAAGCATAATGGGAAACTGAAAGTCTATAAAACTTATGGGACAGTGGAGGAGTTGGATGAATCTAAGCTGGTCATTGGGAATCTTCAGGCGGATTTTGTGGTGGCAGAAAAGCAAGTATGTGGTATTATATTGCAGGAGCCAGCAACAATAGAAAATATTCGGGTGTTGCTGCTGAATGAAGAAAATGGAACATATCACAAAGATCCTATTTTTGTAACAGATGCAGAGGGAACAGTTATTGTTGGGAAGAAGAAAAAGAAAATTCAGCCAGGTCAGGTTCTGAAAGCAGCGGATTTTTTTGGTAAGAAGACAGAGTATATGAAAATTGTGCTGAAAGATAAGAACGGAAGAATTTATTTTTCAGAAAAAGATGGCCAATATACATCCCTTGGATATCGGGGAACCATGGAAATCCGAAAATATCCAGAAGGATATGGTGTGGTAAATGAGCTTTTGTTAGAACAATACCTTTATGGCGTGGTTCCCAGTGAGATGCCAGCCTCTTATGAGCGGGAGGCGCTATGTACACAGGCAGTTTGTGCCAGAAGTTATGCTTGTATTCATTTGATGCGCGGAGATTATGCAGCTTTGGGCGCCCATGTGGACGACAGTACAAATTATCAGGTTTATAATAAACAGGAGGAAGATCCCAATACCTGTCTTGCCGTGGATGATACCGTGGGGGAAGTGGTGAAATATCAAGGAGAAGCAGCAGAGGCTTATTTCTTCTCTACATCCTGTGGCTACACTGGAGATATGGGTGTGTGGAATATTGGACAGACAGAGGGAAATGGATATCTTCAGGGTATATCCATGATGTCAGATGAAAGTGAACCAGATATTTCGGATGAGAAAAAATTTGCATCATTTATCAAAGACCAGGAAGTGGATGCATTTGACAGTGACAGTCCCTATTTTAGGTGGCAGGCAAAGCTTGCATCAGATAAGATAGAGGCAATGAATGCGGTCATTGTGGCAAGATACCAGGCAAATGCCCAGAATGTGCAGATTTTTAAGGAGGATGGGACAGAAGCAACTGAGGTAGATATACCAGGGTTTGGCGCGTTAAAGAGTATTTCAGTGGAAGAACGAGGTTCTGGAGGGTGTATCAAGAGGCTTCGAATCGCCTATGAAAAAGGAACGGTAGATCTGTTATCAGAATATAATATTCGCTCCGTATTAGGGGCTGGAGTTGTTAAGATCACAGATCGGAATGGCCAGCCAGTGGAAATGACGCTTCTTCCAAGCGCTTATTGTGCGATAGAACCAGCAGAAGGTGGATATACGCTGTACGGAGGAGGATATGGACATGGAATTGGCATGAGTCAAAATGGAGCAAATGGTATGGCAAAAGCAGGTATGAAATACGTAGATATCTTAATGAAATTTTACCATGGAATCACCATTGAAAATATATACAATGAGGAAAAATAATTATGTGGAGAGCCATTGCAAGGATCAAAAATTTTCTTGAAAAATGCAGGGAAGATCATATCAGCGCTTTTGCTGCACAGTCAGCATTTTTTATTGTGCTGTCTCTGATTCCCTTTATAATGCTATTTATTTCACTGGTGCAGTATACGCCGGTGACGGAGAGTATGGTGATGGAGTTAGTTAACCGTATTATGCCAACCTATATCTCTCCTTTCTTAATTGGGATTATCCATGAAGTGTACAGTAATTCTGTAGGTTTAGTCTCTGCGGCGGCGGTTACTGCTGTATGGTCTGCGGCGAAAGGAATTCAGTATCTGACCAACGGCTTAAACTGTGTATACGATATTGAAGAGACAAGAAACTGGATTTTGCTTCGCTTTCGTGCAATTTTGTATACGCTGTTGTTGCTCATTGCGATTGTCGTGTCTTTGACATTGATGGTGTTTGGAAATAGTCTTCAGCATTTGATCGTCCAGTACGTTCCAATTGTGGCAAATATTACCCAGGGGATTTTAAGGCTGCGCTCCTTAATTTTGCTGGCAATATTGATGCTTTTTTTCTGTATGATGTTTAAAATGTTACCGAATCGTAAAGCGGCTTTTCGAAGTCAGATTCCAGGCAGTATTATGGGCGCCATAGGCTGGTCTTTGTTGTCATTTGGAATTTCAGTGTATGTAGATTATTTTCATGGATTTTCCATGTATGGAAGTCTTACTACGATAATTTTGGTGATGTTATGGCTATATTTTGGAATTTATATTTTACTGATTTGCGCAGAGGTGAATAATATATATGAGGAGTATTGGGCTAAGAAAGAGTCTTGAGTAAGTATTTAAAATATCAGAGTGGTATTTATGGTGTCTAGAGAATAATGTTAAGAGATATGATAGCCTTTCAAAAGAAAAATATCATTTTCTGGGAAAAAATACTTGCAGTTTTCTATTTCAGGTGTTAGAATAATTCCCATGGAGAAATCCGAATATGAGAAAAGGCAAAGAAGGCGTAAGAGTGTGTATGAAGATTGGTTTTTGTCATACTCTAGTAAAGACCCGTACTGCTTGCAGAGAGAGAGGATCATCGGCTGTAAGTCCTCTTAAGAAAAGACAGGTTTTGAATTTCACGCTGGAGCTGCATGTCTGAACATGCTTTTATTAGGAGCAGGAGTAGGATGTGACGTCAGTGCACGTTACGCAAAAGTTGAGCGCTTGAGAATCGTTGATTCCCAAGAACCAGGGTGGTATCGCGGAGAATTTCGTCCCTATGCATAAGCATAGGGACTTTTTGCAGTACAGGATAAATTTTATGATTCCTGTCACAGGACGCGTTCCATAGGATGTGCGTCAGAATTCTCATTTCAGCGTAAAAGATTGTAAAGATGGAGGACATTATGAGAGCAAAATTAGAACAGATCAAAGCAGAAGCAATCCGTGAGATACAGAATTCGGATGGGCTTGCAAAATTAAATGATGTTAGAGTCGCTTTTCTTGGCAAGAAGGGGGAACTGACTGCTGTTTTAAAAAGCATGAAGGACGTACTCCCAGAAGAGCGTCCAGTGGTAGGACAGTTAGTGAATGAGACCAGAGAGAATATTGAGCGTTTAATTGAAGAGACAAAAGCTAAGTTGGAAGCAGCAGAACGAGAGTTAAAGTTAAAACAAGAGGTGATTGATGTAACCTTGCCTGCAAAAAAGAATCAGGTGGGACACAAGCATCCGAATACGATTGCGCTGGAAGAGGTGGAACGTATTTTCATAGGTATGGGGTACGAAGTAGTGGAAGGGCCGGAAGTGGAATATGATTATTACAATTTTGAAGCGTTGAATATTCCAGCAAATCATCCCGCAAAGGATGAGCAGGACACTTTTTATATCAATGATAAGATTGTGCTGCGCACCCAGACTTCTCCAGTGCAGGTGCGTCAGATGGAAACAGGAAAACTTCCCATTCGTATGATCGCGCCAGGTCGGGTATTCCGCTCAGACGAGGTAGATGCAACGCATTCTCCTTCCTTCCATCAGATTGAAGGGCTGGTTGTGGATAAAAACATTACTTTTGCAGATTTGAAGGGAACTCTCGCAGAGTTTGCAAAAGAATTGTTTGGTGAAGATACCAAAGTGAAGTTCCGTCCTCATCATTTTCCGTTTACGGAGCCTAGCGCCGAGGTAGATGTGACATGCTTTAAATGTGGCGGAAAGGGCTGTAGATTCTGTAAGGGTTCTGGTTGGATTGAAATTTTAGGCTGTGGTATGGTGCATCCAAGGGTGCTTAAAATGAGTGGTATTGATCCAGAAGAGTATTCTGGCTTTGCCTTTGGCGTTGGACTGGAACGTATTGCACTTCTTAAATATGAGATTGATGACATGCGTCTTTTATATGAAAATGACGATCGTTTCTTAAAACAGTTTTAGTGTGAAAAATAGGGAAGAAAAGAAAGGAACAAGAGAATTATGAATACATCATTATCATGGATCAAAGCTTACGTCCCAGATTTGGATGTAACTGCACAGGAATATACAGACGCAATGACTCTTTCAGGTTCCAAAGTAGAGGGATTTGAGGCATTGGATGCAGATTTGGATAAAATCATCATCGGTCAGATCACGAAAATTGAAAAACATCCAGATGCTGATAAACTTGTAGTATGTCAGGTAGATGTGGGAACAGGGGAAGATATTCAGATTGTTACAGGGGCTTCCAATGTCAGGGAAGGTTACAAAGTTCCGGTGGTGCTGGACGGTGGACGTGTGGCAGGAGGTCACGATGGTAAGAAGACACCAGGCGGAATTAAAATAAAGAAGGGAAAGCTCAGAGGTGTTCCATCCAACGGTATGATGTGCTCCATTGAAGAGCTTGGATCTACCAGAGAATTGTACCCAGAAGCGCCAGAGGAAGGAATTTACATTTTTGGAGAGGATGCAGTTGTTGGAGAGAGCGCTATAACAGCATTAGGGCTCGACGATGTGGTGTTTGAATATGAAATTACATCGAATCGTGTGGACTGTTTTGGAGTGATAGGACTGGCAAGGGAAGCAGCAGCTACCTTCGGCAAAGAGTTTAAACCTCCTGTGGTAGCGTCAACTGGAAATAATGAGAATGTCAATGACTATATTAAGGTTCGAGTGGAAGATGCAGAGCTTTGTCCAAGATATTGTGCAAGAGTAGTGAAAAATGTTAAAATTGCACCTTCACCCCAGTGGATGCAGCGTCGTCTGGCATCACAGGGAATCCGTCCGATCAATAATATCGTGGATATAACCAATTATGTGATGGAAGAATATGGACAGCCCATGCATGCCTATGATTTAGATACGATTGCTGGCAGAGAGATTGTTGTGCGCCGTGCTGCAAAAAATGAAAAATTTGTGACATTGGATGGACAGGAGCGTACCATGGATGATACAGTACTGATGATCTGTGATGGTGAGAAAGCAGTAGGAATTGCGGGGATTATGGGTGGTGAAAATTCCATGATCACAGACAACGTGCAGACGATGTTGTTTGAAGCGGCATGTTTTGATGGGACCAATATCAGGCTATCCAGCAAGAAGGTAGGACTTCGTACAGATGCTTCTGGCAAATTTGAAAAAGGGTTGGATCCAAATAATGCCATGGAGGCGATTGATCGTGCCTGCCAGTTGATTGAAGAGCTGGGAGCAGGGGAAGTAGTAGGCGGCGTAGTAGATGTGTATGGCAAGAAAAAAGAAGGCCGTAGAATTCCCTTCGATGCCAAGAAGGTAAATCAATTGTTGGGTACAGACATTGACAAAGAGACAATGATTGGCTACTTTCAGAAAATTGATTTGGATTATGATTATGAAAAAGAGGAGGTTGTCGTGCCGTCTTGGAGACAAGATTTGGAATGTCTGGCAGATATGGCGGAGGAAGTGGCAAGATTTTATGGTTATGACAACATTCCTACCTCCCTGCCCAGAGGAGAAGCTACTACTGGAAAATTGTCTTTTAAGCTGAGGATAGAAGCGCTGGCAAGAGATACGGCAGAGTTCTGTGGCTTCAGTCAGGGAATGACCTATTCCTTTGAAAGTCCAAAGGTGTTCGATAAGCTGTTGATTCCAGAGGACAGTGATCTTCGGAAAACGGTTGTGATCTCGAATCCATTGGGAGAAGATTTCAGCATTATGCGCACCATCTCTCTGAATGGGATGCTGACCTCTTTATCCACAAATTATAACCGGAGAAACAAAAATGTCCGTCTCTATGAATTGGGAAATATTTACCTTCCCAAACAGGTTCCCGTGACAGAACTTCCAGAGGAACGGATGCAGTTTACTTTGGGAATGTATGGGGATGGTGATTTCTACACCATGAAAGGTGTGGTGGAAGAATTTTTTGATAAGGCAGGGCTTCATGGTAAGGAAATTTATGATCCAAATGCTGGAAAATCCTTTTTGCATCCAGGCAGACAGGCAAATGTGATTTATGATGGCAAAGTTGTGGGATATCTGGGAGAACTTCATCCACAGGTTGCAGACAATTATTCTATCAAGGAACGTGTCTATGTGGCGGTGATTGATATGCCAGAAATTACAGCGCTGGCCAGCTTTGACAGAAAATATCAGGGAATTGCCAGATTTCCAGCAGTGACTCGTGATATCAGCATGGTGATGCCAAAGACGATTCTTGTGGGGGATGTGGAGAAAATTTTTGATACAAAAGGCGGACAATATTTGGAGAGCTATGAGCTGTTTGATATCTATGAGGGAGCTCAAATAAAATCTGGCTTTAAGTCTGTGGCGTATTCTCTGACCTTCCGAGCAAAGGACAAGACCTTAGAAGAAACAGATTACGCTCCTGCCATGGATAAGATTTTAAAGGCACTGGAAGAGTTGGGAATTGAATTGAGAAAGTAAGGAAATATATGGATGTAAAAGATTTTTATTATGATCTGCCCAAGGAACTGATCGCTCAGGATCCTCTTTTGGATCGTTCTAGTTCTAGGCTTTTGGTGCTGCATAAAAATTCTGAAAAGTTGGAACATCGACATTTTGCAGATATATTAGAATATCTGACTCCAAAGGACTGTTTGGTGATCAACAATACGAAAGTAATTCCGGCTAGACTGTTTGGCCAGCGGGAAGGGACCCAGGGAAAAGTAGAGATTCTCTTATTAAAACGGAAGGAACAAGATCTATGGGAAACTCTGGTAAAACCTGGAAAGAAAGCAAAACCTGGTACGAAAATCCTGTTTGGAGATGGACTTTTGACAGGAGAGGTGGAAGATGTGGTGGAGGATGGCAACCGACTGATTCGGTTTTCCTATGAAGGGATTTTTGAAGAAATTTTGGATCAGCTTGGGCAGATGCCGTTGCCGCCATATATCACCCACCAGCTAAAGGACAAAAACCGTTATCAGACGGTGTATGCAAAATATGACGGTTCTGCGGCTGCTCCGACAGCTGGGCTGCATTTTACACCAGAGCTCCTCGATGAAATCAGAGGTAAGGGAATTCCCATTGCAGAGGTGACGCTCCATGTAGGACTCGGAACTTTTCGTCCAGTAAAAGCCGAGCAAGTGCAGGAACACCATATGCATTCAGAATTTTATCAGTTGGATGAACAGGCAGCAAAGATTATCAATGAGACAAAACGAAGGGGAGGCAGGGTAATCTGTGTGGGAACTACAAGTTGTCGCACAGTAGAATCTGCTGCAACAAAGCTACTGGAAGAACATCAACTGGACGATACACAAGAAGAGAAATTTTGGGTAAAGCCTTGCAGTGGTTGGACCGATATTTTTATCTATCCTGGCTATCAGTTTCAGGTGCTGGATGCCCTGATTACAAATTTTCATTTGCCAGAATCTACTCTGTTGATGCTGGTGTCTGCACTGGCTGGTAGAGAGCAGGTTTTAAATGCTTATCGCAAGGCGGTGGAGGAGAAGTATCGTTTTTTTAGCTTTGGGGATGCGATGTTAATAATTTGACACAAAATGTTACATTTGTGAAGTAAGGGTTCAGAGTTACCCGATAGGTAGAGATTACCTGTCGGGTATTTTTTTGAAATTTTCTGATAAATTTTCCGTTCAGAAAGCATGAATAATCAAAAGCCCTGATACTCCACAATTTGATGTGGATATCGGGGCTTTACATATTTTCTAATCTAATATAAACCTGGTATTCAAACTCATAGTGGCAGGCAGGAAGCGTTAGATGTGGCAGACCGTGAAGCGGCTGAGAAAGACGTCCCGACCAAAACGAGGGGCAAGCATATTGTAGAGGAAGCAATGTAAGCTGATGACAACCAAACAATGCGAGAGTCCGTAGCTCTCGCCTGTTATGTATAGTCCGTAATTAAATAAGATAACGAGATGTTTTGCGGTTTATAACCGCAAAACTAATTGACTTTATGAGGGCTTTGCGGTATACTACTATACAGACGGAGGTGGTCATCATGATTTACAGACCTATGTATGTGGATAAACTAATGGCTTATGTGGATACACCTTTTGTAAAAATACTCACAGGAGTACGCCGCTGCGGAAAGTCTACGATACTCAAAATGATTATGGAAAAGCTTAAGACTGAACGAAATGTTCCGGCGGAGCGTATCATAAGCTACCACTTTGATTCAATGGAATATGAGGATATGACGGCGAAGCAGATATACGCTCAGCTAAAAGAACAGCTATCGCCTGATGGCAAAACCTATTTGTTTCTTGACGAGGTTCAGGAAATCAAGGGCTGGGAAAAGGTTGTAAATTCACTGGCGTCGGATTTTGATGTTGATCTGTATATAACGGGTTCTAACTCCCGAATGATGTCCTCCGAAATATCAACCTATCTTACTGGGAGATATGTTTCTTTCCGGATTTTTACTTTGTCCTTCGGTGAATACCTGATGTTCAAGGCAAAGTATGCCGATGTAGAAGATCTAAAAGCAGAACTGGCATGTTATGTCCGTTTGGGAGGCTTCCCGGCAACTCATTTACAGGCGTATTCTCAAGACGAAATCTATACGATTGTCAGAGATATATACAATTCAACGATTTTCTCTGACATTGTAAGGCGAAATCAGGTCAGGAAGATCGACCAGTTGGAGCGTGTCGTAAAATACATCTTCAATAATGTCGGCAATACCTTTTCTGCAAAGTCGATTGCAGACTACCTGAAATCGGAGCGCCGCTCCCTTGACAACGAGACGGTTTACAGCTATCTTGAAAAGCTGGAGAAAGCATATTTGCTCCACCGCTGTTCCCGGTATGATTTGCAGGGCAAGGAAATTCTGAAAACGCAGGAAAAATTCTATCTTGCAGATGTTTCGCTTCGGTACAGCGTCCTCGGATACAATGCAGACAGCGTAGCGTCCAGCCTTGAAAATATTGTGTATTTGGAGCTTTGCAGGCGTGGGTACACTGTCAATGTGGGCAAAACAGGAGATGGCGAAGTTGACTTTGTAGCTGTAAGGCAAAATGAAAAGGTATATGTTCAGGTCACACAGGAGATTAGATCTGAAAAGACGGAAAAACGAGAGTATGACCGTTTGCTTGAAATACACGATAATTACCCCAAATATGTTCTCACGACGGATGAATTTGCAGGAGGAAACTATGAGGGCATTAAAACAATGCACATAGCGGATTTCCTTCTCAGTTCTGAATATTAATCACACAAAAAACGCTTGTTCGGTAAATCCAAGTGGGCGTTTCACTTTTAAGAAGGAACATAACAGAAAACGGAACGGCATACGATTTGACAACGGGGCAAATGGTGGAGATATGGGGAACTTCTGCGGCAGATGGCCAGCAAGCAACGATGGCCAGCAAGCAACACAAATCTGCATTGTCAATGTGGTGTCAGACTGATATGGACAATCATGTGATTAAATGATGGTGATATCTCGATAAATCCATAGCTGCCTCCTTGTATATTTCAGGTATCTGAAGTATAATAAAGTAGGAGGGATGGAAATGGATTATCTCACTGCTGCAGAGATTGCGGACAAATGGAACGTGTCCAGCCGGATGGTTGCTTATTATTGTAAATCCGGAAGTGGACCTATGTCAATATTTTGGACAAAAAAAGTCGAAAGATTATGCTGTTTTTTAAGTTCCTCATCCTCCTTTTGCTGTGGTGTCAAATAACCAATAGAGCTATGTATCC
>CAJTVT010000014.1:0-1859 GCA_910580015.1 uncultured Lachnospiraceae bacterium
GATGGAAATTCAGGCAAGTAATTGGTCTGATTGTCAGGTGGTCAATACACTAGAGGAAGGAATTGATACAACATGGACACAAAAAAATATTTTGCTCATAAAAAGAGAGTTGTGGTAAAAATTGGGTCATCGTCATTGCATCATGAAGCTACCGGAAAACTGAATTTTACGAAATTAGAAAAATTGGTGCGGGAACTCTGTGATATCCGCAATCAGGGGATAGATGTTTGCCTGGTAAGCTCTGGTGCTATTGCAGTGGGACGACAGGTAATGGGATTTCAGGAACGTCCCCAAAATATCTCCACCAAACAGGCCTGTGCGGCGGTGGGGCAGGCCAGATTGATGATGACGTATCAGAAGATGTTTGCGGAGTATCATCAGACAGTAGGCCAGGTTTTGATGACTAAGGGAACTATGCTGGATAATGTTTCTCGAAAAAATGCGCAGAATACTTTTGAAGAATTGTTTCGTTTAGGCGTAATTCCGATTGTAAATGAGAATGATACGGTGTCTACTTACGAGATGCGTTTTGGAGACAATGATAGCTTATCTGCGATTGTGGCAGCGCTGACTGGAGCAGATCTTTTGATTCTTCTTTCGGATATTGATGGACTTTTTACGGATGATCCCAGAGAAAATCCCAAGGCAAAGCTTATCGATGTAGTAGAAGAATTGAATGACTCAGTGCTTTCCATGGCCAAAGCTAGTACTGGGAGCGATGTAGGGACAGGAGGTATGGAGACAAAATTGACAGCTGCAAGAATTGCCACATTATCTGGGGCAGATATGATTATTGCAAATGGAGAAGATGTGGGAATCTTACATGAAATCTTTCAGGGAGAATTTATTGGAACTTTGTTCCGCCAACATTATGATGAAGATTTCTATGTGGCAGATTTTATTGAAGAGAGCATGGATTGAATATGGAGGAAGAAATGAATCAGACGAAAATTGATCGAATTAATGAGCTGGCTAGAAGGGCAAAAGCCGAAGGACTTACAGAAGAGGAGAAAAAAGAACAGGAATTGTTGCGGAAAGAATACATTGCAAATATACGGCGAAATCTGCGGGCACAGCTTGACAATATAGACATGGTAAATCCTGACGGAACCACAGAAAATTTGGGAGAAAAATATGCAAAGAAACAAGGCGGTATCTCATAATGAAATAGAACACAAAAACAGGGGACAGTCATATTCCGATTATGAGCGACTTTCTAAAGCCGAAATCAAAAATTTGCTGCGGACAGACGCTAAAGTGAACCGAGATGCACTTACTCAGGAGGAGATTCATTTCTTATCTGGAAAAATTTGTAGTATTTTTCAAAAGAAGCCTTCTTTTGAAAATGCGGAAACGATATATTTTTATTACCCTCTGGGAAGTGAAGCGAGTCTTCTTTCAGTGGCAGAGCAGGCCTTGGCTTCTGGAAAAAAAGTGGCGTTTCCAAGAGTTTGCGGCGACACTATGGATTTTT
Organism: uncultured Lachnospiraceae bacterium; assembly: GCA_910580015.1. Taxonomy (GTDB): domain Bacteria; phylum Bacillota; class Clostridia; order Lachnospirales; family Lachnospiraceae; genus Petralouisia. Next base: position 1,475 of record CAJTVT010000014.1, read on the forward strand.
ACCAGATCCATACATTGACTGAATTTGAAAAGGGAATGTTTGGGGTGATGGAACCCACTGGAATAAAGCAGATGAAAGAAGCAAACGCCCTGGTGTTGGTTCCAGGGCTTGCTTTTGATTTGAAAGGAGGGCGTATGGGATATGGGAAGGGATATTATGACCGTTATCTTGCCAGATATCCCAGATGCTATAAAATTGGAATCTGCTATGAAAGGCAGATTGTTCCAAAGGTGTTCTGTGATCCACACGATATTTCCATGGATGCATTGGTTACAGACGAAAAATTTTATGAACTCTAGATAGAACATCCTCTACTCTAGAAGAAAGCCTTCTTTTACAATAGGTTTTAGGATTTCTGTAGGTATCTCAAAGGTGACTACACCCA
>CAJTVT010000014.1:1869-42890 GCA_910580015.1 uncultured Lachnospiraceae bacterium
CCAGGTGCAACCTGATATTCGTCAAAAACGATATTCAATTTTCCAGATTCATTGACGTAGAAATTCACATCATCAGAGATGGACTTAAAATTTTCATCTGGTATATCACTATTAAGCCAGTAAATCTTATTTTCATCCTCTGTCATTTGCTGTTTCATCTGTGTTTTGATATTTTCGGAAATGACAGCCTGATAATCCGCATTCTCCTGAAACAAATCTTTCAAGCGAATCATTTTTCCAGTGGATTTGTCGATATGATATATTTTCTGGCTTTGGTTTGCACCAGCCATTGTAATACATTGTTCAAAACGCAGGGAAAACAAGGTATCATTATCTGTGACAATCTCATAATCCAGGGATAGATCTTCTACTCCCTCTCCATCGGCTGCTTTCACGTCTGCCTCGTAAGCAGTAATGATTTCGTCTGTATACGCTTTAATGGTGTCATTGAGAGTTTTAGAGGATTCTTCTAAAAGGTTTCCATCTTTGTCTGTTATCTCAACTTCTGGAATTTTTATGTCAGCCTGCATCTGATTTTCCTTGTGCTGATATTCTCGGAAAGTCACTACCTGGGCGATAGCTCCCAATATTGGAATTTGTTCCATGGCATGAGAAATAGAAGCGCTGGAATTTGCCAGTACCGTAATCACAAGAACGGCAGCGGCGGCTCCACCTATTCCACGCAATGCATAATGGCGGAAGCGAGAATAAACGTTTTTCTTTTTGGAAGGTATTTCTTGTGACGGATGTTCCTGTTCTAAATCTGATTTCGCCTGTGCAATGGACTGTTTTAATCGAGACTCCAGTTCTTGTGGAATGGGAATTGTTTCGTAATCTTTTTTCATAGCAGTAAAATTATGTTTCATGGCAAATCTCTCCTTCCGTCAATTCTATTTTTAGTTTTTTTAGACTGCGGTATAAAATACTCTTTACGGTGTTTAAATTTTCTCCTAAGGTATCTGCAATTTCTTGCAGTTTCCATTCTTCAAAAAAACGAAGAATCACGACTGTACGTTCTTTGCTGTTTAGGATATTTAATGCCTCTATGGTATCAAAGTCCGTGTAACAGTCTTCCTTTCCAAATTCGGAGATATGTACATCAGATACCTCATGCCCTCGTCTGCGAAGGAGGGAGATCGCGGTATTCATCACAATGCGAAACAGCCAGGATTTGATGTAAGGTTTGTTCTGGATAGTGGAAGCGTTTTTGATAGCAAGATAAGCGCTTTCTTGTACGATATCCATGGCATCTGCTTCATTTTTTACATAGCTGTAGGCGAAACGATACATGGAGGCATAATTGGCAAGTAGTTCCTGCTCTACCAGTGTTTGCATCGTAGGCGTATTCATTGTATTTCTTACTCCTTTCGTATTTTTTTCTTTCACATGTTAGACGCAGTAGAGAGAGAAAAAGTTGCAGTCTCTGAAAATATATATTATCATTTTAAGGAATGACAAAACAACAAAGAATTGGTATACTGATAATAAGATACTGGTGTACATAGATTGGAGGATTCAAATGACAAATCTTACATTAGAAGAAATTGGACAGAGAGCAAGAACGGCGGAGACAGTTCTGCGTACTCTGCCCACCATTCAGAAAAATAAAGCACTGAGGGGTGCCGCAGAGGCCTTGCTAACTCATAAAGAGAGCTTGTTGACCCAAAACCAATTGGATGTAGAGCAGGCGAAAAACAATCAGATAGCTCCTGCCCTGGTGGACCGTCTGCTGTTGACAGAGACAAGGATCGCACAGATGGCAGAAGGACTACGACAGATAGCAGATCTAGAAGATCCCGTGGGAGAGGTGCTTTCCATGAAGCAGCGTCCCAATGGGTTGATGATTGGACAAAAACGAGTTCCTCTGGGGGTGATTGGAATTATCTATGAATCTCGTCCCAATGTAACAGCAGATGCTTTTGGACTTTGTTTTAAGACAGGAAACGCTGTCATTCTCAGGGGTGGGAAAGATGCTATCCATTCCAATAACGCCATTGCCAAAGTGTTACAGGAGGCATTGACAGCGTGCCAGCTTCCCGCAGACGCCATCCAGCTTATCACAGATACGAGTCATGAGACAGCAGAGAAATTTATGCGTCTGAATAACTATGTGGATGTACTCATTCCAAGAGGAGGCGCAGGACTGATCCGTACAGTGGTGGAACGTGCCACAGTCCCCGTGATTGAGACAGGAACTGGAAACTGTCATATTTACGTGGATGAATCCGCAGATCTTGCCATGGCAGTTGATATTATTTTTAATGCAAAAACGCAGCGAATTGGGGTGTGTAATGCCTGTGAGTCGTTGGTTATCCACCAGAATATAAAGGATGTACTTTTACCAGTGCTGACACAGAAATTAAAAGAAAAAAATGTAGAAATTCGAGGAGATGAGGCCAGCAGAAGCATATGTGCAGATATTTTGCCAGCCACAGAAGCAGATTGGGGAACAGAATATTTGGATTATATTTTATCGATCAAGACTGTGTGTAACATAGAGGAAGCCATTGCGCATATTAACCGTTATAATACGGGCCATTCCGAAGCAATTATCACAAATGATTACCAAAATGCTCAAAAGTTTTTAGATGAGATTGACGCTGCTGCTGTATATGTAAATGCCTCCACCCGGTTTACCGATGGTTTTGAATTTGGGTTTGGCGGAGAAATCGGAATCAGTACACAAAAACTCCATGCCAGAGGACCAATGGGCTTAAAAGAACTGACCAGCACCAAATATATTATTTATGGTAATGGACAAGTGAGGCCATAACATGAAGCTATCATATCAAATATTATCAAAATCACAGATTACACGGGCCTTGTTTCGAAGTTTTGATCGACACCAAGTAGTCACAAAATGTTGGAAAAAGGGAGAAGGAAGTTGGAGCTTGGAAGAGAAGTTTTATGTGGAAGAATGGAGCGACGCACAGTATGAATTTTTGGTAAAGTGTCTGCAACATACGGTAGACACAGGAGGATTCGTTTTTGGTGTATTTGCAAAGGAACGACTGATCGGATTCGCCTCTGTGGAAAGTCATCATTTTGGCTCTAGGGAGCAGTATGTCCAGTTGTCTTGCATCCATGTGTCCTGTGAAAGCAGGGGCTGGGGGCTGGGACGAGGGTTGTTTCAGTGTGCTGTCAAAGGCGCCAGACGTCTTGGTGCAGAAAAACTTTATATTTCCGCGCATCCCGCACAGGAAACCCAGGCTTTTTACCATGCTTTGGGATGTGTCGAAGCGGAAGAATATCACAAGGAGCTTGTAGAGTCTGAACCAGATGAGTGTCAGTTAGAATATGTCCTGTAAATGAGAGGGACGCTTTGTGTATAATTTAAGTTAAAAATGGATCTCTTATTAAATAAAAGAAAGCTGTACAGTAAAAATCTGCTTCTTCTTAGATACTGTATGAATAGAAAGGAAAAAAGTCAAAAGAAATGTATAATGAAATTGATTTAGATAAAATTGATATAAGTTCAGAGCCGCCGACAGAAGAACCAGCCCGTCAATATTACTTCATGGCAAAATGCAGAGAATGGGTTCGAGAGTTTGAAAAAAAGAACGGGCGTCTCCCATGTTTTTTTACACAAACCTTTGGGTGTCAGATGAATGCACGTGATTCTGAAAAACTGACAGGAATTTTGGAAGAGATCGGTTATATAACAGCAAACAGCGAGGAAGCGGATTTTGTAATATATAATACCTGCACAGTAAGAGAAAATGCCAACAATAAAGTATGGGGAAGACTTGGGTATTTAAATACTTACAAGAAACAACATCCCCATATGAAAATCGCTCTCTGTGGCTGCATGATGCAGGAACCAGAGGTGATTGACAAGTTAAAGAAAAGCTATCGTTTTGTGGATCTCATTTTTGGAACACATAATATCTATAAATTTGCAGAGCTGCTCTTCTTATGTTTTTCACAGGAAGGCACGGTGATCGATATCTGGAAAGATACTGACAAGATCGTAGAGGAATTGCCCATAGAGCGAAAATATTCTTTCAAATCAGGTGTTAATATTATGTTTGGGTGCAATAACTTTTGCAGTTACTGTATTGTTCCGTATGTAAGAGGACGAGAACGAAGTCGAAAACCGGAGGATATCATCAGAGAAATAGAAAAATTGGCTGCTGATGGGGTAGTTGAGGTGATGCTGCTGGGACAGAATGTGAACTCCTATGGGAAAAATTTAGAAAATCCCATGTCTTTTGCTCAGTTGTTAACGAAAATTGAACAGGTACAAGGGATTCAGAGGATTCGATTTATGACTTCCCATCCGAAGGATCTTTCGGATGAACTAATTGAAGTTATGGGTCGTTCTAACAAAATATGCAAGCATCTTCATTTGCCGCTTCAATCTGGAAGTAGCCGAATATTAAAGGAAATGAATCGTCATTATGATAAGGAACAGTATCTGTCCCTGGTGGAAAAAATACGGCGAGCTGTCCCAGATATTGCACTGACAACCGATATTATCGTTGGTTTTCCTGGGGAAACAGAGGAAGATTTTGAAGAAACCATGGATGTCGTAAAACAAGTGGGATATGACAGTGCATTTACTTTTATCTATTCGAAACGGACAGGAACCCCAGCAGCAATGATGGAGGATCAGGTGCCAGAGACGGTGGTAAAAGAACGTTTTGATCGTTTGCTAAAAGAGGTGCAACGTAAAGCCACAGAACGGGCACAAGCTTTCACTGGAAGTGTAGAAAAAGTTTTAGTAGAAGAGATAAATGAACAGGATGAAACACTTGTGACAGGAAGATTAAGCAATAATTTTGTGGTGCATTTTCCAGGAACCAGCGAAATGATCGGTAAGATTGTTTCGGTGAAATTGAAGGAATGTAAGGGATTCTATTTTTATGGAGAATTAGAATCATCTGTATGAGATTCCAAATGAGAGATTAAAGCATGTTTGAAAAATGCTTTAGGAAGGAAAAAAGATGTTTTCATATATGAAAGGTAAACTCGTTGAGATTTTAGATGATGCCATTGTACTGGAAGTAAACCATATTGGCTATCATATCTATATTCCCGCCAGCATGATCGACAAATTCAGCGGTACAGGGCAGACTTTAAAGATCTATACTTACTTTCATGTAAAGGAGGATTCCATGAAATTATATGGATTCCTAAACAGGGACGACTTAAAGATCTTTAAACTGTTGTTGGGGGTCAATGGTATTGGGCCCAAGGGCGCTCTTGCCATATTGACCATTCTGGCTCCAGATGATTTAAGATTTGCCATACTTGGGGATGACGCAAAAACCATCGCAAAAGCGCCTGGTATTGGGGCGAAAACGGCGCAGAGGCTGATTTTGGAGTTGAAGGATAAGCTAGATCTTCAGGAAGCACTTGAGGTTCAGATGGCACATGCCGCAGAAGAAGTGGGCGAAGAGACCGCTATATCTGGCATTCGAAGCGAAGCAGTACAGGCATTAACAGCTCTTGGATATTCCGCTACAGAAGCTTTAAAAGCTGTGAATGCTGTGGAATTTACAGAAGGGATCACTGTGGAAGAAGTCTTAAAGGCATCCTTAAGGCAGATGGTCCTATGTTAAAAATTCACATAGTAAAAATTATTTACAGGAAAATAGAAAGGAAAGAAACATGATTACAATTAAGAAAATGGAAGAAAAGGACACACAGGACGTATATGAAATGATGCGGGATTTTTATGATTCTCCAGCTATTATACATGAAGTATCAGGAGAGGTATTAAGACGTGATATCGATGCTTGTATCAATGATAATCCATATCTTGAAGGATTTGTATTTCGTGCCCATGGAAGTATCGCAGGGTATGCTATGCTGGCCAAAAGCTTTTCAACAGAATTTGGTGGCGCTTGTATCTGGATTGAAGACCTTTATATGAAGCCAGAATACCGCAATGGTGGAATTGGAACTCAGTTTTTCCAGTTTCTTCAAGAAGAATATAAAGGAAAAGCAGTGTTACAGAGGCTGGAAGTGGAACCAGGTAATACTCGCGCAATTGAAGTATATCGAAAATGCGGCTATAAAGAGATTCTCTATATGGAAATGATTAAGGAGTTGTAGGAGACGAGATAGAATATCACACTCAAACATACTGTGAAATATCATAAACATTAATTGTATAAAATTTAAAAAATCCTATTGACATTCAAGAACAAATGTTCTAAAATGTACTAGAGGTGATTTTATGCAAATGCAATTAGTGGAAGCTTTTAGAGAATTTGAGGCAAAATATAAATCATTAAAAAGAATAACAGCAACCTGGTATAAGACACAATGTGGCGTTTTTTCAAATAATAAAGATTCTAATACAAAAAATAAAAATGGATATTCTGAGGAATGGTATAGGGCTCGTATGGTTTGGAGTCTGGTAAAAACGAACTATTGTGATCCTGAAAATATATGTGTAGAATTTTCAATTCCAAAAGGTAGCAAAGGGGCAAATCCTTTGAAACCAGATCTTGTTATTTTTACGGATGCAGACTGGAAAAAAGAATACAATCATTGGAAAGATAAAGATACAAAGTTGCCAGAAAGCCTTGCAAAAAAAATGCTGCTTGTAGGGGAAGCGAAAAGTAATGTAAATGAGGTGACAAGTGCAGTTACTGTTCAAATGTCAGAAGCAATGAACAGCGCAGTAGAATGTAAAGAGGTGTATGGTTTGTATTTTGATTGTTTGGATGATATTTTATTGTTCAAAAAAGTAGGTAATCATTCCATACAACGATATTATGAGAAAATGCAAAAAGAGGGCACAGATGAAATCGAGACTTTAAATCTTTCATATCGTGATACCTTACAGAAAATGCCAAAATTCGAAGACTTACTGGAACATAATCAGCCTTTTGATATGGTAAACAGAAGAAATTTTGAAAATACTCAATCACTGAGAGAAGAAAGCTTTTCAGAAATTTTAGAAAGTATCAATAGAACTGTTGACAGACTTGGCTTATCTAGAGATGCGCAAGATTTAATAGTAGAGTTTTTGACCTTGAAGGTGGCAGATGAAAAAGAAGTTTTAAGACATCAGAAAGAGTATTTTGATTTCTATATCTTGGATGAAGAAAGAAATGGCTTGTTTGGCAACCAGATATTTAGAAATCGAATTAACGAAATATATAAAAGAACAAAAATTGAATATAGTGGTACAATATTTAATCCTCCAGCATTAACATATACTGAGAAAAATAATAATCTCATCCCTTCACATCCAGATGATGAGAAAATGTTAATTTCTATCATAAGTATTTTTCAAGAAAAAAAGATTGCGATAATCGGGTCCCGACATACTGGATTTAATCAGATAATCTTTAATAATTTTGGGAATAACATTGAAAAAGCAAAAGAAAAACAGTTCTTTACCCCTGTTCCAGTGGTAGAGGCGATTGTAAAGCTTATAAACCCTCAAAAAGGAGAAAAGATTTGTGATCCTTGTTCCGGGATATGTGATTTTTTAGCGATGGCTTTTCGGCATGTAAATAGAGAAAATTTATCTGGCTTAATGGCTGCAAGCGACTATTATGGTTTTGACAAAGATAATAAAATTCTGAAATTGGCGGAACTTAATTTGGTACTTAATGGAGATGGGAATGCAGTAATAAGGAATATGAACTCAATTGACCATAAATTACTTGTGAATGGTCAATACAAGAATATAAAGTTTGATATTGATGATTATAATATAGAAGATTGGTCTAATAAAAATGATGAATCTTTGAACGTTCAAAAATTTGATGTAATTTTAACAAATCCGCCATTTGGAAGAGGCAGAGATTTACAAACAGGAAAAAAAGGTAAATGGGATATATCCAAAAAAACAATTCAGTTATATGAAGTATGGCATCAAAAAAATAAACCTAATAGTATAGATATGGGCGTGATCTTCCTTGAAAATGCAGTAAAATTGCTTAATGAAGGAGGTCGAATGGCAATTGTTTTAAGTAATTCAATTGCAAGTATCAAAGATTGGGAATGTGTTAGAGAATGGCTAATATCTAGAATGAGAATTGTAGCCTTGATTGACTTGCCAGCGAATACTTTTGGACAGACTGGTGTTGCAACCACAGTAGTCATAGCTTATAAGCCCAGAAAAAATGAAATAAATATTTTAAACGATGACTATGAAGTTTTTGTAAAAGAAATTGAACATATCGGATATTCTGTCAAAGAAAAAAATAAAGTAATAGATATGCCCCCAAATTATTTGATTGATGAAACAACGTATGAAATTGTTTGTGATGAAAATGGAAAAAAACAAATTTTAAGTGATTTTCCCGAATTGGTTTCCTCATTTGCAAACTGGTTAGAAAATAACAAATATATTTATCAAGAGATATATAGGGCGTTTCATGGAGACTCTTTTCAGAAATGGAGCAGTTAAATGAATTATTATCAAAAACCGAAAATTGTGAGAATATCCGATATAAAAAACAAGCACTTTTCTCTACATCCTACAGAACATAGAAATGCAGAAATACCTGATAAGAATTACAAGTTATTAAGAGAAATGTGTCTGAAAGAAGATGTAGGAAAACAAATTGATGTTTCAGAATATGTGTCATTTGGAACAGAATACTATTTACATACGATAAGTTGCATGGAAGGAAACATTGTAAATCCTAGACAAGGAAAAAATATTTCTCCATTATTATATAATAAATCGACAAAAAAATTATCACAAGGGGATTTTTGTATCAGTCGAAATGCGTCTATTGGAAAAATATCTTATGTCTCTAATCATTGGAACGCGATTGTAAATGGCGGAATATCTTTTTTCAAATTCAAAGAAGAATACAAATATTATATACCAGCCTTTTTTATTACAAATTACGGCGAAGACACCTTAAGGTGCAATACTTCTGGAGGTGGAACCCAGCAGAATGTAAAACGTGAAACTTTACTAAATATGAAAATTCCATTTCCAGTTGAAAGTTCAAATTATTCTCAAAAAGAAATAATAGACCATGTTTCTTCTCTAGTTAAACTTTTGATTGAGAAAGAGATAATGATCGAAAATAAAGTTAAAATTATTGAATCAATCATAGAAAACGAAATGCAAAGAGGAGGAACAGGAAGAAAAAATAAATTTAAATATCCAACTATACAAGAGATACGGAATAAAAATTTTAGATTAGATACAGGCGTATATGTAAGAATGTCTTGAATCATATTGAGTCCTATGAGAAAGGATTTCACAAGATTCGGAATATGGAATATGATTGGGTATCTGGAAAAACACCAGATATTATTTTACCATGTGAAAGAGGAGAATATTTGTGGCTTGCAGTCGCAGATCTATCTTATGGATTAAAATTTAAGGAATTAAAAAGATATAATACTTCTGAAAAGATTTCTCAATTACTGGAAGATGGAGATATTTTAATTACTAGAAAAGGCGCAACTGTTGGAAAAATGAATATGTTCTTTGATTTATATCATATTCCTGCTTTTGTAAATGAAGACATAAAAGTTTTAAGAATAAAAGGAAAAATTGTAGATAAAGTGTTCACTGGGATGTTTTTAAATTCAAATTATGGCCAAATACAAATGTTAAATCTAGCATCCAGAGGAACAAAACAAGGATTAACAAACGAAAATATATTAGATGTGTGTATTCCAAATTTTGATGAGAAGATTAAAAACAAAATTTTTCAAGAATATTATAATGCATGTGAAAATAATTGGAATAAATCCCAAACGTATTTAGATTATCAAATTACTCGTAATCAGAAATTAGGAATTTATCAGCTTAATATGGAGATGTTTGCAATTAGAGGCAAATTAGAAGAATTAGTCGCACAAATTGTAAAACAAAAGGAAATGCAAATAGATTTTATGTTTTAGGCAACTATAAACGTAGAAAGGACACAAGTTTTCATGGAAAAACGCGTGATTTCGACACAAATTCAGGAGGAAGATCAAAAAATAGAGACAAGCCTCCGTCCACAGCGTCTGGAAGAATATATTGGACAGGAAAAAATCAAAAAAACTCTAAAAGTCTATATTGAAGCGGCAAAGCAGAGAGGCGAATCCTTAGACCATGTGTTATTTTATGGGCCACCAGGGTTAGGAAAAACCACATTGGCCGGTATTATCGCTAATGAAATGGGGGTACATATGAAGGTGACCTCAGGCCCTGCCATTGGAAAACCTGGTGAAATGGCTGCAATCCTCAGTGGACTTCAGGAGGGAGATCTCTTGTTTGTAGATGAGATACATCGATTGAACCGTCAAGTGGAAGAGGTCCTTTATCCAGCTATGGAGGATTATGTTATCGATATTATGATTGGAAAAGGGGCCACAGCACGTTCCATCCGGTTAGATCTGCCTCATTTTACAATGGTAGGAGCAACAACTCGTGCTGGTTTGTTGTCTGCCCCTCTTCGGGATCGTTTTGGAGTGGTGCATCATTTGGAGTTTTATAATCCAGAAGAATTAAAGACCATTATCCTCCATTCGGCGGCAAAACTGGAAGTTGAGATTGATTCAGAAGGGGCTTTTGAGCTTGCCAGACGTTCCAGGGGAACTCCAAGACTTGCCAACCGCTTGTTAAAGCGAGTCCGGGATTTTGCTCAAGTCAAGTATGATGGAAAGATTACCAAGGAAGTTGCCGTATTTGCATTGGATTTGTTGGAAGTGGATAAATTTGGACTTGACCAAAATGACCGAAATATCTTACTGGCAATGATCGAAAAATTTCAGGGAGGTCCTGTTGGTCTTGACACGCTTGCCGCTTCTCTGGGAGAAGATTCTGGTACGATTGAGGATGTTTATGAACCTTATCTTGTAAAAAATGGCTTTATCAATCGGACACCCAAAGGAAGAACTGTGACAGATTTTGCTTACAGACACTTCGGAATTGAAAAATAAGGTTGTTTTTTTGTGGGAATACGGTATAATATCGTTAGATATAATACGCGCCGAAATGGGCATGGATTATCATACCATCGTGCGAAGAACATGGTATAATATCGTTAGATATTATGGATTGTAATTTCAGGGAGGATTAATATATATGTCTTTAAAAACCAGTGCAGATGTATTGATTGGCGGTAAAATTTATACTTTAAGTGGTTATGAAAGTGAAGAGTATTTACAGAGAGTTGCTAATTATATCAACAGTAAATTAAACGAATTTGATGAAATGGAAAATTTTCGACGTTTTCCAGCGGATATGAAGTCCACTTTGTTGGAGCTCAACATTGCAGATGATTATTTTAAGGCAAAAGATCAAGCTGAAAAACTAGAAGAGACTCTTCGAGAAAAAGAGAAAGAAATTTATGAATTGCAGCACGATCTGATCTCCGCGAAAATCCAAGTAGAAAGTAGCGAAAAGACAGCCGCAGATTTGGAAAAGGAGAATCGGGAACTTTTATTACATAAATCAAAACTGGAATCCTCTTTGGAGGATGCACTGCTTGGCAAAGTAAAAGGCCAGGTGCCCATAGAATCGGAAGAAGAGGAACTTAAAGTGGAATTAGAAGAACTGGAGTCGGAGCCAGAGGCAGAAGAACCGGAACCAGAAAAGAAAGATGATAAGCAAAGGGTGACTCAGGAAAATTAAGTTTTGAGTCACCCTTCTGAATAAAATCCGAGAATCCATTAAAAACAGGAGGAACCACAGCTTGAATAAAAAGGTGGAACTATTGGCCCCAGCAGGATCTTTTGAAATCTTAAAAGCCGTGATAAATGCTGGGGCAGATGCAGTATATGCCGCTGGGACTAAATTCGGCGCGCGTGCTTATGCCAATAATTTTACAGAGAAAGAAATGCTCGACGCTATCAACTATGTACACCTAAATGGCAAAAAGCTTTATTTAACAGTAAATACATTGTTAAAAGAACCGGAAATCAAAACCTTATATGAATATCTCTCCCCATTCTATCAGGCAGGTCTTGACGCTGTTATTGTACAGGATTTCGGCGTAATGCGATTTATCAAACAAAATTTTCCAGATTTGCCCATCCATGCCAGCACACAAATGACGGTTACTGGAGCCTACGGTGCAAAAATACTGTCCGAATTAGGATGTCACCGAATTGTTACCGCAAGAGAATTATCACTGAAAGAAATTTCCCATATTTATCAATCTACAGGGGTGGAACTAGAATGTTTCGTCCATGGCGCTCTGTGCTATAGTTATTCCGGCCAATGCCTCATGAGCAGCATTATTGGAGGTAGAAGTGGCAACCGAGGAAGATGTGCTCAGCCATGTCGCCTTTCTTATAAGGTATTTGGCAGCAAAAAAGCGGCGGAATCTTCCAGAAAACAGAGAGAACAATATCCATTAAGTCTGAAAGATCTGTGTACCATTCACCTGATTCCCGAGCTGATTCAAAGCGGCATTCATTCCTTTAAAATTGAAGGTAGAATGAAACAGGGAGAGTATGCGGCAGGTGTTACCAGTATTTACCGGAAATATATAGATCGGTATGAGTCTGGCAAAGACTGTCAGGTGACAGAACAGGATTATCAAACACTTCTTGATTTCGGAAATCGCTGTGGTTTTACAGAAGGGTATTATAAAAAGCATAATGGCACAGAAATGGTTACATTTCAAAAGCCCTCTCATGAAAAGCAAAATGAAGCACTGCATCGTAAGATACGAGAAACATATCTAGAAACAGAAAAAAAAGAAAAAATAAAAGGAATCTTAAGACTTTTTTCAGGGAAACCTGCAAGTCTTGTGTTAAAATATAAAGATATACAAATAGAGACAACTGGTGAAGTTGTCCAGAGGGCACAAAATCAGCCTATATCCCAAGAAACGGTTCTTGATAAAATGAAAAAGACAGGAAATACCCCATTTGTCTTTGAAACATTGGAATTGGAAATGGAGGAAAATATCTTTCTTCCAGTGGCTGCGCTGAATCAACTTCGCAGAACAGGAATAGAAATTCTGTCAGAAACCATATGCGATCGTTTTCACAGAATCATCCAACCACAGTCCAAAACCATACTCAGTATAGAATGCTTATCAAAAGTTACAAAAGAACAAAGGACCGAAGGAAAAAACGATGGTTCTGCCATACGTCTTTCCGTTTTGACAGAGACAATAGAACAACTGAATGTTGTCTTAAAGCAGCCAGAACCAACGCGAATTTATCTGGAACTGTTTCTCTTGGAAAGAGAGCAACTTTCCTTAAAACTGAAAGATTATGTTCAGAAAGTTCACGAAGCAGGCAAAGAATGCTGGTTGGCTTTACCCTATATTTTTCGCATGGAGACAACACAGTATTTTGAAAAAAATTGGTCCTGGATTGACCAGGCAGGAGCAGATGGTTATCTCATCCGCAATCTAGAAGAACTTTCTTTTCTGAGAGAGAAAAACATCTCTAGATCTGCTCTACAGGGAGATTATGGATTATACGGATACTCTATTGAGGCACTCAGAGGAATGGAAGATATGTCTCTTCCTTATTATACGCTTCCTGTAGAACTGAACTTAAAAGAATTGAGGGAGCTTGACTGTACCAGAGGAGAAATCTTATTGTATGGATATCAGCCATTGATGTTGAGTGCACAATGTTTGCATAAAAATATGACAGGCTGTGATAAAAACAAATGCACACATTACTTGAAGGACCGATATGGAAAATTATTTCCAGTAAAAAATCGTTGTGAAGATTGTTACAATGTGATATATAATATTAGTCCACTTGCGTTGTTTCATCAATTAGAGAAAATAAGAACTTTGCATCCGGCAGGTTTCCGGTTATCTTTCACTGTGGAAAACCGTCAAGAGACAGTAAAGATTTTTGAATATTATAGACAGGCACTTGTTGGAAAGATTCCCCAGGAAGCTTATCTGAAAGATTTTACCAATGGACATTTCAAACGAGGAGTAGAATAGTATATGGTACATTTGATTACAGAACTATCGAAATATACAATGATTATCCTGTTTGCACTGTATACTTATCAGTGTTTTTCAGCATTAAAGCGCAGCGTGGATAAAGAAGGACAAGCAGAAAAATTTAAAAGTCAAGTGTTTTACATGTATTTATTTCATCTGAACGCTTATGCTGTACTGTATCTGTCCATGGAAAAAAATCCAGAGATCTTAAAATTTTACTTGATGCAAGTGGCATTTTTTACTGTCGTGCAGCTCTGTTATGGCATCTTTTATAAAAGAGTTTCAAAACTTGTGGTCAATAATATGTGTATGCTTATGTGCATTGGTTTCGTAATGTTGACCAGACTTTCCTACGAACATGCTATGAAGCAATTTCAGATTGCGGTCGTTTCCATGGCTCTAACTATGCTTATTCCTTTTTTTATCAGTCGTTTTCGCTATTTTAAAAGCCTCACCTGGCTATATGCCATTGCTGGAATCTCCATGCTTGGGGTTGTGGCAACTCTGGGAGCGGTTTCGAAGGGTGCCAAATTGTCTTTTTCCGTAGCAGGAATTAGCATTCAGCCCTCCGAATTTATCAAGATTATTTTTGTATTCTTTGTGGCCTCCATGTTCTATGAATCTACGGAATTTATTCAGGTGGTGAAGGCAACTGTGATCGCTGCATTGCATGTAATTATCTTGGTTTTGTCCAAAGATCTAGGTGCAGGTTTAATCTTTTTCATTGCCTACATGGTCATGTTGTATGTTGCAACCAGAAAGCTTTCCTATTTTGCCGGAGGTCTGTTGTGTGGGGCGCTGGCCTCTGTAGCAGCATACCATCTGTTCCATCATGTTCGGGTCCGAGTTGTGGCATGGCAGGATCCATTAGCTGTCTTTGCAAATGAAGGAAACCAAGTTGCCAACTCCTTATTTGCCATAGGGACCGGAGGATGGTTTGGAATGGGGCTTAATCAAGGAATGCCTTACAAAATTCCAGAAGTAAAACAGGACTTTATTTTCTCAGCGGTAGCAGAAGAACTGGGCGGAATTTTTGCAATTTGTCTGATTTTAGTATGTGTTAGCTGCTTCCTAATGTTTTTGAATATTGCCATGCAGATTCGAGATCCCTTTTATAAGTTAGTGGCGCTGGGCCTGGGAACCATTTACGGCTTCCAGATTTTTCTTTCCATTGGCGGAGATATCAAATTTATCCCTTCCACAGGAGTAACCCTGCCATTGGTCAGCTATGGGGGAAGTTCACTTTTAAGCACACTGATTATTTTTGCAATTATCCAAGGCTTGTACTTACTGCGAGAACGGACAGAACGCGACGAAATACAGGGCAGCAAGAGAAAAAACAAAAAGGACAAGAAGAAAAAAGACGTTGGCAAAAAGAATCCAGAAGGGCGGAAAGGAGTAGAACCTGAATATGAAGAAAGCATCCACGGAACAAAAGTCCAGGACCTCGGCTAAAAATAGAAAAAATCGGGAATTTGCAATTATCACATACTCGTTTGTGGGTATATTTATGATGATGATGGGGTATTTTGCATATTTTCAGATTTTTCGAAGTGAGGATTTTATAAACAGTCCTTACAATACAAGGCAGAACACATTTGCAGAACATGTTATCCGAGGGGAAATCCTTTCTTCAGATGGAAAAACATTGGCGCAGACGATCACTGGTGAAGATGGAAGTGAGACAAGGTACTATCCCTATGGATCTATGTTTGCCCATGCAGTGGGATATGACAGTAATGGGAAATCTGGAATTGAATCCTTTGGAAATTTCAGCCTTTTGCGCTCCCATACATTTTTTCTTGAACAGGTTCTAAACGGAATCCAAGATATCAAAAATCCAGGAGACAATCTGGTGACTACTCTGGATTACCGCGTACAGGAAGTAGCCTATCAGGCGCTTGGGAGCAACCGTGGGGCTGTAGTGGTCTTAGAACCATCCACAGGCAAAATTTTGGCCATGGTGTCCAAACCAGATTTTGATCCTAATTCCATAGCGGCAGAATGGGAGAACATTATTTCTAATACGGACAGTGAAAATTCTGTTCTGGTAAACCGTACTACACAAGGACTTTATCCGCCAGGTTCCACTTTTAAAATCATCACCACCTTAGAATATCTGAGAGAACATCCAAATTATCAGGATTATTCCTATGAATGTACGGGAAGTATCGCAATGGAAAATACAGAGATCCATTGTTATAACAATGCAGTACATGGATTGGAAGATTTAGAGACCTCCTTTGCTAAATCCTGCAATACTTCGTATGCAAATATCGGCCTTGGATTAAAAAAGAAAAAATTTGCTGGACTCTGCAATGAGCTGTTGTTTCATACCGATCTGCCCATTGCATATCCTTCCAACCAGAGCAGTTTCGTATTGAATGCCGATTCCAATTCCGATCAGGTAACTCAGATGGCCATTGGGCAGGGAGAGACATTGGTAACTCCGATGCACATGGCATTAATCACTTCTGCCATTGCGAATCAGGGAATTTTAATGCGTCCCTATATAATGGATCATACGGAAAATTACAAAGGAGTTCCTGTGAAAAATTATAAACCCTCAGCATATGGTTCTCTGATCTCTGAAGAAGAAGCAAAAAAACTTCAGGGATTGATGTCGAAGGTAGTCAGTGATGGCACTGGTTCCAAATTAAGTGGACAAATCTATCAGGCCGCAGGAAAAACTGGATCTGCGGAATTTAGCAATAATAAAGGAGAGAGCCACGCATGGTTTACTGGATATGCATCCACAGAAGAAAAAGGTAGTATTGTGGTAACTGTAATTGTAGAGAATGGTGGGGCTGGAAGCGCAGTAGCAGTTCCAATTGCAAAACAGATCTTTGACACTTATTTTGCTCCATAGTACGGTTTCTGTCTGATAACGAATCCTAAAAAAATAAAAATCTTGCAAGATACCATAAAAAGGGGTATACTGTTTCTAAGTTCAAAAAACCACATCTGGAGGTATTGCAATGATTGAAGCAACGAGTTGTGGTGGTGTGGTAATATTTCGCGGAAAGATTTTGCTTTTGTATAAGAATTACAAGAACAAATATGAAGGCTGGGTGCTTCCAAAAGGGACGGTAGAGCCAGGAGAAGAATATCGAGAGACGGCAGCACGTGAGGTGCTGGAAGAGACAGGGGTGGACGCCCTGATTATCAAATATGTAGGAAAGAGCCAGTATTCCTTCACCGTCCCAGATGATACGGTGGAAAAAGACGTCCATTGGTATCTGATGATGGCAGACAGTTATTACAGCAAACCACAACGAGAAGAATATTTTGTTGATTCGGGATATTACAAATTTCACGAAGCATATCATTTACTGCGTTTTGCAAATGAGAAACAGATACTGGAAAAAGCATATAATGAATATCTTGATTTGAAAAAGAGTAATCTTTGGGGCAACAGAAAATATTTTTAACAATTTGCCAGCAAAGCCTGGTGCAGGTACAGAAAGAAAAGGTGCTCACGGGAAGCGGGCGCCTTTTCCTTATATCAGAAAACCGTCAATGAATGGAGTGTCAAATGATCTGGTACAAGGATTTTTATGCGGGAGACAGCATGAAAAAGAAAAGAAAACGAGTAAAATGGAAGATTCTTCACAACGCTGGGCAACTGGACGTCTATGTGATTACACTCAGCAGCAATCCTGCAAATCTTCTGGATATCATTCCCTCCTGGGAACTGATGCAGAAGTATTATCCGAAAAAAGGGCTGTTTGTAGTGGGCGTAGATAAGGGATATGAAAATGCGATGGAGCTGGCTGGAAGAATTATTTTGGATGTATTCCAGAAAACCGGAAATCTAGATGTGAGGGATTACTTTCTGGAAAAACATAGACAACAAACCAGAAAAGGACCTGTATGGAAATCCTGTTTTTGATTTTAAAAATCATTGGTATTTTGTTGGCTGTTGTCCTTGGTCTGATACTGATAGTTCTGACGGTTCCGGTCCGTTACCGCATCGGTATGAAAGCCTGGGATGAAATAACAGGCACAGTGATAATTTCCTGGCTGTTTCGTTTGATAAAAGTGCAGATCCAATATCAAGAAAATCGAACAGAATTTTTTGTGAAAATTCTAGGAATCTCTGTTATGCCCAAAAAAGAAAAATCCAGAAAACGGCGCAAACAACGCAAAAAAAAGAAGAAACAAAAAGATGTTGCAGACACGTTTATAAATGAAAATGAAGAATTGCAAGTGGAAATCAACGATACAGAAAGTTTCTCTGTCCAGGAAGACAACGTTAATCAGATCCCTGTAATACAGGAATTTGAAGAATTGCAAGTGGAAGTCAGCGATACAGAAAGTTTCTCTGTCCAGGAAGACAACGTTAATCAGATCCCTGTAATACAGGAATTTGAGGAAACAGAATCTTTGGCACAACCCAAAAAAAAGAAAAAACAGAGAACACAGAAAACAAAAAAGTCTTCCAAGCAGGAGTTTTCCAGAAGTCGAACCTTCCGTGAAGAGGAAGAAGAAAGCGAACATCCATCTACTTTACAGACAATAAAAGAAAAAGTACAAAACATAAAAAATTTGATTTTTGAAGAAACTAGTAAAAATGCTTTCCTTCACATATTCAAAGAATTTAAATATATCCTGCGCCATTTCTTTCCCAGAAAAGTTTCTGGAACATTGGCATTTGGATTGAAAGATCCAGCCCTGACAGGACAGATTTTGGGAGCATTTTGTCTAATTCCTTTTTGGGCAAACTATCACATTGACTTAAAGCCTGACTTTCAAACGGAGCATCCCTATGTGAAAGGCGAATTGTCTATGAAAGGTCATATCCGGTGCTGTCATACACTTTTGATAGCTTTCCGGTTAATCAAAGATAAAAATATCAAAACATGGATCAAAAAATTTAGAGCGCATCAGGAGGTATGATTATGCAAGACAATAATTTTAACACAACCGTACAGTCCCTATTCAAAGGCATGGATAACTTTATCACCACAAAAACTGTGGTAGGAGAGGCAGTGCACATTGGAGATACCATTATTCTTCCATTGATTGAGGTATCTTTTGGCGTGGGAGCTGGGGCATTTTGCCAGGATAAGAAAAACAATGCTGCTGGCGGCATGGGCGGCAGAATTGCACCAAGTGCAGTGTTAGTAATTCAAGATGGTGTTACCAAGCTGGTCAATGTCAAAAACCAGGATAGTATCACAAAGATTCTGGATATGGTGCCAGAACTTGTAAATAAATTTACGAGCAGAAATTCGGCAAAAAATTCAGAAGATTCCAATGAGAATGCCAAAAATGCGGCAGCACAGGAACTGGCAGAACAGTTAAATTTAAATTCCAAAGACGAATAAACATCGTTTGATTGCAAGCGTGATAAACCAAAACCTTACAAAAATTTTATTTGGTATTTTGTATGAAAAACAAAGACAGAGCATATATTAAAAGTAATAAATGCTCTGTTTTTTTGGTGCTAGCATGAAACGACTGATAGGTTTTATTTTGTTTTGGATTGCAGTTGGAATGGCAATTATGATTTTTTTACCCAATGAAGTATTGGGAATATTGATTATTTTTGTGCTGCTTTTATTAGGATATAATTTATTTTGTTGTTGAAAAGAGAAAAACGGACAAGTTGAGTGAAAACGATTCTGGTGTATCCAATTCTCCTTCTGTGGTAGACCACAGCGTACTAAAAAGAGCAGTACATCGACATTGCCAATGAACTGCTCCCGGTTGAACATCTGAAATGAACTAAGCTCTTTCAACTTTTCCGCTTTTTAAGCAAGAAGTACAAACATACATCTTCTTAGCGGCTCCATTTACTTTACATTTCACGGATTTAATGTTAGACTTCCACATTCTGTTGGATTTTCTATGAGAATGGCTGACATTTTTTCCGAAATGTGCAGCTTTGCCGCAAACGCTACATTTTGCCATAATTGCACCTCCTTGCAACTTACTAAGTCTGCACTAACGCAGACTCACAACAAAAGTATTTTAACAGAAAGGAAACAAGAATGCAAGGATAAAATGAAATTTTTGTAAAAAAGAGAAATATGTGTTTCTTTTTTATAGAAAACAGGGTATAATGTAAATAATTGGAAGCTTTCAGAAAGCTTTTTAAATTATCAAATATTGAACCGAAAAACGGAGGTTGCAGTATGAAAGGACAAGTGGACACACAGTATGGTAAAGTGTTGATCAATACGGATGTTATCGCAATTTATGCCGGTTCTGTGGCAGTAGAATGTTTTGGAATTGTAGGGATGGCTGCCGTAAACGTCAAGGACGGTCTGGTAAAGCTGTTAAAACGAGATTATTTGAATCATGGAATAAATGTTACAGTCAAGGAGAATAAGATTACCTTGGATTTTCATGTGATTGTCTCCTATGGGGTAAGTATTTCAACGGTTTCTGATAACCTGATCAGTACAGTAAAATATCAGGTTGAAGAATTTACTGGTATGGAAATCGAAAAAATCAACATCTTCGTGGAAGGTGTCAGAGTGATTGATTAAGGAGGACGCGAAAGTGGCAATTACTACAATAGATGCGCCCATGCTTGCCAAAATGTTCCTGGCGGGTGCAAAGAATCTGGAAGCAAAAAAAGAATGGATCAACGAATTAAATGTATTTCCTGTGCCGGATGGCGATACCGGAACAAATATGACCATGACAATTATGTCAGCAGCAGCAGAGGTAAGTAATCTGGGGCCGGAACCAGATATGCCCTCTCTCGCAAAAGCAATCTCATCAGGTTCTCTTCGGGGTGCAAGAGGTAATTCCGGCGTAATTTTGTCCCAGTTATTCCGTGGCTTTACCAAAGGGATCAGCAAATATGAAACTTTAGACGTTGTAATTTTAAGCGATGCCCTTCAAAAAGCCGTGGAAACTGCCTACAAAGCCGTTATGAAGCCCAAAGAGGGAACCATCCTCACGGTGGCAAAGGGAGCGGCAGACCAGGCTTTGGAATTGATTGGCGAGACAGATGATTTGACTATTTTTATCGATAAAGTAATCCAGGAAGCCGACTATGTGTTAAGCCAGACGCCAGAAATGCTCCCTGTATTAAAACAAGCAGGTGTGGTGGATTCCGGCGGACAGGGATTGGTTACCATTTTAAAAGGCGCTTATGATGCACTGACAGGAAAAGAAATTGATTATACGATTGAAAGTGCTGGCACAGCCGGCAATGTGGTTAAGATTTCTCAGCAGACAGAACAAGATATCACATTTGGGTATTGTACCGAATTTATCATCGTGTTAAATGAGTCTTTGAAGGAACGGGAGGAATTGGATTTCAAAGCGTTCCTTGAGTCTATTGGAGATTCGATCGTGGTAGTTGCAGACGACGAGATTACAAAAGTCCATGTACATACCAATGATCCTGGACTTGCAATTCAACGGGCACTGACCTATGGTTCTTTGAGTAAAATTAAGATTGACAATATGCGTGAGGAGCATCAGGAGAAACTTATTAAAGATGCTGCAAAAGCCGCTGCGGAGCAGAAAGCCGCAGATGACAAGAGACGTTCGGAACAGGATGCAAGAGTAGAGAAGAATCAACAACCCAAGAAAGAAATGGGTTTTGTCTCTGTATCTATCGGAGAGGGAATCAATGAGATTTTTACAGGGCTTGGTGTAGATTATATTATTGCTGGTGGTCAGACCATGAATCCCAGTACCGAAGACATGCTCAACGCCATTGAGGAGGTAAATGCCGACAATATTTTCATCCTCCCCAACAACAAAAACATTATCCTAGCTGCCAATCAGGCTGCATCCTTGTTAGAGGAAAAAAATATCTTTGTAATCCCTACTAAGACGGTACCACAGGGAATTACAGCTCTGATAAATTTTATGCCAGACAGTACGGCGGAAGAAAATGCGCAGCGTATGACACAGGAACTTGCCAATGTAAAAAGTGGACAGGTGACTTACGCTGTACGAGATACCCTGATTGATGATAAAGCAATCAAACAGGGAGATTATATGGGAATCGGTGACAATTCCATTCTCTCCGTCGGTAAGGATAGAGACACTGTGACAAAAGAGATGGTAGCTCAGATGGTAACAGAAGATTCTGCAATTATCAGTATATACTATGGTGAGGACGTGGACGCAGATACAGCACAGACTCTTGGCACAGAACTGAAAAAACAATATCCAGACTGTGAAGTGGAGGTTCACAGCGGTGGACAGCCGATCTACTATTATGTAATCTCTGTAGAATAAACTAGTCCAATGAT
The DNA here is from genome assembly GCA_910580015.1 of uncultured Lachnospiraceae bacterium. Classification (GTDB taxonomy): domain Bacteria; phylum Bacillota; class Clostridia; order Lachnospirales; family Lachnospiraceae; genus Petralouisia. Next base: position 23,951 of record CAJTVT010000014.1, read on the forward strand.
AAAAGGAGCGATCCCATGGAGAAATCATCTAAAATTGGAGAATTAAAAGGGATCGGCGCGAAAACAGAACAGTTATTTCATAATTTAGGAGTATACACCATCGGTGATATACTCCTTCATTATCCCAAAGATTATGACAGGATGCCGCCGATCACCCCACTAATTGAAATTCCTGGGCTTTTTGACTTAAAAAAGAAAACAGACCACCTAATGTACACAGAAGAAGAGACATCCTCGACAATAAAACAGACCTGTATCACAGCAGCAATTGCTGCGAGAATCCAAAAGATTCCTTATGTACGAGCAGCGAAAAATATGCAGGTTACCTCCCTCACACTACAGGAACAGGAAGTGAAAGTCGATCTCGTCTGGTTTCGGATGCCTTATCTAAAGAATACATTAAAATCAGGAGAATGGTTTATTTTTCTTGGAAAAATTACTCGAAAAGGAACGATTTTTCATATGGAACAGCCCCAGGTATTTTCACCAGAAAAATATCAATCTATGCAAAATTGTCTGTGGCCTTGTTATGCCTTAACAGCAGGACTTGGAAAAAATAAATTATCTCAAACAATCCGACAGGCGCTGCAAACCCTGGATTTATCGGTGGATTACCTGCCAGAAGAGATTCGGGAACGTCATGGATTGGCAGAATACAATTATGCCATGGAAAATATTCATTTTCCAGAAAATGAGACAGCCCTGGAGCAAGCTAGAAAACGCCTTATTTTTGATGAATTTTTTCAATTTATCTTATCTGCTGGAATGCAGAAAGAGCAGATGGAAGAGATCGTCAATGATTTTGAATTTCTGTCTCTCGATACAGAGGAACTTTGGGCTGATCAGGTGATGAGTAATCTTCCCTATGAATTAACAGGCGCTCAAAAGCGAACCTTATTGGAAATCCGTAAGGATCTCCGTGGAAGAAAGGTGATGCAGAGACTGGTGCAGGGTGATGTCGGTTCCGGTAAAACGATTATCGCTTTTTTATCCATGCTGGATGCAGCACAGAGCGGTTATCAGTCTGCTTTGATGGCACCCACCGAAGTTCTTGCAATGCAGCATTACCAAAATTTCACACAAATGTGCGAAGCTTTTTCTCTTCCAGTTCCGTTGGTTCTTCTGACTGGATCTCTGACCGCGAAAGAGAAACGCCGTGCTTATGAACGGATGCAACTATACCCAAATGCAATGATTGTAGGGACACATGCGCTCATTCAGGAACGAGCGATATATGACAATCTGGCTTTGGTAGTCACTGATGAACAGCACCGGTTTGGCGTAAAACAGCGAGAATCTCTGTTTTTAAAAGGTTCTCAACCACATGTCCTAGTTATGAGTGCCACCCCCATTCCACGGACACTGGCTATCATTCTCTATGGAGATCTGGATATTTCTGTCATTGATGAGGTTCCAGCAAAACGATTGCCAGTTAAAAGCTGTGTTGTTGGAAAAAAGTCACGCAACACTTCCTATGAATTTCTCAAAAAAGAATTTGCCAAAGGTCATCAGGCATATATTATCTGCCCTTTGGTGGAGGATAGCGAGGGATTGGAAGCAGAAAATGTCACTGATTATGCGGAAAGTCTCAGAGCCGTTCTGCCTCCTGAAATTGTAGTAGAAAGCCTCCATGGAAAGATGAAATCGGGAAGAAAAAACCTCATCATGGAACAATTTGCACGCAACGAAATACAGGCTCTTGTCTCTACCACAGTAATCGAAGTGGGAGTCAACGTGCCAAATGCCACCGTAATAATGATTGAAGATGCGCAGCGATTTGGTCTCGCTCAGCTTCATCAGCTCCGAGGAAGAGTGGGAAGAGGGGAAGACCAGTCCTATTGTATTATGATAAATACCACAGATTCTGAGAAAGCCAAGAAACGTCTGGAAATCCTAAATCAATCCAATGATGGATTTTTTATTGCTGCGGAAGACCTAAAATTGCGGGGTCCTGGAGATTTTTTCGGAATTCGTCAGAGCGGACTACTGGAATTTCGTCTGGGAGACATTTACCAGAACGCAGATCTCTTAAAACAGGCATCACAGGAAGCAAATCTAATATTAGAAGAGGATCGGAAATTAGAAGCTAAAGAGCATCGAAGGCTCCGAGAACATATCCAATCTTACCTGACAGAGCAGGCCGAAATTGTCAACTTATAATTGTATATATATTCAATATTGTAATAGAAAGAAGATGCCTGAAATCTGGCATCTTCTTTCTATTACAGTTTTTTTGATTTTCTGATACTGCAAAACCCGCTTCTTCCGGTAGAACTGGCGATTATTTGCCAGCCATCTGTCTCTCCTGGGCCTCGATCATTTTCTTCACCATATAACCACCAACAGATCCATTCTGTCTGGAAGTTAAATCTCCGTTATAGCCGTCTTTCAAAGGCACACCAATTTCATTCGCTACCTCAAACTTGAACTTATCCAATGCACTTTTTGCTTCCAGTATTACCGCTCTGTTAGATGAATTTGACATATCGTTCCCTCCTGTTGTCTTTTGTTGTGTTTTCTTTTGTCAGATTTCCTGCCGGAATTCTGCCGGCGTTTTGTAACCTTTCGGCTACGAAGATAGTATATGCAGACAGAATGGGAATAGACATGTAGTTCTTACCGTTTTTTACAAAAAATGTAATCAAATCATTTTCAAAGAGATTCCGATAAAAGTAGCTCCGATAAGTATGAACTATTTTGCCTTAATCATTTATCATTGTCAATCCACTGATATCTGGGGATGCCACCAGAGAGTAATTCGTGTAATAGACTACAAAGCCAGGTTTAGCTCCTTTGGGCTTTTTGACATTTTTCCTTTCCAGATAATCAATCTCCACTTTGTCGGTTCCCCGACCTTTGGAATAATAAGCTGCAATGCGTCCAGCTTCTTCAAAGACGCGATCCGGAAGTTCCTCTCCGTTGGCTTTTACCACTACATGAGAACCTGGCATTCCCTTGGCATGAAACCACCAGTCACTTCCAGAAGCAAATTTAAAGGTCAGTTCATCGTTTTGAAAATTATTTTTTCCAATATAAATGTGATAGCCATCGGAGGAAAGATAATGAAAAGGCTTGCTCTTGATTTTTTCTTTTTTTCCAGTATGTTTCTTTTTGATATAACCAAATTGCGTCAATTCGTCTTTGATTTGCGTCAAATCATCCTCGGACACCGCAATATCCAGGGAAGTAGAAATGGATTCCAAATGCTGGATCTCTTGATTCGTATCTTCTGTTAAGTCCGTAAGTGCCTCATAGGTGCGCTTTAATTTATTGTACTTGTTAAAATACTTCTGTGCGTTTTCCTGCGCTGTCAACTGAGGATCGAGAGGAATGGTGATACTCTCATTCGTATAATAATTTTCCGCAGTAAGACTCTTTGCGCCTTCTTCAAGTCCATAGCCATAGGTGTGGATCAGTTCTCCATATACTTTATATTTATCCCGTTTTTGTGTATCTTTTAGTTGTTTAAGTTGTAAATCATATTTTTTCCGATTCCGATCTAGGGCAGTAGACACCACCTTTCGCAGATCCACAGACTTTTGACGAATGCGGGTATACACATTTTTATCTGCATAATAGGTGTCTAATACCACAGAAATATTTGGATAATTTGTAACAGTGAGATCGGCATATTGGGTTAGTTCCACGGAAGCAAATTCTATGGGCTCTTTCCCCTTTTTTACAATATTGGGAGAAAATTTCCCTACCTTGATATCCTCCATCATCCAAGAAAAATGATGATAAAGATGTAATTTTTCTTCCTCTGATAGAGCACTTGCTGGGCGATCACCTTCCACTCCAGCACGGAAGCAAAGTTCAGAGGCTATAACGGGACTGATCCCCATGTACACCGTATAAATACTCTTTTGAAGATTCTGCGGTTTTGAAAAAACTTTATCAAAAAATTCCTCCTGTGAAGTCTCAAGAGGATTGCATTTTTCCTGGGTTTCTGGAATAAAATAAGTTCGTCCTGGAAGCACCTCACGGATAGAACTGACTTGGGCAGAAATATGTTTGATGCTGTCGATGATTTTAAGATTCTCATCACAAAAAATGATATTGCTGTGCTTACCCATAATTTCCACAATCAACTGTTTGTGGCAAAGATCCCCCAATTCATTGAGATGCTCAATTTCAAAATTGATAATGCGCTCCATTCCAGGTTGGTAAATTTTTGTAATTCTGCCATTTGCAATGTGCTTGCGCAGCAACATACAAAAATTAGGAGCTGTCATAGGGCTTGGTTTGTTTTCCATAGTCTCATATATCAGTGGCAGGGAAGCGCTTGCAGACAAAACCAGACGAATCTGCCCTTTTTGTCCTTTGAGTGTCAACAAAAGCTCATCGTGTTCTGGCTGCGCAATTTTGCTGATCCTGCCATTTAAAATCGTATCATTTAATTCTCGAACAAGATTTGCAATTACAATTCCATCAAAAGCCATGGTTGCTCATTCTCCTTTCGCGTGTCGATAAACTAACAGATATCATGCGGTCACACTCTAGAGTATATACTAAATTGGACAAATAGAAAACTATAAATTATAAAAGTAATTTGACTATTTTCAAAATCTGTTTTATAATGTAAATATCTATGCATATGTTTATACCTAACGAATACGGGAGGATCAGTATGATAAAGAGCATGACCGGCTTTGGACGCTGTGAAATTGCCAGCGGGACACGTAAAGTCACTGTAGAGATCAAGTCGGTAAATCATCGGTATCTGGATGTTGGAATTAAGATGCCCAAGAAATTAAGTTTTTTTGAAAACGCAATCCGGGCACTGTTAAAAAATTATGTCCAGAGAGGAAAAATTGACATTTTTATTTCTTACGAAGACTGCACAGAACATCAGGTATTGTTAAAATACAATGCGTCTCTTGCAGAAGAATATGTAACATACATACGCCAGATGGCAGAGAGCTTTGATTTGTCCATAAATCTAACCGCTGATGCATTGTCTAGATATCCTGAAGTCTTAACCATGGAAGCACAGGAATTGGATCAAGACGAATGGTGGCTGCTGTTGGAGAAGGCCATCCGTCAGGTGTCAGAGCAGCTTGTGGAGACAAGAATCCGAGAAGGAGAACAGCTTCGGGAAGATCTGCTTCATAAGCTGGAGACCATGTTAGGCTGGGTGGAACAGATTGAAATACGTTCCCCTGAGATTGTTCAAGACTATCGCACAAGGCTCTCAGATAAAATCCAGGAACTTCTGGAAAATGTACAGGTGGATGAAAACAGACTGTTGACAGAAGTTACCATTTTTGCAGATAAAATTTGCACAGATGAAGAAATTGTTCGCTTAAAAACCCATATCAGTAATATGAAAGAGACTTTGTTGCAAGGAGAAAGCATTGGACGTAAGCTAGATTTTATTGCCCAGGAAATGAATCGGGAAGCTAATACGATCCTATCGAAAGCAAATGATATGGAAGTATCAGAGATCGCAATCGACTTAAAAACTGAGATTGAGAAGATACGAGAACAAATTCAAAATATTGAATAAAAGATACCTTGTCTGGAATTATCAGATAAAGTATCTGTAAAGGGAGAATGCAGATGAATAAAAAAGGGATTTTGGTGGTGATTTCTGGTTTCTCAGGCTCAGGCAAAGGCACCATTACAAAACAACTTCTTACAAATTATCCAAATACCTACGCTTTAAGTATCTCTGCCACCACGCGAGAACCAAGACCAGGTGAGGTGGACAAACAAGATTATTTCTTTGTATCTACAGAAGAATTTGAGAACATGATCCAACAAGACGCATTTATGGAATTTGCCCAATATGTCAACAATTCTTATGGTACGCCCAAAGAATACGTTCTTGGACACTTGGAGAAGGGATTGGACGTGGTCCTGGAGATAGATATTCAGGGAGCCTTGAAAGTCAAGAAAGCATATCCGGATGCGTTATTGTTATTTGTGTCCCCCCCCAGCGCCAAAGAACTGAAACGTCGTCTAAAAGAGCGCGGAACAGAGGATGCATCTGTCATCGACTCTCGTTTAAGCCGTGCCTGCCAGGAAGCTGAGGGAGTAGAACATTACGATTATTTCGTGATCAATGATAACTTGGAAGAATGTGTACAGCAAGTGCATTCGATGATACAAAATGAACATGCCAAAACGGCGAGAAACCTTGTGTTAATTGAAAATATAAGAGCAGAGCTTAAGAGCTTTGTGAAAGGAGAATGATTGTTATGATGTTACATCCCTCTTACACAGATTTAATGAGAGTCGTAAACAGCGGAGTGGAGATTGGTGAAGAGCCAGTGGTAAACAGCCGTTATTCTATCGTACTTGCAACTGCAAAGAGAGCTAGACAGATTATCGGAGGCGATGAACCTGTTATTGACAATATCACAAATCAAAAACCATTGTCTATTGCCGTGGAAGAAGTGTATAACAGCAAAGTAACCATTGTCGGGGAAAACGATATGGATGAGGATGAGGAACTAGAAAACACAGTAGAATAGGCGCAACTATTCCACACCATCCCGCAAAATGCAACAAATGATTACTGTATTTTGCGAATGGTGTGTTCTTGTTAGTGAGGAAAATATGAAAATTTTATTTGTTTCCCTAGGATGTGACAAAAATCTTGTAGATACGGAATATATGATAGGAGCATTGGGAGCCTGCGGACACACTTTTACAAATGAGGAAGCGGAGGCAGAGGTTATTGTGATCAATAGCTGCTGTTTTATCAACGATGCAAAAGAAGAGAGTATTCAGACGATTTTGGAAATGGCAGAGTACAAAGATCATGGAAGCTGTAAAGTGTTGATTGTCACAGGTTGTCTTGCACAGCGATATCAAAACGAAATTATCAAAGAAATTCCCCAAGTGGACGCTGTCCTTGGTACAAATTCTTACGAAGAGATTGTCACAGCCATCGAGGAGGTCCAAAAAGGCCATAGCTATGAACATTATCACTCTCTAGAAGGACTTCCCAACCATTTGACTAGACGCATCCTCACCACAGGAGGCCACTATGCACATTTGAAAATCGCAGAGGGTTGTGATAAACATTGTAGCTACTGTATTATTCCCCATATTCGAGGACATTACCGCAGTGTGCCTATGGAAGATTTGCTAGACCAGGCAAAAGAACTGGCCGCCCAGGGTGTCAAAGAACTAATTTTGGTAGCCCAAGAAACGACTTTGTATGGGATGGATCTCTATGGAGAGAAATCGTTACATCTTCTGTTAGACAAGCTGAACGACATTCCAGGCATTCAATGGATTCGAATTATGTATTGTTATCCAGAAGAAATTTACGATGCTCTTATTCAGTCCATCAAAAAAAATCAAAAAGTTTGTCACTATCTTGATATGCCAATTCAACATATCAATGACACTATTTTAAAACGGATGGGAAGACGGACCAACAAAGCAGAGCTGATACACAAAATCGCTTGGCTCAGAGAAGAAATTCCAGACATCACATTGCGTACAACTCTGATTAGTGGATTTCCAGGCGAGACACAGCAAATGCATGAAGAGTTGATGTATTTTCTAAATGAGACAGAGTTTGACCGTCTGGGTGCGTTTCCCTATTCTCCGGAAGAAGGTACACCAGCAGCCGAATTTTCGGATCAAGTGACAGATCAGCAGAAAGAAGCGTGGCGGGATGAGATCATGGAGCTGCAAGAGGAGATTATCTTTGACAAAAATCAAGAGATGAAGGATCGTGAACTCTGGGTTCTGATTGAAGGCCAAATGCCACAAGAGCATGTATATGTAGGCAGAACTTACCGAGACGCGCCGGAAATTGATGGTTACGTTTTTGTTAATACAGACACCGAGTTGGTATCTGGAGATTTTGTAAAAGTCCGTATTTTGTCAGCTTACGAATATGATTTGATAGGAGAAATGATACCATGAATTTACCAAATAAACTTACGGTTTTGCGCGTGATCTTAATTGTCCCTTTTGTAATCTGTATGTTGCTCCCACAGCTAGGAACTGTCGGAACATATGCGGCAGTGGCAATTTTTATTGTTGCAAGTTTAACAGACCTGTTGGATGGAAAAATTGCCAGAAAATACAATCTTGTCACAAATTTTGGCAAATTTATGGATCCACTTGCTGACAAACTGTTAGTGGCTGCCGCTTTGATCTGTTTAAATTCCAATGGAAAACTAGCAGCATGGATTTCCATAATAATTATCAGCCGTGAATTTATAATCAGTGGATTCCGCCTTGTGGCATCCGATAACGGCATTGTCATTGCCGCCAGTTATTGGGGCAAGTTTAAGACAACATTCCAGCTCTTAATGATTATTATGCTGATTTTAGACTTTCAAAACGACATTTATCAAATGGCCTGCCTTGTCATGACCTATCTTGCCCTGGCATTAACCATTATTTCCCTGATTGATTACGTAGTCAAGAATAAAGATGTCCTGAAAGAGCAAAAATAAACGGTGATTTTTAAAAATCAGTGAAAGGCAAGTGATAATATGACAGTTGAATTAATTTGTGTGGGAACCGAGCTTCTTCTTGGAAATACTGTGAATACCAATGCCGCATATATTTCCGAAAAATGTGCCATGCTTGGGCTCTCTATGTACTATCAAAGTGTGGTGGGAGACAATCCAGGGCGACTAAAAGACCTGCTTTTAACTGCGATGAAGCGTTCTTCCATTCTCATTCTTTCGGGTGGATTAGGGCCAACTCAGGATGATCTTACCAAAGAGACTGCGGCTGAAGTTTTGGGTAAAAAACTTGTGGAAGACAAAGCTGCACGGCAGGAAATTGAAGAATTTATGAAAAAACGAGGACGTGTTATTACCGAAAATAACTGGAAACAGGCCCTTGTGCCAGAGGGAAGCAAGGTATTGTATAATCAAAATGGAACTGCCCCAGGAATTATTATGGAATCAGATCAAGTGAAAATGATTCTTCTCCCAGGACCGCCCAACGAACTCATTCCCATGTTTGAGGAGCAAGTATTTCCGTATCTTTACGAATTACAGCCAGATATTATTTGCTCCAAAATGGTAAAATTATGTGGGATTGGAGAAAGTTCTGCTGAGACAAAGATATTAGATTTGATTGAGACACAGACAAATCCAACCGTAGCCCCTTACGCCAAGACCGGAGAAGTGCATTTACGGATTACCGCGAAAGCTTCCAGTGAGAAGGCCGCCTATGATTTGATCGCACCTGTAGAAACGGAATTGCAGAACCGGTTTGGCAACCTGATTTATACAGACGATCCCAATGTGACCCTGGAAGACGCTATATATGAGCTGCTCAAAGAATACAATCTGACGGTGACCACTGCCGAATCTTGTACGGGGGGATTGGTCGCAGGACGATTGATCAATGTGCCAGGAATATCCCAGTTTCTAAAGGAGGGATATGTCACATATTCCAACGAAGCGAAAGAAAAACTGCTGAATGTTCCCTCAGAAATTTTAAAGGAACATGGCGCTGTCAGTCCACAGACGGCAGAAGCCATGGCTGTAGGTGGAGCAAAAGCAGCAGGAACAGATCTTTGCATTGCAGTCACAGGAATTGCAGGACCGGATGGTGGTACAGAACAAAAACCTGTCGGACTGGTGTATATGAGCTGCTATTGTAAAGGAAAATTATTCACAGAGAAAAATCAATATTCTGGCAGCCGAAGTAAGATACGAGAATACTCTGTTGCAAGTGCGTTAACGTTGTTAAGATGTGCTATCATGGAATCTGTGAGCGAGGTGAATGTATGCGGATCATAGCAGGAACGGCACGAAGTCTTCCATTGAAAACAATTCCTGGAATGGACACCAGGCCCACAACGGACCGGATCAAAGAGACATTGTTTAACATACTTAATCCTTACCTATATGACTGTCGGTTTCTGGATTTATTTGCAGGAAGCGGGCAAATTGGACTGGAAGCAGTGAGTCGAGGAGCTGCGAAGGCTGTGTTTGTGGAGAGCAATAAAAAAGCTGCGGCATGTATCGAAGATAATATTAGATTTACAAAATTTACGGAAAACTGCACCCTGCTTGTCAGGGATGCGGTTTCTGCCATTCATCAGATGATGGGACAGGAACCATTTGATATAGTGTTTCTAGATCCCCCCTATGGAACAGGATTGGAAGCAGAACCCCTCAAAGCCCTGGCGCTATCCCAACTGATACACAAAGAAACTGTCATTGTAGTAGAGACATCTTTGGGCATGGATTTATCGTATGCCAGGAACTTCGGGTATGAGATTACAAAAGAAAAGTTATATAAAAACAACCAACATATATTTTTACAGTTTTTAAGATAAACTGTTTGAGGAATGCATATGAAGAGAGCAATTTATCCGGGTAGTTTTGATCCGGTTACATTTGGACATATTGATATTATTGAGCGTTCTGCAAAAATGGCGGACGAACTGGTGGTTGCCATTTTGAATAATAGTGCAAAAAATCCATTGTTTTCTGTAAAAGAACGTGTTAGTATGTTAGAGGAAATAACAAATCATCTTCCAAATGTAGAAATTACATATTTTGATGGTCTTCTGATTGATTATGCGAAGAAAATGGAAGCTTCCATTATTATTCGGGGCTTACGTGCAGTGACAGATTTTGAATATGAATTGCAGATTGCCCAAACCAACCGGATTATCAATTCACATATAGACACTATATTTTTGACGACTAGCCTGGAATATGCCTATTTGAGTTCTACAATTGTCAAAGAGGTTGCTTCCTACGGCGGGGACATTTCCAATTTTGTACCAGAAAAACTGGTACATAGGATTTATCAAAAATATACGAATGTTCAAGGTTAAACCGCTTTACTTAAAATACACGATGGATGACTACATTTCTATACGCATGGCCAATACAATTTACCTTGCGTATTACGCCAGCTAATGCCACAAAGTGGCATGTGATCTTAGACGATTGTGCGCGTCCATTTATACTAAGTGACAATTCCTTCAGAAGCTTAGTATGAAACAGCCCTGAACAAATACTGAGAATTTAATAAATTAAGGAGCGTTGTTTATGAGTAGTAGAATCGAACAGGTGATCGATGAAATTGAAGAATTCATTGAAAACTGTGAATATAAGCGGCTTTCTAGTACAAAAATAATTGTAAATAAAGACGAGTTGGAGGATTTGTTGGCGGAACTTCGTCGAAGGACGCCAGATGAAATTAAACGTTATCAAAAGATGATCAGCAATAAGGAGGCAATTCTTGCAGATGCTCAGACGAAGGCAGATGCCATTATCGCCCAGGCCCAGGTTGATACCACCAAATTGGTCAGTGAACATGAGATTATGCAACAAGCTTATGCTCAAGCAAATGAAGTTATTATGATCGCTACCGAACAGGCACGAGATATTTTGAACAATGCCACCAATGATGCAAACAATATTCGTTGGAGCGCGATTGAGTACACAGATGGCTTGCTCAATGATCTGGAAGAAATTCTTGGAAGTGCCATGGAAACCACCAAAGCTAGATCCGATAATCTTCTGAGTGCACTTCAGAATTGTTATGACCAGATAGACGCAAACCGCAGATCTCTGGCTCCCTCAGAGTTAGAAATGTCACAGTTCCAAGAGCCTCAAGAGACCGAAGAGGAACCTACTTCTGAAATTCAGATGGCAAATATGAATCAACGGAACTAATCTGTATCAGCCGGACAGGTACATAGCAGACTTTCCCTCAAATCTTCAAATAAGGACCGTCAAGCTATGTACACTGATTTAGAATGGGTGAACGAACAAAAGAGCAAGTACGAAAGAACAGGCAGTTCCTATTAGCTTCATGCGCAGATATGGAATCATAGAAAATTCTGCATCTTTTACCATAGAGGCTGTCTGTGCAAAGCCTGACAATCCTCCAAAGGCAGTGTAAGCCATCATCAATGGGTAAGCTAACGGAAATCCAAAATTTTGTTTTGCGGTATATGCAATTCCATTGGTAATTTCCGTAAATCCAATCAACAGGCATTTTAGGACTGGATTTTGGATGGGTAATAGAGTCGTCATTTGGGCCAATATGGCAAACAGGATAATATATCCACCTAATTTTGCTAAGGTTTCAAATCCGTTCATAATTCCGGCATCTATGAGTTGAAAGTTCATGGATGCCGTTTTTTTCGATAGATGCGTGTGTTCTGTTGGAACACGGAATTGCTTTTTTCGATTCCAAATCATATAGAGCACAAGTGGAGGAGTGTACAAAATTAGATAGGTTGCCATCCGAAGTTCTGGCCTTTGCAGACTTTGATTTAAAATAAAACTACTGATGAACATGGGGCTAATATTGTTGCACACACAAAACAATCGCTGCCCTTCCTCATAGCTGATTTTTCCAGATTGCACCAGCTCAGCCGTGATTTTACTTCCCATGGGAAATCCAAACAATAGCCCTGCAACCAGCGGATAAAGACCACCACTACTGACTGGGAACAAATGCTTCAAGATTTTATGTATCTCCTGTGTAAAATGATCCAAGATCCCAGAGTGAATCAGGATATAGGAGAGAATCGAAAACGGCAGTAGCGTCGGAAGCATATTTTCATACCAGAGATTTAGGCCGATGGAAGCTGCCTGGACGGATTCTTGTGGAAAAACCAGAATATAAAATAAAAATCCGATTAAAATAATGATATACAATATTTTTTTCATAGTTTATTCTATGAATTGATTACATAAATATACCAATATAGGAGGTTATCATGAAAGTTTGTGAACATTTACAGCCTCAAAAAGTATTTTCTTATTTTGAGGAGATTTGCCAGATCCCACACGGATCCAGAAATACGAAGGAAATCAGTGATTACTGCGCAGCATTAGCCAAATCTCAGGGATTAAAGTACATTCAGGATGAAAGCAACAATGTGATCATTTTCAAGGATGGATCCAAAGGTTATGAAAACGCAGAACCTGTCATTATCCAAGGACATTTGGATATGGTCTGCGAAAAAGAAAGTGATGTTGAAATTGATTTTCAAAAGGATGGGTTGAGATTATCTGTAGACGGAGATTTTCTGTTCGCAGAAGGAACGACCTTAGGAGGCGACGATGGAATTGCTGTCGCTTATGCTCTGGCCCTATTAACAGACGATTCCTTAGAACATCCACCTTTGGAAGTTGTTTTGACCGTGGATGAGGAAATCGGACTTCTGGGCGCAGAAGCCATTGATCTGTCCATGTTAAAAGGCAGACGGCTTTTGAATATCGATTCCGAAGAGGAAGGAATTTTCCTGACGAGCTGCGCTGGTGGCCTTGGAGCCGCTTGTAGCATCCCAGTTACAAGAGTGGAAGAAGAAGGTGTTTGTTATGAGATTCAGGTGACAGGACTTTTGGGTGGACATTCTGGAATTGAGATTCAAAAAGAGCGGGGCAATGGTATCTTTTTGCTTGGCAGAGTTCTCTGTTCTCTTGGAACTCAGATTCCATTTTCCATTGAGCACTTGGAAGGAGGATTGAAAGACAACGCAATTCCAAGACAGACAACAGCAAAAATTTTACTGGAATCTGATGGAAGAGAAGAGGAATTGATGGCACAGATACAAGTTTTAGACCAGGAGTTGAAAAAGGAGTATCAAACCTCGGATCCCGACATTGCCATTCGATGCCAGAAATTAGATACTGGAAAAAGATCCGTACTGCACAGCTCCTCCGCTACAAAACTACTATTTTTCCTGCGCACTATGCCAAATGGTGTACAGAATATGAGCAGAGATATCGAAGGATTGGTGGAAACTTCCCTGAATGCTGGGGTAATGCAACTCTCAGAGGATGTTTTTTGCGTAAGATTCTCCGTCCGAAGCAGCGTAACCAGCAGAAAATATGAGTTGGCGGATCGTCTGGTATTCCTGACCGAATTTTTGGGAGGGGAGATTGAAATTAATGGGGATTATCCCGCATGGGAATACAATCCAAATTCCAAGATTCGTGATATGATTGCCGAGACATACCGAGAACTTTTCCACAAAGAACCTAAAGTTGAGGCGGTTCATGCTGGCTTAGAATGCGGGATCTTATCTGATAAAATTCCTGATCTGGACTGTATTTCTTTCGGACCCGATATGTATGATGTCCATACACCTCAAGAACGTCTCAGCATTTCTTCAACAGCCAGAGTCTGGGAGCTTTTGGTTGAATTTTTAAAACGATTAAAATAAATATAAGACAGTCAAGGAGCCTATGAAGTATTGTAAAAAGATCATCATTCATCTTTTACTTCTCACAATGGTTGTCTGCGGCATCACTGGCCTAATTGGTTACATCCAGCAGACAGCCAAGCTTACCCACCTTTTGGCGGATGAAGATACCAAGGAACTTCTTCGACAACAACAAATTCCCGAAGAAATGTATGATACTTTTCAAGAATATGAGGAGAACTCAGAATTTTCCAGATTTCATTACTTGACAGCATATCTTCTGACGGAAAAAACGGCCCAAGAGGATTTGGACGATTTTCTGGATTTACTGTGTCAATTCCATCCTCAAAATATCCAGGCTATGGAACATATGGAAAGCGCTGTCTGGGAAGATTTACAATACTTTCCCATCCCTCTGTCTGGCAGCAACAGTGATCTGGAAACGTCTTTTGAAAATTCCTGGATGTTTGACCGGAATTTTGGCGGGAACCGTGGACATGAAGGTACAGACATTATGGCATCTATCAATGACAGAGGACATTATCCTATCGTAAGCATGACCGATGGGGTGGTGGAAAAAATTGGCTGGCTAGAACTGGGAGGCTACCGTATTGGCATCCGTTCCCCCAATGGCGGATATTTTTACTATGCACATCTCTACGATTATGCCAGAGAATTTCAAGAAGGGGACGAAATCAAGGCTGGAGAACTGCTAGGATTTATGGGGGATAGCGGCTATGGTCCAGAAGGCACAACTGGAAAGTTTGCCGTACATTTGCATGTTGGGATTTATGTTGATGATGAAACTGGAAGAGAATTGAGTTTCAATCCCTACTATGTGCTCAAATGGTTGGAACCAAAACGGCTGTCTTACAGTTATTAAAACAGAGGGAGGAATACCATATGCTGTTACGACTGGACAAATATCTTGCAGATATGGGAGCGGGAACCCGCAGCGAAGTAAAACAGTACATACGTAAAAAACAGGTGTTGGTAAATGGAATTTTTCCCAAGGGGCCAGAACAAAAAGTGGATCCTTGTAAGGATCAAGTCCTATTTCAAGGAACACCCATAACGTATGAAAAATACGAGTATTTCATGTTCTACAAACCACAGGGTTGTGTCAGTGCAGTAACCGACCAACGTTATCCCACTGTACTTGATTTTATGAAGGAAAAAAATAGAAAAGATCTCTTCCCTGTGGGAAGACTTGACTTGGACACAGAAGGGCTTTTGCTTATCACAAACGATGGACCCTTAGCTCACAATCTGTTGGCTCCCAGAAAGCACGTCCCAAAGATTTATTATGCCAAGATAGCAGGGAACGTGTCCGAGAAAGAGGTAGAATTATTTGCGGAGGGACTTGAGATAGGGGAAAAACATCCAACACTTCCAGCAGAGTTAAAAATTCTTTCCTGTAAAGAGGAGCCAATACAAAACACCTGGATATCGGAGATAGAATTGACGATTATGGAAGGAAAATTCCATCAGGTAAAGCGAATGTTTGAGGCGGTTGGCAAGCATGTGGTTTATCTGAAACGAATTTCTATGGGACCATTAAAACTAGACGAACTATTACAACCTGGGGAGTACAGAAAACTTACAGATAAAGAGATTCAATTGTTAAAGGAGTCAGGACAATGTTAGAAAATGTACAATCCGTGATCTTTGATCTGGACGGCACTCTGGTGGATTCCATGTGGCTGTGGCATGATATCGATGTGGAATTTCTGGAAAAACGGGGACTTACTCTGCCAGAAACTTATCAGCATGATATTGAGGGTATGAGCTTTACGGAGACAGCAGTATATACCAGAGAATTATTCCATCTTGAAGAAAGCGTAGAAGAACTGAAATCCATCTGGAATCAGATGGCAATTGAAAAATATACCCATGAAGTAGAATTTAAGCCAGGAGCGGAAACATTTTTAAACCATTGCAGACAACAGAATATCTCCTTAGGGATCGCTACCAGCAATTCCAGGGAACTTGTAGAGGCAGTGGCCAGCGCTCTAAATCTCTGGGATTATATCCAAGAAGCAGTGACTGCCTGTGAAGTATCTCATGGAAAACCCGCGCCGGATGTTTATCTGGAAGCTGCCCGAAGGCTGTCTTCCAACCCCGAAAATTGTCTGGTATTTGAAGATGTACCAATGGGAATACGAGCAGGGAAAAATGCTGGAATGCGGGTGTGTGCAGTGGAAGACTTTTTTTCCGCCCAACAGAATCAGGAAAAACGTAAATTGGCGGATTACTATATTTCAAATTATGAACAGGTACTAGACCATACATATGAAATTTTATAGGAGAACGATATGGAAGGGAAATTTTTACCCATCTGCCAAGAAGACATGCAGGAGCGGGGAATTGAGCAATTTGATTTTGTGTATATTATCGGGGACGCCTATGTGGATCACCCCTCTTTTGGTCACGCCATTATCAGCCGCCTTCTGGAAGCTCATGGATATACGGTGGGTATTATTTCCCAGCCCGATTGGAAAAATTATGAGAGCATTGCTATTTATGGGGAACCACGGCTTGCATTTCTGATAAGCGGCGGAAACATGGATTCCATGGTGAACCATTATACTGTGTCCAAACGGCGACGGGAACAAGATTCTTTTACACCTGGAGGCAGCATGGGAAAGCGACCTGATTACGCCACGGTTGTCTATGGAAATTTAGTCCGGCAGACTTACAAAAAAACTCCCATTTTGATTGGCGGCGTAGAAGCCAGTTTGCGCAGATTAGCACATTATGATTATTGGAGCAATAAGATAAAACGTTCGATTCTGTTAGACAGTGGTGCAGATATCCTAATGTATGGTATGGGAGAACACAGCATTCTTGCATTAGCAGAAGCCTTAGACAGTGGGTTAGCAGTAAAAGATATCACATTTGTGCCAGGCACGGTATACAAGACACAGAAAAAAGAAGATATCTACGATGCCTTGTTTCTACCTGCGTTTGCGCAGGTAAAAGAAGACAAACGTACTTATGCAGAGAGCTTTTATCTCCAATACTGCAATACCGATCCTTTTAGCGGAAAACGGCTGGTAGAAACATATCCTGGCAATATTTATGTGGTGCAAAATCCTCCATCCAAACCTTTGACCCAGCAGGAAATGGATGATATTTATGGATTGCCCTATATGCGTACCTATCACCCATCCTATGAAGCGCAGGGAGGGGTTGCGGCCATCACTGAGGTGAAATTCAGTCTGACCAGCAACCGAGGCTGTTTTGGGGGCTGTAGCTTCTGTGCATTAACCTTTCACCAAGGGCGTATCATCCAGTCTAGAAGTCATGAATCACTTCTTCGCGAGGCAAAATTATTTACAGAAGATCCACAATTTAAAGGATATATCCATGATGTGGGAGGCCCAACAGCAAACTTCCGGTTTCCGGCCTGTAAAAAACAACTCACTCACGGTGTCTGCACGCAGAAACAATGCCTATTTCCAAAACCATGTAAAAATCTAGACGCAGATCATCGGGATTATTTGGGACTTCTTCGAAAACTGCGGGCTCTGCCAAGAGTAAAAAAGGTCTTTATCCGTTCGGGAATTCGTTTTGACTATCTGCTAGCAGATTCTGATCATACGTTTCTGCATGAGCTGTGCCAGTATCATGTCAGCGGACAACTTAAGGTGGCACCAGAGCATATCTCTGATAAGGTCTTAGAAAAAATGGGAAAACCAAAAGCTGAGGTGTATGATCGATTTGTCCAGGAATATGAGAAAACAAATCAGAAATTAGAAAAAAAGCAGTATCTTGTGCCTTATCTCATGTCCTCTCATCCAGGTTCTACCCTACAGGAAGCTGTGGAACTGGCAGAGTTTCTCAGAGATCTTGGCTATATGCCCCAGCAGGTCCAGGATTTCTATCCTACCCCTTCTACCATCTCCACCTGTATGTACTATACTGGACTGGATCCAAGAACGATGCAACCAGTCTATGTCGCTCGCAATCCCCATGAAAAAGCGATGCAGAGGGCATTGATCCAATACCGCGATCCCAAAAATCATGCCCTGGTAAAAGAGGCTTTGGAAAAGACAGGTAGAACCGATTTAATTGGATTTGACAGACAATGTCTGATCACTCCCAGACAAATCCATGCGGAAAAGAAAGGGTCCAAGCAATCTCCAAAGACTTCTGGAAGAAAAAATGAAAAACGCAAAGCGATCCGCAACGTCCATAAGAAAAAGCATGGGAGATAATTTTCAAAAAAGAAATGAAAAGAGCAGCATGATCTGAAAAGATTTGTAAGAGGAATAGAAGATAACTTTCAAAAAGAAATGTGAGGCAATAAGACATGGGCAAAATGATGGTATATCATGGCAGTTACACGGAAATTAAATATCCTGAAATCCGGTCTGGAAGAAACACAAAAGATTTTGGAACAGGGTTTTATTGCACCATCATCAAAGAACAAGCACAGCGTTGGGCAAAAAGATACCAGACTCCAACAGTCAATATTTATACCGTTCGCATGGACGAGTCGTTACGCATATTGGAATTTAGGGAAATGACAGAAGAATGGCTGGACTTTATCATTCAGTGCAGAAATGGTATTTCACATGGTTATGATATTGTAATTGGAGCCATGGCAGATGACCAAATTTACAATTTTATAGCAGACTATATAGACGGAATTTTGACCAGGGAACAATTTTGGAGTATGGCAAAATTTAAATATCCCACACATCAGATAACGTTTTGCACCAGCCGCGCCTTAACTTGTTTGGAATTTTACGGTTCACAGGAGGTTACAAAATGATAGGAAGAGAGGACCCAAAAGAGAATGATTTGTTTTTCACATGC
>CAJTVT010000014.1:42900-56418 GCA_910580015.1 uncultured Lachnospiraceae bacterium
CAGTTTGATTGAATATATTGCAAGGAAAACAAAAAATCATCGAAATGTGGTGGTAAACCAACTTGGATTTCAGCGTTTGGAAAAGATATATGAGCTGGCAGATGTTTATCACAGTGACAATCTGGATCGGGTTAGTGATGATTTTATCGAAGAGGCTAACATCCAAATGGGAAATTTTGATAATGTTGCAGATGCGCAATATTTGATACCTTCTCATTGGGATATGGGAAAAGTATATAAAAGACTTATTCTTGGAATTGCCAGAGAAAAACATATGGGAATCATAGATGCTTTAATCGAGGGCTATCAATCGTTTGTCAGTGAAAAAATTGACGATTATAACAGCAGTTTCTATTATGAAAATCCACAAAATATTTTAAATGCTTATTTGTATGGAGAAATTGAATAACGTCTTCAAAAGGAGAATCTATGAAAATCTTTCACGTTGGCAAAAACGAAGCCGAACAGCGTTTTGATAAATATTTAAAAAAATTATTGTCTCAAGCTCCTGGTAGTTTCATCTATAAGATGCTGCGCAAAAAAAATATTACATTAAATGGGAAGAAAGCAGATGGCTCTGAAAAACTCCATCTTGGAGACGAAATTAAGTTGTTCCTTGGAGACGATACGTTTCAAAAATTTGCTGGGCTAGTTGAAAATTCTTCTGGGCAAGCAACATGGGACAGCAAAAAATACCCATGTGTCCGTTTGGATATCGTGTATGAGAATGATGACATTCTTGTGATTAATAAGCCGGTTGGCATGTTATCCCAAAAGTCAAAACCAGACGATCTCTCTGCCAATGAATATATTATTGGATAT
Organism: uncultured Lachnospiraceae bacterium; assembly: GCA_910580015.1. Classification (GTDB taxonomy): domain Bacteria; phylum Bacillota; class Clostridia; order Lachnospirales; family Lachnospiraceae; genus Petralouisia. The sequence continues at coordinate 43,723 of CAJTVT010000014.1, forward strand.
CTTCTAAACAGACAAGTTATCACACCAACAGATCTGGCCACGTTTCGTCCTTCTGTCTGCAACCGTCTGGATCGGAATACATCTGGTCTTTTGATCGCTGGAAAAAGTCTGAAGGGGTTACAGGATATGGCAAGGCAGTTGAATGACCGCACCATGGAAAAATATTATCGTTGTCTGGTAAAAGGGCTGATCGAAAAGCCAAGAATGGAAGAAGGGTGGTTGAAAAAAGAAAATAACACCAATCAGGTACAAATTTCCTCCTCCAAGATATCTTCGGGAAAATACATTGAAACCGGATATCTCCCCATCTCCTGGTACACTGTGACAAATCCCAAAAACGGCAAAAAGAAGGGGCTAGAAAAAATTTGTATTTCTGAAATCCCTTCAAATACAGATAATATACAAATTTATACATTGCTGGAAGTACATTTGATCACAGGGCGTACACATCAAATTCGTGCCCATCTGTCCTCCTTAGGGCATCCCATCATTGGAGATCCAAAATACGGGGATCCAAATGTAAACCGCTGGTTTTCTGAAAACTTCCAGATTCATTCACAGATGCTTCACGCATATCGTATGAAGCTTGAAAACGGCCTGGAATTGACCGCTCCTTTGGGATTGGAGTTTTCTAAGGTACTGATTTGCAATTGATTAATCTTGGGATTTTGATATAATAATTGAAAGACAACCAACAGAAAGGAACCTGCTATGGCCACATGGAATTCAAGGGGATTACGAGGTTCCACCCTGGAAGAGTTTATAAACCTCACCAACGAAAAATATACAGAACATGGACTTGCACTGATTCAAAAAGTGCCAACCCCAATCACCCCGATTAAAATTGACAAAGACCACCATCATATCACTCTTGCGTATTTTGATCAGAAGAGTACCGTGGATTATATTGGAGCAGTGCAGGGCATCCCAGTATGCTTTGATGCCAAAGAATGCCATACAGATACCTTTCCACTGCAAAATATTCATTCCCACCAAGTGAAATTTATGGAACAATTTGAGGCACAAAAGGGTGTGGCATTTTTATTGATTTTTTATTCCCATCGCAATGAAAGTTATTATCTGCGTTTTGAAAAACTGATGGAATTTTGGAACCGCGCCATAGAGGGCGGCAGAAAAAGCTTTCGGTATGAAGAACTGGAACCTTCGTATTTTCTTTCTTCCAAAGGAGGAATCCTCATTCCCTATCTGGAAGCCATGCAGAGGGATTTGGAAGAACGTGGTTGACAAGTTCTAGTTTGTCCGATATAATATGCGTGATTTATTTAGCTTAATGATATGGTAACGCACTAAAGTGATAAGTTGCCATATTTTCAGTCTGCCATAAAACATCAATGCAAGAAAGGATATTTACATATGAGACGTAAACTACTGCATACCCCGGAAGGCGTTCGGGATATCTATAACATAGAATGTGCAAGAAAATTGATTTTACAGGAAAATCTGCATGATTTGCTGAAAAAATACGGCTATCATGCAATTGAGACGCCGACATTTGAATTTTTCGATATTTTTAGCCAGGAGATTGGCACAACCCCATCCAAAGACTTATATAAATTTTTTGATCGGGAAGGAAATACATTGGCTCTTCGTCCTGATATGACGCCTTCCATTGCCCGGTGTGTGGCAAAATATTATGGAGAAGAAGAGTTTGCGGTACGTCTCTGTTATATGGGAAATACCTTTATCAATAACAGCAGCTACCAGGGGAGATTAAAAGAGACGACCCAGTTAGGTGCCGAATTAGTGGGAGACAACTCAGTGACTGCGGACGCGGAGATACTTGCCCTGGCAGTGAATGCATTAAAGACGGCTGGCCTGCAAGAATTTCAGCTCGGAGTGGGACATGTAGATTTCTTTCGAGGGTTGGTACAAGCGGCAAAATTGGAAGAGGATTCCGAGCAGGAATTGATCACGCTGATCTCGAACAAGAATTTTTTTGGTGTACAAGAATTGATTGACTCCCTGCATCTGTCAGCGGAATTAAAAGAACTGTTTGCCATGTTGGGAAGCCTCTATATGTCAGACGATATGTTAAAGAGAGCAAAAGAATTAGCTGCAAGCTTTCCTGTTATTTTGCAAGCACTGCACCGCCTGGAAGAGCTTATGCAGGTTTTAACTTATTATGGTGTGGAAAAATACATTTCCATTGAACCTGGTATGCTCAGCAGCTATCATTATTATACTGGAATTATATTTGCTGGCTATACCTTTGGCAGCGGAGAACCCATTGTCAAAGGAGGACGTTATGACCAACTTATGAATTATTTCGGAAAACATGCTCCTTCTATTGGATTTGCAGTGGTGATTGATCAACTTCTTGCCGCGTTATCCAGGCAAAAAATTGAGATTCCTGTAGAACAGAACCAGACTCTGATTGTCTATGCGAAAGAAAAACAAAAAGACGCCATTCAAAAGGCCACATCTTTGCAAGAACAGGGAATCAGTGCCGTTCTCGCTCCCTGGAAAGCAGAGAAATCCCAGGAAGACTATCAATCTTATGCAAACCGAATGCAGATGCAAGAGATTCTATTTATCTTATAGATAAATACTCTGGTCAATACAATCGTGTACTGACAACATTATAACTGGTAAAACTCTGCTGGATATAATGCGGACAACACGCTAGGACAAAGCATTCAAGATAGAAAAAGATGGAGGAACAACATGAGATACTTAACATTTGCCCTGGGAAAAGGACGTCTAGCCAAACAGACCCTTGCAGCCTTTGAAAAGATAGGTATTACCTGCCAGGAAATGAAAGATAAAGATACTAGAAAGCTGATTTTTGTTAATGAAGATTTGAAATTAAAGTTCTTTCTTGCGAAAGGTCCAGATGTTCCCACCTATGTAGAATATGGTGCGGCAGACATTGGCGTAGTGGGAAAAGACACGATCCTTGAGGAAGCAAGAAATATCTATGAGGTGCTGGATCTTGGCTTTGGATCATGCAGAATGTGTGTCTGTGGACCTGAGGAAGCAAAGACATTATTGCAGCACCATGAGTTAATTCGGGTTGCCACAAAATATCCGAGAATTGCAAAAGATTATTTCTATAACAAAAAACATCAGACAGTGGAAATCATCAAATTAAACGGTTCCATTGAACTTGCACCCATTGTTGGTCTGTCTGAGGTGATTGTAGATATTGTGGAAACTGGATCCACCTTGCGTGAAAATGGACTGAGCGTATTGGAAGAAGTGTGTCCGCTTTCAGCGAGAATGGTCGTGAACCAAGTCAGTATGAAAATGGAAAATGAACGAATTACCCAGTTAATTCGAGATTTAAAGGAAGTTCTTTAAGAACATTAGGAGGAACTCTAATGAGAATTTTAAACTTAACGTCAGACACCAAAAAAAACCTTCTGGAAGATCTCCTGAAGCGAAGCCCCAACAGCTATCAGCAATACGAAGATCGTGTCAATGCGATTATTGAAGATGTACGAAAAAATGGGGACACAGCCCTTTTTGCCTATACCAGACAGTTTGATGGGGCAGAAACAAATGCATCAAACATCCGAGTAACTCAAGATGAACTTGAAGAAGCTTACCGCATGGTGGACGATAAATTGATTGCTGTAATGAAGAAATCCTTGGAAAATATTAAAGTTTACCATGAGAAACAAAAGCAGTACAGTTGGTTTGACAGCCGTTTTGACGGCGTCCTGCTTGGACAAAAAGTAACCCCATTGGCCAGAGCCGGGGTATATGTGCCAGGAGGGAAAGCCGCGTATCCTTCCTCTGTTCTGATGAATGTACTGCCAGCAAAAGTGGCAGGCGTAGGAAAAATTATCATGACTACCCCGTGCAGCAAAGAAGGAAAAGTAAACCCTGCAACACTTGTAGCTGCTGATTTGGCAGGAGTGGATGAAATCTATAAAGCAGGAGGTGCACAGGCAATCGCAGCGATGGCTTTTGGTACTGAGAGCATCCCCAAAGTACATAAGATTGTCGGACCAGGCAACATTTATGTGGCTCTTGCCAAAAAAGCAGTATTTGGCCATGTAAGTATCGATTCCATCGCAGGTCCAAGTGAAATTCTTGTACTTGCTGACGAGACGGCAAATCCAAGATATGTAGCGGCAGATTTGTTGTCACAGGCAGAACATGATGAATTGGCAAGCGCCATATTAATTACCACCAGTGAAACTCTGGCTAAACAGGTAGCCCAAGAAATCGATCATTTTACGGAGACACTTTCTCGAAAAGAGATTATTACAAAATCCCTGGAAAATTATGGTTATATTTTGGTGGCAGAGAATATGGCAGACGCCATAGAAGCGGTAAATGAGATTGCCTCAGAGCATTTGGAGATTTTAACAGCAAATCCTTTTGATATTATGATGAAAGTGCAACATGCCGGCGCTATCTTTTTAGGAGAATATGCCAGTGAACCTCTGGGTGATTATTTTGCAGGGCCAAATCATGTATTGCCCACCAATGGAACGGCCAAATTCTTCTCTCCGCTGAGTGTAGATGATTTTATCAAAAAATCAAGTATCATTTCTTATTCCAGAGAAGCATTGGAACCAATTTACAAAGATATTGTACAGTTTGCAGAGTCGGAACAACTGACAGCCCATGCAAACTCCATCAAAGTAAGATTTGAAGAATCGTAATTTTAAGGAGGAAATCATGTCATCAGACAGAATTGCCAGACAGCACAGAAAGACAAATGAAACAGACATTACCTTAAACCTGAACCTGGATGGAAGCGGTTCCGCACAGATAGACACCGGAATTGGGTTTTTTGACCATATGTTAGACGGTTTTGCGCGCCATGGTTTTTTTGACCTGAAAGTTCAGGTAGAAGGTGATTTAATTGTAGATACCCACCATTCCATTGAAGATACTGGCATCGTTCTTGGAAATACAATTCGGTATGCCCTAAAGGATAAAAAGGGAATCAAACGCTATGGAAGCTGTATTCTCCCAATGGATGAAACTTTAGTTTTATGTGCCATTGATCTCTGTGGAAGACCATATTTTTCTTTTGAGGGAGAATTTACCGCAGAACGAGTCGGATATCTGGAAACGGAAATGGTACGTGAATTTTTCTATGCAGTCTCTTACGCAGCCGGAATGAACCTTCACATGAAAATCTTATCTGGAACGAACAATCACCACATGATCGAAGGACTGTTCAAATCATTTGGCCGGGCTCTGGATGAGGCAACCATGAGAGATCCAAGAATCAAAGATATTATGTCAACGAAAGGTAGTTTATAGGTGAAGTTATGGAATACAAAAACCTGATTGCGGCCATGTATTTAAAAAATGGCATGGCAGTATCAAGTCGGGATAACTTGGAAATTGCCGGCGACTGGAAGGAACTGGCAAAATTTTATAATGAAAGCGGTGTGGACAAGCTCTATGTCTTTGATCTGTCTGACACCGATATGGAACATGAAATTAATTTACATACCATCAAAGAACTATGCAGAATTATAGAGATTCCCATCTATGGGGCTGGGAATATTACACAGCTAGAGGACATCAAAAAAATCCTCTATGCTGGATGCAAAGGCGTCATTTTAGATAGCTCTGACCATCATTTGATTCCGCTGGCCCAGGAAGCAGATAAACGATTTGGAAAAGAGAAGATTCTTGTTTCGATGGAAACGGTTGATTTAATTTTTAAACATGGAAAAGAAGTCAAAGAACACATCCATAAACTGGTTGTGATAAATGAGGGAATCGTGGAATCCTTGGAAAACATTACAGATATTCCATTTAGTGTGATTCTTTCAGGATGTGATAAAAAACGTTGGATTCAAATTTTAAAAAAAGACTGCGTGACTGGAATCGGCGGTGATTACGTCAGCAATCCTGACACAGACGTCATGAATTTAAAGAGATTTTTGTCCTCCGAAGGCATCCAGACACAGAAATTTGAATCCTCCATGGACTGGTCCGAATTTAAACTTAACTCGGATGGGTTAATCCCTGTGATTGTCCAGGATTATCAGACCTGTGAGGTATTGATGCTTGCATATATGAATGAGGAAGCCTATCATACCACGCTGGCGCTTGGGAAAATGACCTACTTCAGTCGAAGCCGCCAAGAACTTTGGATAAAAGGAGAGACTTCTGGCCACTATCAATATGTGAAGTCCTTAACGATCGACTGTGATAAAGACACAATCTTAGCCAATGTGTCCCAAGTAGGTGCAGCATGTCATACAGGAAATCCTACTTGCTTTTTTCAAGAGTTGGTGAAAAAAGAATATATCAGCAAAAATCCTTTAAAAGTATTTGAAAATGTGTACAATACCATTGCAGAGCGGAAGCAGCAACCAAAAGAAGGATCCTACACAAATTATCTGTTTGAAAAAGGATTAGATAAAATCCTCAAAAAACTTGGTGAAGAGGCTACAGAGATTGTTATTGCGGCGAAAAACCCAGAACCAGAAGATATCAAATACGAGATATCCGATTTTCTATATCACATGATGGTTTTAATGGTAGAATCTGGGATCACCTGGGAAGATATTGTGGAAGAGTTAAATCAACGGTAAAAAAACATACATGAGGGCGTTTTATAAATTGCTTTCAAAAGTCAATTTATATTTTTCAGAGGGTGTCATATTGGCATCCTCTTTTTCAAGTTCTTTTATAAATCTTGACATCCTGTAATAAGTTTACATAATTTTATTATGTAAACTTATTACCTTTTCCTTATTTTGATTCTGCCAGACTTGAATAAAAAATAAAAGAAAAAGGAATTTTTCCAGACAAAACCAACTAAAATAGTACAAAGCTATTGTTTTGGAGGAATATTATGGTAAAATCTTTTGAAGAGACTGCCAGAGAGCGCAAAAATTATGTGGAACAGGCCCGCGCTGCTTTTCATAATTCAGAACAGACGTATACCAAGGAACAAGCACCACCAGAGACAGTTGGAGGAACCTCCACTTTGGGAATCCGGTTTGTGATTGCAATTCTGTTATTTGCCTGTTTTGTGTACTGTGATCAAGAGAAGATTACCTTTCAGGGAATAGGCACGCAACAGATTGTCCAACAAATAAAATGGAAACCCTTTCCCACTGAAAAAATAGAAGAAGTTCTCGGAAATATCAACATCTCTGGATCACATTAACATTCCTTTTTCCGCGACGGTGACATGTTACAAGATTTTATAGGCGAAGCAATTAAATAATTAATCTGATTGAGTAAACGTTGTTTCCGTGATAGAATAGAAATCAGAGCGTATTTGAAATTTAACTTTCTGTCCTAAATCTATACCATCCCAATCTGCAAAATTTCAAAATGTGAGTTTGAAAGGGACAAAGGCGGAAATAAATATAGTAGAATTCTGAAATACAGACATTGAAAGGAAACCTATGAGAAAACTAGCTTTAAATGATGAAATACTACTGAACATTGATAAACCAGCAAGATACATTGGAAATGAAGTCAATAGTGTAATGAAAGACCCTGAAAAAGCAGCCATTCGCTTCGCCATGTGTTTTCCTGATGTATACGAAATTGGCATGTCCCATCTTGGGATTCAGATTTTATATGATATGTTCAATCAGAGGGAGGATGTTTATTGTGAACGTGTCTATTCTCCCTGGAGAGATCTCCATAAAATTATGAAGGAACAAAAAATCCCACTCTTTACACTGGAAACACAATCTCCCGTAAAACAGATGGATTTTCTTGGAATCACCATTCAATACGAAATGTGTTATACCAATATTTTGCAGATTCTGGATTTAAGCCAGATTCCTCTTTTGTCTACACAGCGTGGAGAAGAAGATCCCATTGTAATTGGCGGAGGACCTTGTACTTACAATCCAGAACCACTCGCAGACTTTTTTGATTTATTTTACATCGGAGAAGGAGAGACACAATATTCGTCATTGTTTGATCTTTATCTTTCCATCCGTTCCCAGGGAGGAAGCCGCCATGAATTTTTGCGTGCTGCATGCCATATTCCAGGGATCTATGTACCATCCTTGTACGAGGTAACCTATCATGCAGATGGAACCATCGAATCATTTACCCCCAGATATCCAGATGTCCCAAAGACCGTCCGAAAGGAAATACAAATGGATCTCACCGAATCCGTTTATCCGAGGAAACCTTTAGTTCCATTTATCAAGGCAACGCAAGACCGAGTGGTATTAGAAATCCAACGTGGCTGCATCCGAGGTTGTCGATTTTGTCAAGCTGGCATGATTTACCGACCTACAAGAGAAAGAGATGTGGAAATGCTAAAATCCTGCGCCCAGGATATGCTGAAAAATACTGGACATGAAGAGATCTCCTTAAGCTCCTTGAGCTCCAGCGATTACAGTCAGCTTCCTTCCTTAATAAATTTTCTCATTAAATCCAAAGAAAATGGTGTAAATATTTCCCTGCCCTCCCTGCGCATAGACGCTTTTTCCCTTGATGTTATGAGTAAAGTTCAAGATGTAAGAAAATCTAGCCTGACTTTTGCACCAGAAGCAGGTTCCCAGAGGCTGAGAAACGTCATTAACAAGGGATTAACAGAGGATGTGATTTTACAGGGAGCCGGACTCGCCTTTGAAGGAGGGTGGCAGAAAGTAAAACTCTACTTTATGCTGGGCCTCCCCACAGAGGCAACGGAGGATATGAAGGAAATTCCCAGATTGGCAGACAAAATTGCCCGTCGCTATTACGAGATTCCAAAGGAAAAACGCAATGGAAAATGTCAGATCACGATCAGTACCTCATTTTTTGTTCCAAAGCCATTTACTCCCTTTCAGTGGGCTTGTATGTGTCCCAAAGAAGAATATCTGGCAAGAGCCCGCATCGTAAACGAAGAGATGAAAGAACAATTAAACCGAAAAAGTTTAAAATACAACTGGCATGAAGCAGATGTAACCGTACTGGAGGGTGTATTTGCCCGTGGAGACCGTCGGGTGGGACAAGTTCTTTTGAAAGCATACGAAAAAGGATGTATCTTTGATGCCTGGACTGAATCTTTCGATAATCAAAAATGGATGGAGGCCTTCCAGGAATGCCAAATTTCCATTGATTTTTATAATTTGCGTCAGAGGTCCCTGGAAGAACTCCTCCCATGGGATTTTATCGACTGCGGTGTAAGCAAAGAATTTCTAAAGCGGGAATTGGACCATGCCTTACAAGGGCAGGTCACCCCAAATTGCCAAAAACAATGCAGTGGCTGTGGTGCCGCTAAATTTCAGGGAGGTGTCTGTCTTGAACATCAGAATTAAATTTCAAAAATATGGCGTAATGAAATTTATCGGTCATTTAGATATGATGCGGTACTTTCAAAAGGCAATTCGGCGAGCTGGAATAAATATTGCATACTCCGAAGGCTACAGTCCCCACCAAATCATGTCCTTTGCCGCTCCTTTGGGGGTAGGTGTGACCAGTGACGGAGAATATTTTGATATAGAAGTGAGGTCCACACAGTCCAGCCTTTGTTCCATTCGCGCGTTAAATGAGACAATGGTGGAAGGTATTTCCATTCTGGAATATAAAAGACTTCCTGACACAGCCAAAACTTCCATGTCCTTAGTCGCAGCGGCAGACTATCTCATCTATGGAAAACCAGGATATAACTTTCTTGCTGACAATGTTTTAGATCTTCAGAAGAAAGTTCAAGATTTTTATGAGAGCCAGCCTGAAATTAATATCACAAAACAGACCAAAAAACAGGAAATTCAAATGAATTTAAAACCTTTGATCTATAAGATGAAAAGCCTGAACTTAAATTCTCAGGAAACGCTACATCAACTTCAGGTAAAGAATCCTGAAATACTTGCTATGTGCCAGGACAGTCCAGAAACAGAATTTCCAGCTTTATTCCTACAAGTTTGCACAGGAAGCAGTGATAATGTCAAACCAGAACTGGTATTGGAATCTTTCTGCCGCTTTTACGATCTGCCCTACGATCCACTGGGCTTTCAGATCCACCGACTGGAAGTTTATGCAAAAGCCGATGATATTCCAGTAAAAGGAGAACAGGAACGCAGAAAATACCAATCTTATCTCAATCATCAAAAAAAGCTCTGTCAGCAGAAAGGTAGGGAATTTCCACAGTTTCTCACTCTAGGGCAACTGGGAAAGAACATAGAGTCATCTTCTTGTACAGGTGAAGCACCATGAAACAAAAAGTAATCATCACAAAAATCTGCTGGCTTCATCAAGAGTATCTTGCAACAGCCTTGTATCAAGATTGGAAGCTCATTGAAATTAATCTAGAAGCCATAGATAAACAAAGTATTCTCGGCAACATATATGTAGGAAGAGTTAAAAATATCGTAAAAAATCTCAACGCTGCATTTATTGAGATTGCGCCAGGTCTTCCTTGTTATTATCCGATGGATAACATACAAAGTCCCTTATATGTCAAAAAAGCCAATAGCCTAAATCTTGTCCAAGGAGACGAAGTAGTAGTTCAGGTGATACGTGAAAGCACTGGCAAGAAACCGCCGAAAGTCAGTACAAATCTGAATCTTACTGGAAAATATCTGGTATTGACCAGTGAAAATACCACTCTTGGCATTTCTAGAAAATTGTCTCAAGAGGTTCGAGAAAACTTAAAGAAAAACTTAATATTTGAAGAAAACAGTGACTTTGGAATAATTGTACGAACGAATGCCTCCAATGCATCTACCGAAGAAATCTTAGCGGAATATGAACAATTAAAGCAAGAATATTTTTCAATCAAGAACGCTGCACCACATCGGACCGTCTTTAGCTGTTTAAAAAGAAATGTACCTGAATATCTTCATTATCTTCAGAACCTTAATCAAGAACAACTGGAAGGTATTTTGACCGATGACAGAGAATTATTGGAACAGATACAACAATATCTGTCACCATTTCCTGAAAATGTCAGCAGCAAACTTTCCTTTTATGAGGATTCACTTTTAAGCCTGAATAAATTGTACAGCCTAGATACCAAATTAAAGGAAGCTCTACAGGAGCGTGTCTGGTTAAAATCTGGTGGTTACCTAATTATTCAACCCACAGAAGCTCTAACTGTAATTGACGTCAATTCTGGAAAAAGCACTTCCAAAAAACAAGTACAGGAACATTATCTTAAGATTAACTTAGAAGCAGCAGAAGAGATTGCACATCAGCTCCGACTGCGAAATTTGTCCGGCATCATCATTGTAGATTTTATTGACATGAAATCACAAGAGGATAATCAGACTTTGCTCAAAACCTTACGCGCCTGTGTTCGTATGGACAGCGTTCCCGTGCAGGTTGTGGATATGACAAAGCTTCATCTGGTGGAACTAACCCGCAAAAAAGTGAAAAAATCCTTGGCGGAACAGCTTCAAATTTCTTAGACAGGTATTGACCGTTTGGTGCAATCTGCCATAAAATGCATTTTTAAACATGCTCTAAAATTGATTTCTAATTAGGAAAGGATGTGCGGATTATGGGAAATTTATCAAATTGTGAATGCTGTACAAATTATGTGTATGATGAAGACTATGAATGTTATACTTGTATGGTAAGCCTAGACGAAGATGAGATGGCAAAGTTTATGACAAATACCTTTCGGGAATGCCCTTATTATCGTTTGGACGATGAATATAAAATTGTGCGCCATCAGATGTAGGATCCGAACGCGCTGCTATTGCAGTCATCTAGTGTACTGACCGCCTAACATTTAGACTAATTACGCAGAATGAATTTTCATTCTGCAAGGCAGATTTTTGACGGCGTAGCGGTGGCTACGACTAGAAAATCTAACGCAGTAGATGGAAATTCAGGCTAGTAATTGGTCTGATTGTCAGGTGGTCAATACACTAGATTGCATGGATTCACAAAAGATAACGAATAAACGCAAAAAATATGCTCCAAGCAGTTGACATAACCTGGAATTTATGCTAGTCTTTATGAGTATGCCGCACAGTGAGGTTTTAAGTCTGCTTAAGCAGCACCATAACTGGCGAGTAATGATAAATAGGAGGTGCCATATGTACGCAATTATAGCAACAGGTGGTAAGCAGTACAAAGTATCCGAAGGCGATATCATTACCATTGAAAAGCTTGGTGTTGAAGCTGGTGAGAGAGTTACTTTTGACAATGTATTAGCAGTAAGCGATGGTTCTTTAAAGGTAGGAACTGACGCAGCAAATGCAACCGTTGAAGCTTCCGTAGTGGAAAATGGTAGAGGTAAAAAAGTAATTGTCTATAAGTACAAGAGAAAAACTGGCTATCATAAGAAGAACGGTCACAGACAGTCCTTCACCAAGGTTAAGATCGAAAAAATTAATGGCTGATTGATAAGGAATTGTTATGATTCAGATAACAGTTTGTAAAAACCAGGCGAATGAATATACAGCATTTCAATGTATGGGACATGCGGAATATGACGTATCAGGACAAGACATTATATGTTCCGCCGTTTCCGCATTAGTCATCAATACGATCAACTCTGTGGAACAGTTTACCACTGATAAATTTACATTGGATACAGACCACGAAAAAGGATTGATTCGTTTTGCATTGGAAGAGAACTATTCTCAGAGTTCTTTGCTGTTACTCCGTTCATTGGTTTTAGGCTTACAGGGAATACAACAAAATTACGGAACTGAATATATTATGCTGAAATTCAAGGAGGTGTAAGACATGTTGAATATGAACCTTCAATTTTTCGCTCATAAAAAGGGAGTTGGTTCTACCAAGAACGGTAGAGATTCCGAATCTAAGAGATTAGGT
>CAJTVT010000015.1 GCA_910580015.1 uncultured Lachnospiraceae bacterium
GAAAAGATAAATGAAAAGAGGTTTTTTTATATTTTGAAAAAAAACACTTTGAAAATTGTATATGATTGTATATAATGTAGTTATATATGGAAAAATAGAGTTATTATGTTTAACTTCTGATTTAGGATACTGTCTGGCAGTTCTTAAATTTTGAAGAATGTTCCGCGCAGGATCGCATTGCGGCAGAGGAAAAGACATCGTGAGAGCAAAAGCTGCAAGCGGAGAATCCAGTAATTGGGGATTCTTTTTAAGATATATAGACGAAAGGGGACAAATAGAATGTCAACAGATATAGGAATCGATTTAGGAACAGCAAGTATTCTTGTATATATAAAAGGAAAAGGTGTTGTGTTAAAGGAGCCGTCTGTGGTTGCATTTGATAGAGATACCAATAAGATTAAAGCCATCGGAGAAGAGGCGCGTTTGATGCTTGGAAGAACGCCAGGAAATATAGTTGCAGTAAGACCTTTGCGTCAAGGGGTTATTTCTGACTACACAGTGACCGAAAAAATGTTAAAGTACTTTATTCAAAAAGCCCTTGGAAAGAAAAGCTTCCGAAAACCTCGCATCAGTGTCTGTGTGCCAAGCGGAGTTACGGAGGTGGAGAAGAAGGCCGTTGAGGATGCCACTTATCAGGCAGGAGCTAGAGAAGTATCAATTATTGAGGAACCCATTGCAGCGGCGATTGGTGCAGGTGTGGATATTGGGAAACCCTGTGGTAATATGATCGTCGATATTGGAGGGGGAACGGCAGATATTGCAGTTATTTCTTTAGGGGGAACAGTGGTAAGTACTTCCATTAAGATTGCTGGGGATGATTTTGACGAGGCAATCGTCCGATATATGAGAAAGAAGCATAATCTTCTTATCGGAGAACGAACTGCTGAAGATATAAAGATTAAAATAGGAACCTGTTTTCCGTTGTCACAGAATGATACCATGGATGTAAGAGGCCGAAACCTTGTTACGGGGCTTCCCAAGACGGTGTCTGTATCTTCCGAAGAGACAGAAGAAGCATTGCGTGAAGCTACCTTACAAATTGTTGAGGCAGTGCATAATGTTTTGGAGAAGACGCCACCAGAACTGGCGGCAGATGTCGCTGACCGAGGAATTATTTTGACCGGAGGGGGGGCATTGCTGCGAGGATTGGAGGAACTGATTGAGGATAGAACCGGGATCAATACCATGACGGCAGAGGAGCCTATGACTTGTGTGGCTATCGGAACGGGAAAATATGTTGAATTTTTATCAGGCGCAGGGAAAAGAGATGAGTAACAAGCAATCAGCACGCAAAGGAGCATAGAATATGGTAAAAGGATTATATACTGCCTACACGGGTATGATCAACCAGCAGAATCGGATGGACGTACTCACCAATAATCTTGCTAATTCAGCCACCAATGGATTTAAGAAAGAGGGTTCCACTTCTCAGTCCTTTGATGAGACATTGGCAATCAAGATCAAAGATACTTCAGCGTATAGACTTCCCAAGGCTCTTGGGGATGTCACTCTGGGGGTTAAGGTAGGAGAATGTTATACCGATTACGATCAGGGATCTTTTCGAGTAACAGACAATGTGTATGATATGGCAATTGATGGAGATGGCTTTTTTGCCATTTCCTACACCAACAAGGCAGGAGAGACTTCTGTGAAATACACCAGGGATGGTGCCTTTACTGTTAATCAGCAGGGCTACCTAGTAACAAAGGATGGAGATTTTGTTTTGAACCAAGCAGCGGCTCAGGCTGGAAATCCAGGTCAGGCCGGTTACATACAATTGAATCCGAATCTCCCAGTCGTAGTGGATGAGAATGGTAATTATTTTCAGAACGATGTTTTGATGGGGCAGATCGGTGTTGTAGATTTTGCAGATTACAATTTTTTAGCAAAATATGGTGAGAATATGTATGATCTGGTGGAAGGTGGGCAGGTGCAGCAGTCGAATGCCCAGATTTCCCAGGGAACATTAGAGATGTCAAATGTGAATGTGGTTTCTGAGATGGTGGAAATGATCAATGTCACAAGGGCGTATGAGGCAAATCAGAAAATTATTCAGACGATAGACAGTACATTAGAGAAAGCAGTAAACAGCATTGGTAAAGCATAGGAAGGAGTTGTTTTAAAATGATGAGATCTTTGTGGTCGGCAGCATCCGGCATGATTTCACAGCAGACAGCAGTTGACACAATTGCTAATAACTTGGCAAATGTCAATACCACAGGATATAAGAATGAGAAGGCGGAATTTAAGTCTTTATTATATCAGACGTTACAGACGAGAACTACAACAGCCAATGGTGAGCAAAAGCCGATATCTGCTCAGGTGGGATTGGGAACCAGAGTAGCGGCCATTACATCTAATTTTATTCAAGGTCCTCATCTGGACAGTGAGAGTTATACAGCATTGGCGATTGCTGGAGATGGATTTTTTTCTGTGAGAGGAGCCGATGGTAATACATACTATACCAGGAATGGTGATTTCAAGTTGAGTGTGGGAGAAGACGGAAATTTGACTTTGGTGACATCCAGCGGGTTTCCAGTTCTGGACTCTGAGGGAAATCCTATTGAAATTCCAGGCGGTGTCAATGCAAGCAAGTTGATGGTTACATCAGAGGGTGCTTTCGGCTATGTAGATGGTCAGAATAATTTTGTGGATTTGAATCAGACCATTGGATTGTTCCAGTTTAATAATCCGGCAGGACTTGAGAAGATGGCAAACAGTCTGTTAAATGTAACCGATGCATCTGGACAGCCATTAAATGAGGCGACAACGCCGAATCTGGTGCTTAGTACGGTGCGCCAGGGGTATCTGGAAGGATCGAATGTGCAGGTGGCAGATGAGATGGTGAATCTGATTGTTGCACAGAGAGCATATGAGATGAATTCCAAGGCGATTCAGGCAGCAGATGATATGCTGGGCCAGGCGAACCAGTTGAAGCGTTAGTAGAAAGAAGGATATAATATGAGTCTTACAGTAGATGGATTGAGCACATTATATGATACAAAAGCTTCCAGCAATTCCACAAATAAGCTGGAAGATACATTGAGTTCGGATTTGTCCAAGGCTACTGAAAAAGAGCTGATGGAAGTATGCAAAGATTTCGAGGCTTATTTTACAGAGCAGATGTTCAAGGCAATGCAGAAGATGATTCCTGAGTCTGAGAGCGTTTCTTCCTCCACCAGACAACTTCAGGATTACTACAAAGAACAGATGATTCAGAACATGTCAGAACAGTCAACAGAAGGCGGAGGTCTTGGTCTTGCGCAGATGCTCTATGAGCAGATGAAGCGCAATTATGGTCTGGAATAAACAGGTGGAAACATTAGCAGGATATGTAGAACATATCATATATCAGAATAGTGAAAATGGATATGCTGTTTTAAATTTCGTAAGTGGGGAAGAGGAAATTGCCTGTGTGGGTATTTTTCATGGCGTAGGCGAAGGGGAATCCCTGGAGCTAACTGGCGATTATACGACCCATCCCTCCTATGGAAGACAATTTAAGATGGTGTCCTTTCAGGTGAAGCCGCCGGAGGACATTATATCTATAGAACGGTATCTTGGCTCTGGCGCTGTGAAGGGCGTCGGAGCCGCTCTGGCGGCGCGGATTGTTCGAAGATTTAAGGAAGATACGATACGTATCATGGAGGAGGAACCAGAACGTCTTGCAGAAGTAAAAGGAATCAGCCAGCGCAAAGCGATGGAGATTGCCGAGCAAATAGAGGGAAAACGAGAACAGCGCCAGGCAATGATTTTTTTGCAGCAGTATGGGATTACCCAGACACTTGCTGTCAAGATATTCCAGAGATACGGTCAAGAATTGTACAGCATTTTAAAAGAAAACCCATACCGCCTGGCAGATGATATCCAGGGTGTGGGTTTTCGTATTGCAGATGGAATTGCTTCCAGAATAGGAATACAGACCGATTCAGATTTTCGAATCCGAAGTGGTATTTTGTATTCCATGTTTCAGGCAGCGCAGGAAGGACATACTTGTCTTCCACAACAAATTTTAACGCAAAAGGCAAGCCAGCTTTTGGGGATTGAATCAGAGTATATAGAAAAACATTATATGGACCTTGCCATTGATAAAAAACTGGTCATCAAACAGATGGATGAGGTCTGTTATGTGTATGCATCAGCGTATTATTATATGGAATTGAATACTGCCTCGATGTTAAAAAATCTTGATATCAACTATGAGGTGCCAGAGATAGAAATTGAAAGCCATATTCGCGCTATAGAAAAAAGCACCCAGATTGACCTGGATGAGCTGCAAGTCCAGGCTGTCAAAGAAGCAGCCCGCAATGGTTTGCTCGTGATAACTGGAGGGCCAGGAACAGGAAAAACCACAACGATCAACACAATTATTCGATATTTTGAATCCGAAGGTATGGATATTTTTCTGGCAGCACCTACAGGACGTGCGGCAAAGCGGATGAGTGAGACTACCGGATTTGAAGCAAGAACAATCCACCGGATGCTGGAATTAAACGGAGGCGTGGAAGGGACGGCAGGATTTGAGCGCAATGAACAAAATCCATTGGAGACAGATGTAATTATTGTGGATGAGATGTCTATGGTGGATATCTCTCTGATGCATGCAATGTTAAAAGCAGTAGCCGCAGGGACGCGCTTGATTTTGGTGGGGGATGTCAATCAGCTTCCAAGCGTTGGAGCAGGGAGCGTATTGAGAGATATCATAGAGTCTGGACAGTTCCATGTGGTGCGCTTGACACGGATATTTCGGCAGGCTGCTCAGAGTGACATTATTGTCAATGCTCACAAAATTAACCGAGGAGAGGAAGTAATTCTGGACAATAAGAGTATGGATTTCTTTTTTCTAAAACGGTTTGATGCAAATGTGATTATCAGTGTGACGCTTCAGCTTATACAACAGAAGTTACCGAAATTTGTGGATGCCAAGCCTTTTGATATCCAGGTACTCACACCTATGCGAAGAGGTCTGTTGGGAGTGGAGCGGTTAAACCATATTTTGCAACAATATCTGAATCCACCAGACAAGGATAAGGAAGAGAAAGAACATGGAGAAATGGTGTTCCGAGAGGGAGACAAGGTAATGCAGATTAAGAACAACTATCAGTTGGAATGGGAGATCCGCAGTAAGTATGGACTTGCCATTGACAAAGGGATGGGTGTTTTTAATGGAGATATGGGCATTATATGTAATATTAATGGTTATCAGGAAACCGTGACGGTGGAATTTGATGAGGGACGGATGGTGGAATATACATTTAAGCAGTTGGACGAGCTGGAGCTTGCCTATGCAATTACCATTCATAAATCTCAGGGAAGTGAGTACCCCGCAGTCGTGATCCCACTTTTGACAGGCCCAAGGATGCTGATGAATCGAAATCTTTTGTATACGGCTGTGACACGGGCAAAGAAATGTGTGACATTGGTGGGCAGTGACAATACATTTCAGCAGATGATTGAGAATGTAAGTGAACAGAAACGGTATACGGGGTTAAAGCATCGCCTGAGAGATTTGATATAGTGCATCTAGTGTATTGACCTGTCCATATTTAGCCTAATTCAATTTTCTATAATCAGTAAAAATAGCTGAAAAATGAATAAATAGGTTTAACTAAATATAATACGGTCAATACACTAGTGTACTGACACATTTATAATTAGGCAAACCTACTTGCTTTTTCATCCATCTGCTACGTTAGATTTTCTAGCTGTAGCCACCGCTACACCGTTGAAAATCTGCCTTGCAGAAGAATGAAAATTCTGCGTAGTTTCACCAAATATAAACGTGTCACTACACTAGTGTATTGACCACCTGACAATCAGACCAATTACTTGCCTGAATTTCCATCTGCTGCGTTAGATTTTCTAGCTGTAGCCACCGCTACGCCGGCAAAAATCTGCCTTGCAGAATGAAAATTCATTCTTCGTAATTAGTCTAAATGTTAGGCGGTCAATAGACTGGTTTAATGGAAATTTAAGAAAAAAATATGGAAACCTGCTAAAAATTGTGTTAGTATAAGGGAGCTTGAGAGATTTTCAGAATTAAATATGAAAATTTATATGGAAAATCTAACCCATCTTCTATTTCCACCCAGATGTCCATTTTGTGACAAGGTACTGTTTTCTTCTGTATTTTTGCAGCAGCAATGGGTGTGTCCGGCCTGTGTCGGAAAGCCGGAATATGTACAGGAACCAGTTTGTAAGAAATGTGGAAAGCCCCTGGAGGATCAGCGGAAAGAATACTGTTACGACTGTAAAAAGCAGAAGCATATTTTCAGACAGGGCAAGGCTTTGTGGGTGTACCAGAAGGAAACTAGAAGTTCTATTTATCGTTTTAAATATCAGGGACGCCAAGAGTATGCCCATTATTATGGGAGAGAGCTGGCACAGAAGTATGGGGCATGGATAGAAAAGTGTCAAATAGATGGTCTTGTACCGATTCCTTTGTCTAGAAAAAGACAATGGCAGCGAGGATTTAATCAAGCTGCTTTGATTGCAAAGGAAGTGAGTCGTCAGACAGGGATTCCAGTATATGAGGATTTGTTGGTTCGGGTTCGAAATACCAGAGCACAAAAAGAGTTAAATGACGAAGAACGTAAAAATAATTTGAAAAAGGCTTTTAAAACGAAAGCAAATAAGGTACAATTAGACCATATCTTATTAATAGATGATATATATACTACGGGAAGTACGATGAATGAGGCAGCAGACCAGTTGAGGAAATCTGGCACAGACGAAGTATACTGTCTGAGCCTTAGCATCGGAAGAGGATATCAGGAGGAATGAAGATATGGAAGTTAGAAATTGTAAGGGATGTGGGAGACTTTTTAATTATCTGCAAGGTCCGCCCTTATGTCCCGGATGTGTTGCAGAATTGGAAGAGAAATTTCAGAAAGTGAAACAATTTTTGAGAGACAATCCGAAGGCGGCATTGAATGTGGTATCAGAAGAAAATGATGTCTCCGTGAAGCAGATCAAGCAATGGGTGCGTGAGGAACGTCTTTCGTTTACAGAGGAATCTCAAATTACACTGGAATGTGAGAGTTGTGGCGCTAAAGTGCTGAGCGGAAGATTTTGTGATAAGTGCAAGACAAGTCTTCAACATGATTTGTCTGGTGCTATCAAGAAGGCGTCAGGAACAGTGGCAGTGAAGCCAAAGAGCGGCTCCACAAAGGACAGAATGAGATACCTGGATAACTAAGATGTTGAATGGTATAATCTTATGCTGAATGAAGAACGAATTCGCCTTATGACGAAAATGGCTTCCTATGAAGAGGGAATTGGAAAAGAATATTTACCCATGAAACAGTATTACCGAAGGGACTATGTGAGTCTTGAGATGTTAAAGACATTTTTTACCTCCACAATAGCCTTCGGGATATTGTGTTTGTGCTGGATACTGTATGAAATGGAAAATATAACAGAGGTTTTGAACAATGGTGATCTTATATCCTTTGGGATTTCTATTCTGGTAAAATATCTTATTTTTATAGTGATTTACCAGGTGATCGCTTTTTTGGTCTACAACCGGCGTTATACAAAGGCAACAAGGAGTGTGAAGACGTATTATTCCATTTTGAAGAGGGTACAGAGGCTTCGAGAGAAGGAAGAAAAAGTATAGCCTTTGGAGGATTGGAAATGACAGGTTTGTTGGAACTAAGAGAGAGATTGCGGAGCTTTTACGGAAAATATGAGATATATGTCACGGCTGGTGCCAAGTTTGTTCTGGGATTGGTGGTATTTTTTCTGATTAACAGCCAGTTTGGATATATGGGACGGCTGGATCATCCGGCTGTACCGCTATTATTGGCACTGGTCTGTACTTTCCTACCAGTAAATGTTATGGTTGCATTTGCATGTGCCATGATTTTGCTGCATTTGTCTGCTTTGGCAATAGAGGCTTGTATCATAGCTCTGTGCCTGTTTTTGATATTGTTTTTCCTATATGGCAAATTTGCATCTAAGAATGGCAGTATCGTCATTTTAACTCCGATTCTGTGTCACTTTAAGATTCCTCAGGTGATGCCAGTGGCAGCCGGCCTTCTGAGGGGGCCATCTTCCTACTTGTCGGTTGTTTGCGGTACAGTGGTATATTTCTACATGAATGGAATAAAGATGAATATCGTAAACTTTGCTTCTATGGAAGAAGAGGAGAGCGTGGCAAAGTTTACCGCAGTGTTGAAGCTGTTGGTAAGCAATAAGGAAATGTATCTGGTCACAGCTACTTTTTTATTTACAGCATTTGTAGTATATGTGATACGCAGGCAGTCCATTGGATATGCATGGAGAATCGGTCTATTTTTAGGCAATCTGGTACAGATGGTCGCTCTTTTGACAGGCTACGTGTTGTTGGGAATGCCCGAAAAGATTATGTGGGTTGTTCTTGGAACCTTAATCTCTCTAGCGGTATCTCTTGTTCTGGAGTTTTTTTGTTATAATCTAGATTATTCCAGGATTGAACGAGTACAATTTGAAGATGATGAATATTATTATTATGTGAAAGCAGTCCCCAAAGTGTATGTTGCCAGGAAGGATAAGCGGGTGAAACGCATTACCCCAAGGAAGAAAACGGTAAATCGCAGGGAATTGGCGGAGGAATTGGACATAGATCAAGATTGGCTAGATTAATAAAAAGAAAGGAATGAAATTATGATAAAGGACTTGTTCGCAATTGTAAATTCTTTTGCGTCCAAATATCTGTTTTGGGTTGACAGACCGCAGATTACAAAAATTGATATTGTGGAAATTATTCTTATTTCATTCCTGATTTATAATATCTTGGTTTGGTTTAAAAAAACCAGGGCATGGAATTTATTAAAGGGAATTATTGTTGTGCTGGTTTTTGTTTTGATTGCGGCCATGTTCCAGATGAATACAATTTTGTGGATTGCTGGGAAGACGATAAATGTAGCAGTGATAGCGATTATCATTGTTTTTCAGCCAGAGCTGCGTCGTGCCTTGGAACAGCTCGGACAGAAAAATTTCCTTACATCGCTGTTTTCCTTTGATTCTCAAAAGAATCAGGAGAGATTCAGTGAACGTGTCACAACAGAGTTGGTGAAAGCAACTTATGAGATGGCCAAGGTAAAAACTGGGGCTTTGATTGTGGTAGAGCAGGATGTTGTGCTGGGCGAGTTTGAGAGAACTGGAATTGCATTGGATTCCCTGGTGTCTAGCCAGCTTTTGATTAATATATTTGAACACAATACCCCTTTGCATGATGGGGCGGTTATCATACGTGGGAATCGGGTGGTATCTGCAACATGTTATCTGCCTCTTTCGGATAATATGGAATTGAGCAAAGAATTGGGAACGCGCCATCGAGCAGCAGTTGGGATCAGTGAAGTGTGCGACGCCCTGACGATTGTGGTATCTGAGGAGACTGGAAATGTGTCCATTGCCATCGGTGGAGAATTATATCGAAATGTGGATGCAGAGTATCTGAAAGGAAAACTGAATTTTATTCGGAAAGGAGCTATGGATGTGGCCAGGTTCCGCATTTGGAAAAGGAGGATGAGACATGTTCCGAAAAGCGATGAAGCATCTGGCAAATAATCCAGGGCTAAAACTGTTGTCTGTCCTATTTTCTGTGGTGCTTTGGCTGGTAGTAGTCAATGTGGCGGATCCGGAAGCAACCAAATCTTTTTCAATACCAGTGGAAATTCGGAATAAAGATGTAATTAAAGAGATGGGTAAGGTTCCGAATGTGGTGGGAGATACAGATATTGCAGTTTTTTATATTGCTGGACCCAGAAGTTATGTGGAGGATATGGCGTCCAGTGATTTTAACGTAACGGCAGATTTAAGTCAGGTAGACTTAAGCCAGGAAGGGGACGTAAAGCTGGTTCCCATTGAAATTTCTGTCAAAAAAAATGAGAGACAGATTGATATTATTCGCAGAAGTGTGAATATGCAAATCACTCTGGAAGACCGTTCTGAGCAGAAATTTGTTATTTCAGCCGAGACTTATGGGACACCAGCCGAAGGATGTGCCATCGGAAATGTGGAAGTGACACCAAATCTTTTGAAGATTTCTGGACCAGCTTCTGTTGTATCCAGGATCAACCGGGTATCTGCAAACATAAATGTGGATGGAATTTCCAGTGATGTGTCCGATAATGTTATGCCTGTACTTTACGATGAGAATGGTTTAGTGGTTTCTTCTGATCTTTTGGAGATCAACCAGTCTACGGTGACGATTCGGGCAGAAATTCTTGCCACCAAGAACATACCAGTTCGCTGTCAGGTTAGTGGTGAGCCGGCATCAGGTTACCAATACCGCGGAGTGGAATATGCGCCTGAGACAGTGTTGGTGAAGGGAGAGGCCGCAGTGCTGAATAACATTAATGCTATTAACATTCCAGCAGATGTGATTAATATTGACGGTGCAAATAAAGATGTGGAGGTATCGATCGATATCATGCCATATCTGCAAGAGCTGGGAATTTCTCCTGTGGATGATACTGCAAACCAAGTTGCAGTGAAAGCGATTATTGAGCGCAAGGCAACAAAATTATTTAATTTTGTCACAAAAGACATTAAGATCACCGGGTTGGAGAATCGATATGAACTGACCTATAGCGCTGAGACTGTAACGATCAATGTGCGGGCGTTGGAAGAAGATATGGATGCTCTAAAGCTGGAAAATATTGAGGCTATTCTAGATGTTACAGGATTGGAACCAGGTACTTATACGAAGCCGTTGACTGTGAATTTACCAGGAGAAAAGTATGAACTGGTGGGTCAAGTCAATGTACAGATAACGATTGTAGATAAAGAAGCGCAGGAAGAAGAGCCTGAACCAGGCATGTCAGAGGGACCAATCGATGAAGATGAGGCCGACAGACCCAATGAAGAAGGGGAAGAAAATACGGATAATGATGATTCCCAATCAGATTAAATAGTCTGTGTGGCAGTTTTTGGTCAAATAATTTGGGAAAAAGGCAAAATAAAATTCAGAGGTAAGAGATTATGGCAAGAATGTTTGGAACAGATGGAGTCAGAGGAGTAGCAGGAACAGAGCTTACAATTGAGTTGGCAATGAAATTAGGGCAGGCAGGGGCATATGTTTTGACCAGGGAAAAAGCCCACCAGCCGACGATTATTGTGGGCTGTGACACAAGAATTTCCGGTGGGATGCTGGCGAATGCGCTTATGGCAGGTATTTGCTCTGTGGGGGCAAATGCAGTGTATATGGGAGTGATGCCAACGCCAGCCATCGCCTATTTGACGAAAAAGCATAAAGTGGATGCAGGTGTGGTGATTTCGGCCTCTCACAATCCTATGGAATTTAATGGAATTAAATTTTTTAACGGGGAGGGATATAAGCTCTCTGATGAATTGGAAGATGAGATCGAAGCGTTAATCCGCAATGGAATGAAAGATGTTCCTATGCCGATTGGATCCGGGATTGGAAATATCAGTTATCGGTTTGATGCCAGAGAGGAATATGTTTTCTTTATGAAGAAGACGATTCCGGTGGATTTGAGTGGTTTAAAGATTGTAGTTGACTGTGCGGAGGGAGCTTGCCATTATACTGCGGTGGAGACTTTGAAGGGATTAGGCGCTAATCTGGTAGCGATTCATACGAATCCAGATGGAACGAATATCAACGCCAATTGTGGTTCTACCCACATGGATGAGCTGCGGGCCAGAGTAGTCTACGAAAAAGCGAACATAGGGCTCGCCTTTGACGGGGATGCGGATCGTATGCTGGCTGTGGATGAAAAGGGAAACATTGTGGACGGCGATCAAGTAATGGCAATTATCGGCAATGATATGAAGCGGCATGACAAATTGAAAAAAGATACCATTGTGGGAACCATTATGAGCAATTTAGGTTTTACCTTGATGGGAGAAAAATGTGGCATTCATATTGAACAGACAAAAGTGGGTGACCGCTATGTATTGGAAAATATGATAGAAAATGGTTATAATATAGGGGGAGAGCAGTCTGGGCATATTATCTTTTTAGATGAGAATACCACAGGGGACGGTCTGCTTAGCGCTCTTCATCTGTTGGAGGTGATGGTTGGCACAGGGAAACCTCTTTCGGAACTTGCACAGATCATGGAGGTATTGCCGCAGGCATTGGTGAATGCCAAGGTGCCAAATCATAAGAAGGAGCATTTTATGGAATATCCAGAGATTGCTCAGGCAATTCAGGAACTGGAGAAGAAATTTGCAGGGGAAGGCAGAGTTCTGATCCGTCCATCTGGTACAGAACCTTTGGTCCGGGTTATGATTGAAGGTAAGAATCAGGAGGAAATTACCAGAGATGCGGAGGAGCTGGCAAACCTGATCAGAAAAAATATGTTGTAGTTTGATGGTGTATTGGAGGAAACAGAAATGGTTAGTCAGAAAGTAACAATCAAAAATCCAACTGGATTGCATCTGCGGCCAGCGGGGATTTTGTGTAAAGAAGCGATGAAATTTCAGGCTTTGATCACCTTTAATTTTAAAGGAGGAACGGCGAATGCCAAAAGTGTACTGAGCGTTCTGGGGGCATGTATCAAGTCTGGAGATTCCATTGAATTTGTTTGCGAAGGGGATGATGAAGAAAAGGCACTTCAAGCTGTAGTTTTAGCAGTGGAGAGTGGGTTAGGAGAATCATAAATTGATGAGATATTGAGGGTGCTGCGCACAGCATGCACCCTTGATTTTTTAGGAAGGAGCATGATATTAGCAATGAAGAAAATTTTGATCACGGGATCGAACGGGCAGCTTGGACGAGCCCTGGATTTGGAATATCGGGAGGAAGATGTATTCTTTATTCGGACAGATGTAGCTGAAAGTGAAGGGATTACAGCCCTTGATATCACGAAAATAGAAGATGTATTGTCACTGGTATGCACAGAGAAGCCAGATGTGATTATCAACTGTGCTGCCCATACTAATGTAGATAAATGTGAAATTCAGGAAGATTTAGCGTATCAGATTAATGCAATTGGAGCTCGGAATTTGAGTATCGCGGCCACAAAGGTGGATGCAAAACTCATTCAAGTATCTACAGATTATGTGTTTTCTGGGGATGCCAGCGAGCCAATTACAGAATTTGACAAGCCAGAACCAGTGAGCGCTTATGGCAGGACAAAGTATGCAGGGGAAGCATTTGTAAAAGAGTTTTCCAACAAGCATTTTATTCTACGGACCGCATGGCTGTATGGGGACGGACATAACTTTGTAAAAACCATGCTCAAGCTTTCTGAGACACATGATACACTGAATGTGGTAAAAGATCAGTTAGGTTCTCCAACTTCAGCAGCAGAATTGGCGAGGCTGATTCACTATTTAGAACCTACCGAAAGCTATGGAGTATATCATGCAACTTGCGAGGGAATTTGTAGTTGGGCAGAGTTTGCAGACGCCATTTTTGCAAGAGCTGGGAAAAATGTGACAGTCAATCATGTGACGACAGAGGAATATAGAAAGATGAATCCTCAGTCAGCGAAGCGTCCAGCATATTCCGTGCTCGATAACTACATGCTCCGGCTTACAGGGAATTACCGTATGCAGTCTTGGGAGAAGGCATTGGATGAATATATGGAAACCCTGCTTTGATAAAAGAAATCGATTGTTCACACATCATACTGTTGCATGAGAGGAGACAGATGGAAAATATTGAAATATCCGTGATAATTCCGGTTTACAATTCAGAGAAGTTCATTGTAAAATGCTTGGATTCCCTGGAAGCCCAGAGTATGAAAGAGATTGAGGTCATACTTATCAATGATGGAAGCACGGATCAGACCAAAGAGTTGATTGAGGAGTACCAAAAGACGCATAATTTGAAGATACGCCTATATTCCAGAGAAAATGCAGGACAGGCTGCGGCCAGGAATTTTGGCGTTCTTCAGGCGCAAGGAAACTATATTGCCTTTCTGGACAGTGATGATTACGTGGAGCCAGATTATTTGCAGCAGATGTATCAGACGGCCAGGCATTACGATTCCGAGGTAGTGACCAGCGGCTACCGCACAGTGAAGCCAGATGGCACCGTGTTACAGACGACTTGTGTATCTTCCTTTGGAGAAGTGACAGATTATGGAAGACCAGGTATGTTTGTAGTCTGGGCTAAGCTGTTTCTTCGTGATTTTATCATTAGAAATCAGTTTCAGTTTCCTGAAGGCGGTAAGATCTATGAAGATGTTCCATTTTCTTTGGAAACGAAATTTAAAGGAAAAAATGTGAAAGCAATTTCCTATATTGGTTATAATTATGTACAGCACGAATCCAGCACCATGTCTTCTTCCAAAGTGAAATGCAGTCGTTTTCCGTTTGATAAAATGGAGGCTACAATACGCGATACGATGCCAAAAGACGCGGAGGCCAGAGATAGGTTTGAATTTGAGGTACTTCATTTTTTTGCGGGATTTTTGTTTTTCTTTTGCAGAAAAGCCAAGAGGGAAGATATTTGGATTCTGTCTGACTTTGCCAGGAGGGAGATTTTGACGTACTTTCCAGGTTATGCGAAAAATCCTTATGTTGGTTTTAAAAAGGAAAAGGAGCTGCCATTTGTGCATCGCACTGCGATCTGGGTATTTGTACAGACGATTCGGCTGCATGTACTAAAAATGTTTGCTTTTGCAGTTACGAGGTTTTAAAATGATGGAACAGACAGAGCATATGAGAAAAAATGTATTGTGGAACACATGTGGAAGCGTTTTTTACAGCGTATGCCAATGGCTATTGACAGCGATAGTCATACGGGGGGCTTCCTATGAAGCGGGAGGAATACTGTCTCTGGCAATGACTACCAGCAGCAGTTTTTCCGCTATCTCCCTTTTCAGTATGCGTAATTATCAAGTATCAGATCTTAAAGGAGAATACAGCACGGATGAGTACGTTGGCAGCAGAGTGATTACTTGTATTGCAGCCTTTTTTTGTTGTGTTGTTACAGCCGTTTATCACAATTCCTGGGAGCAGATGCTGTGTATTGATGCATTTATGCTGGTGCGTGTGGCAGAAGGATGGGTGGATGTTCTACACGGGGTAGATCAGAAATATGAGAAATATGATTACATCGGAAAATCTTATTTTCTGCGGGGAATCATTACACTGGTCATATTTTCTGGTGGCTTGTATTTTACGGGTAATTTACTACTTACCTTGTGTGTGATGGCTTTGGGAAACCTTGCAGCAGCGCTTTTTTATGATACTAGAAAGACAGGAGGACTCGAAAAATTTACTCCCGTTTTTCGGGCAAAAGTATGGAAGCTACTGAAAACATGCCTCCCCATTGTGGTCTTTACCTTTTTGCTGAGTCTGGAAAACCTAATCCCCAAAAAGGTATTAGAGCAGCAATATGGACAGGCAGAGCTTGGAATCTACTCTGCTATGGCAAATCTGGCTGTGGTGGTACAGGTTTTCGCATCTGTTGTGTTTAATCCATTTCTGCCCAGATTTACCCAAATTTATTTTTCGGGGGAGAGAGAGAGATTTCGAAAAGCGTTGCATAGTCTGTACCTGGTGCTGATTGGTATGTGCGTGATCGTCAATCTGGGTGTATTTATTTTTGGGAAATTGGGGCTTGAGATCTTATATGGAGCAGACATTCTAAAATATTATGATTTATTTTTGCCCATTGTATGGTGTACCATTTTTACAGCAGTGATTTGGATAATCTCGGCGATTCTCATAGCCCTGCGCAAAATTGGATTTTTGGTTGCTGGGATGGCTGTGGATTTTGTCCTTTGTCTTTTGCTGGCAGAACCATTGATAGAGCGTTATAATAAAAATGGAGTAAGCCTGGTTCAGATCATTGTGATGGGATTATATATCTTGTTTATGATCATTGGGTGTGAGTTGTCAGCAAGAAAATCAAGAATAAAAAGGGCAAGTGGCGAAGGATGAAAAAATTAATAATAATACCAGCTTATAATGAGAGTGAATGTATTGAACGGACAATCAAGGATATTCAAAAGTGTGCACAGGGATTTGATTATGTGATTATCAATGACTGTTCTACGGACCATACGAAAGAAATCTGTGAGAAAAATGGGTTTCATCTGATCAATCTTCCGATCAACTTGGGAATTGGCGGAGCCGTTCAGACTGGTTATCGATATGCCTACGAAAATGGATATGATATCGCAGTTCAGTTTGATGGAGACGGACAACACGATGCAGCGTTTTTGATACAGATGGCAGACACTTTGCAGAAAGAGAAGGCGGATATGCTGATCGGTTCTCGTTTTATCGAAAAAGAAGGGTTTCAGTCCTCGTTCATTCGAAGAGTGGGAATCGTGTATTTTACCAGATTGATCAAATTATTAACAGGGACAACCATTACAGATCCGACATCAGGACTGCGTATGATTAACCGCAGCGTGATTAAGATTTTTGCCAACGATTATCCAAAGGATTATCCAGAACCAGAGAGCGTGGTTGCTGTACTCAAAAATAAAAAGATTGTAAAAGAAATGCCAGTGGTGATGCGTGAACGCCAGGGAGGAACCTCCTCCATAGGAAGTTTGAAATCCATCTACTATATGATAAAGGTGACGCTGGCGATTTTGGTGGAAAGCTTGAGAAGGTATCGGTAAGGAGCAGATATGAGTCTAAGATTGCAGATTATATTATTAGTTATATTGTTTTGTATTTTGATTGGGATAGTGATACAGATTAAACACAGAAAGCTGGATTTAAAGTATACATTGTCCTGGTTTGTCCTGATTGTGGCATTGATTATACTGACATGTTTTCCGAAACTGTTGATCGTAATTGCCGATTTCCTGGGAATAACAACGCCGATTAATATGATATTTTTCTGTGGATTTTGTTTTTCCCTTGTGATAATCTATACGCTGACGGTTGCGATATCTAAGATGTCGGATAATATCCGCTCTCTTACCCAGAAGATTGCATTGTTGGAAAAAGGAGAAAAAAATCATGAATGATACATCTATGGGAACTCATAAAGGGAAGGCGCATTATACCAGCAGGGACCATACCTTTGTGATCTGTGCTTATAAGGAAAGTCCTTATATTGAAGAGACCATATTATCACTGCGAAATCAGACAGTGCCTGTAAATATTATTATGTCCACCTCCACGCCCAATGAATTTTTAGAAAATATCTGTGAAAAGTATGGGATTGTGCTGTATATCAATGACAGTGGCATAAGGGGATTGGCAGGAGATTGGAATTATGGTTATCAACAGGCGAAAACCAAATTGATTACCATGGCCCACCAGGATGATTTCTATGAGCCAGAATATGCACAGGAAATAATTCGCCATGCGAATTTGAGAGAGGATGCTATTATTATCTATTCGGATTATTATGAGTTTCGAATCGATCAGAAAGTGATGTCTAACAAGCTTATGCGGATTAAGCGGATGATGAATGCGCCTATGACCAAAAAAGTTTTTTATGGAAACCGTTTTGTACGGCGTTTGATGCTGTCGATTGGCGATCCAATTTGTTGTCCCGCAGTAACTTATGTGAAGGATAAAGTGGGAGAACGTCCCTTTGATACTAACTTTCAAAATAGCTGTGATTATAAAGCTATGGTAGAACTGGCAGAAAAAAAGGGAGCTTTTATCTGTGTCCCGAAACAGCTTATGGCACATCGGATCCATCCAGGTTCCACTACAACCTTTAATTTGAGTGAGAATATCCGACAGAAAGAGGATCTTGAGATTTTTTGCAGATTCTGGCCCAGGCCCATTGCAAAACTCCTCAACAGGGTCTATGCTACAAGTGAGAGAAGTAATGAATTATGATAGAGGAGAAAAAAATGACACTGAAGGAAGTATCGGCAGACCGTAACAATAATCTGGATCTTATCCGTTTTTGTGCGGCGTTGCTTGTGATATTGTGCCATGCATATCCTATCAGTATGGGAGAAGGCCATATGGATTTGCTGGGGAGGATAACAGGAGGTCAAATTCATTTTGGGAATCTGGCTGTCTGTATTTTCTTTTTGTATGGAGGATTTCTAATTGCGAAAAGCGCTGAGAGACTGCAAACAGCAGGCGCCTATTTTAAGGCAAGGGTATTCAGACTTTTTCCATGCCTGATTGCAGTAACCTTTTTTCTTTCATTTTTGGCTGGGCCATGTCTGACAACATATTCTCTGGGAGAGTATTTTTCACAGAAAGGCACCTACCAGTATCTTTTAAATTCTATTATGGTATTGACACATAATCTGCCAGGCGTATTTGAGGGAAACATTTACGGGCAGACAGTAAACGGACCATTATGGACTCTTCCGATTGAATTTCTTTGTTATATCATGTGTTTTCTGATCTGGGGCATTGGGCTTTTGAATGAAAAGTGGATGAAATGGACCATCCCACTGTTTGCGGCAGGGATGATCGGATTAAAGCTGATACTAGATCCCCAGGGACTACTTGTGTCTGCGTTACGTCCTGCGGGATTGTTTTATGCAGGTATGTTGTACTATGTGTATCGGGATAAAATACGACTGTATTGGCAGGGGGCTTTGTTGTGTTTGTGCGCATTGGTATTTTTTACCTGGAGGGGATTTTTGGATGTTGTAATTTATGTTTTTCTTCCTTATCTTTTGATGTATATTGGATATGGAACTCGATATAAATTCAGTAATTTTGCCAGATATGGAGAAATATCTTACGGGATCTATCTGTGTGGCTGGCCCATTCAGCAGGTGATCTGTATGCAGTTTGGAGGCAAAATGGAGCCATGGCTCAATTTTCTGCTAACACTTCCGATTGCTG
Organism: uncultured Lachnospiraceae bacterium; assembly: GCA_910580015.1. Taxonomy (GTDB): domain Bacteria; phylum Bacillota; class Clostridia; order Lachnospirales; family Lachnospiraceae; genus Petralouisia. The sequence continues at coordinate 18,700 of CAJTVT010000015.1, forward strand.
TTTTGTGTGGGTATTTACTATATCGTTTGGTGGAATTGCCGATCGCTCGTCTGCAAAAGAAAAGCACAAATTCTGCCAGCAGATAAAGAAGGGAAGTACAGGAGGATGAAAAAATGAATGGTTCAATGGTAGCGTCTATTTTATACGTGACAGGATTTTTCGCGTTATTTGCAGCAATTTTTTTGCTTCCAAAGAGTGAAAAAAAGTTAAACGGCGTGATGTGGCTGATTTTGGCGCTGCTTGCAGAGATGTGCTGGGGTGGGCTTGTGGCAGGAGTAATCAATATCGTACATATTCCTGTTAATATTTACAGTATCGGGTTGGTGTATCTTGTGTCGGCAGCGTTGTTGGCGGTGAAGATTCATCAGGAACGCAAAATACAAAAATACGATTGGTCTCTTTTGGACATTCTGTTTTCTGTCACAATATTTTTGGTAGTTGCGATTATCATATACAAAAAAGCTGGACCCGATTTGGACCTGTATTTTATCAACAGCGACGCGGCAGTTCATTTGAAAAATGCTGTCTCCCTTGTGCTGTCTCAAAAGCTTCCAGTCATGTACTTCGCGCCATTCCAGTTGGGGATGATCCTGGAAGTTTTTATGCCAGTCGTTCCAATCTATGATTTTTATAAGATTTTTATCATTGTGGATGCAGCGCTGTTTGCGATTGAAATCATTTTCTTTTTCCAATATTGCCGAGAATATATTCGAAACTGGCGTATGAAGGTGATTGGAATTATAATGTGTATTTTCTATGCGGCTGGTTACCCAATGTTAAGTTATCTGTTCTCTTTCTATTATTGGGCGTTAGGTGTGATGCTCATTGGGGCTGCCGCGTTATTACTGCGGATGTATCGGAACAAGGAGGTGAATCGGCAGTACCTGTTGTTTGGGCTGATGTTGTGTTGTAATGGGACGGTTATGTGTTATATGCTGATCGGTCCGATGGCGTTTATCGCAGCATTTCTTGGTCTTGCAGCGATTGTAAAAGATGAGGGAAAGCTTGTGACAAAAGCAAATATATGTTTGGCGTTTAAAGTTTTTCTGCTTCCTACGCTTTTGGCCATTTACTATTGTTATTTTGAATTTTTAAGCAAAGAAGGGATGTCCGCTACAGAGGTAATCTCCATTGATGGGGGTATTTATCGGGAGCTGTATGTGAATTTCTTGCTTGTGATTCCAATTGTGGCCTATATGGTGATCCATTCCATACGCAAGAAAAAAGCAGATGAAAACATGATTTATTTTGGAACCGTGTGTATGTTTGTGCTGGTATTATTTTTCCTTGCAGCGTTAAAGAAGGTTTCTGGCTATTATTTTTATAAATTTTATTATCCGTTGTGGTTTTTTACATTCGCATTGACGATACAGGGGATTGCAAAACTGATAGAGAAACAGTGGGAACTTTTGGCAGGTTATGCATGTATGTGTCTGTTTTTGTTTGTGATGCATTATGGAAAATTGGAGCAGTTAGTTGTTTTAAGCAAGGCAAATTTTCAGGAGGAGTATCGGGCAGAGGAATTTTTTGCGCTCTATGATTTTAACCGATCCTATCTGGCAATCACAGGCAGTACGTTTCCAGATGAATATATGGATATCTGCCGTTATGTGGTGGACGAACTGGGCGAAAAAGGAAATGTGCCGCTGATATCTTCCGAGGAAAAATATGAGAAGTGTTTTTGGTATGAGGCGATCACAGGAAATGATTGTTCCGAGTATTACGAATGGTGGTATAAATTTAAAGAAGTACAGCAGAAACTGGAGAGCGGGACGGCAGAGATTTTCGCTGTTTTTAAAGATACTTTAATTTACGAGAATCATAAGGATTATTTTGACAGTTTTGAGATAATATATGAGAATGATAAGGGTATTTTGTACCAAAATAGGGCAAAATATTGATGAATAAAGGAGGAAATTTTCTATGAGAACTTATTTAGTAACCGGAGGAGCAGGATTTATCGGAACCAATTATATTTATTACATGTTCCGCAAATATGACAATGAAATCAGGATTATCAATGTGGACAAACTGACGTATGCTGGAAATCTGGAGAATTTAAAGGATTTGGAAGGGCGTGAAAATTACACATTTATCAAGGCGGATATCTGTGATAAAAAGGCCATCAGCAAAATTTTTGCAGAAAATGACATCGATCGGGTGGTGCATTTTGCAGCGGAGAGCCATGTGGACCGGAGTATCAAAAATCCAGAAGTGTTTGTGCAGACGAATGTGCTTGGAACAGCAGTGATGTTAAATTGTGCAAAAGAAGCCTGGGAGCTGGAGGATGGAAGTTTTCAAGAGGGAAAGAAATTCCTTCATGTGTCCACAGACGAAGTATATGGTTCTCTGGAGGAGGAAGGAGCTTATTTCTATGAGACGACTCCATATGATCCACACAGTCCCTATTCTGCCAGCAAAGCCAGCTCGGATTTTCTTGTGAAATCTTATATTGATACTTACCATTTTCCAGCCAATATTACAAACTGTTCCAATAATTATGGTCCTTACCAATTTCCAGAAAAATTGATTCCACTGATGATCAACAATGCCCTTCAGGGAAAGAATCTGCCGATCTATGGAGACGGGAAGAATGTCCGTGACTGGCTGTATGTGGATGACCATGCAAAGGGAATTGATATGGTGCAGGAAAATGGAAAGCTTGGAGAGACTTATAATATCGGCGGACATAATGAAAAGCAGAATATTGAGATTGTAAATACCATTATTGAGGTTCTTTTGGAGATGCTTCCTGAGGGAGATCCTAGAAGGAAGCTGGTAAGCAAAGATCTGATCACATATGTAGAGGATCGCAAGGGTCACGATAGAAGGTATGCCATTGCGCCAGATAAGATTAAGGCGGAGATTGGCTGGGAGCCAGAGACCATGTTCCGAGATGGAATCCGCAAGACGATTGCCTGGTATTTTGAACATGAAGATTGGATGAAAAACGTTACCAGCGGTGATTACCAGAAATATTACGAGGATATGTACAAAGACAGATAGAAAGGGTTCAGAGGAGATATGTCAGGAAGTTGGCAGAAGATAAAAGATAATTACAGAAAGTTTGGACAGCAGGGTCCGGCAAATTTCTTTCTGGTTTTGGCTCTGTGTTTTGGAATTGTCATGGCATGTGTGAACCCACCTTTTCAGGAATGTGACGGATGGATGCACTATCTGTGGGCAACTGACGTATCGTATGGAAATGTGGCCAGCCCAGTGTTGTCTTTGTCCCACCAGGAAGGGATTGCGTTGGTTCCCAAGAATATAAATGAATTTGGTTACCATATTATTGAGCCAGATACAGGTGAAGGCGGGGAATATATTCAATATTTAAAGTCCGTAAAGGCATCATCCAAATGTATCGAGATGAAGCTTGCAGATGTGCCATCCTCACTGTTTTATTATCCACAGGCCCTTGGACTGTTTTTGTCGAGAGTCTTTTCTATGAGTGTGTATGGGGGTGTGGTATTATCACGGATTTGCAATTTGTTGGTTTTCTTGTTCCTAGCCTATTTGGCATTGCGTATTACACCCGTATTTAAAAATATTATGGCGGTTATCGGACTGTTTCCTATCACAATTTACCAGGCAGCTTCAGACTCCCCTGACGCGATGCTGAATGGTTTCTGTTTTCTCTTTATAGCTATGTGTTTTTCGTATGCTTATGGAGAGAGAGAAGAGCTTGCCAAGAAAGATGTGTTGAAGTTGTCTTTGATTCTGTCCGTCATATTTCTGTGTAAATATGTGTATGTCTGTCTTGGACTTTTGGTATTTTTGATTCCTATGAAAAAATTTGGAGGGAAAAAGGAATATTGGAAGTGTTTTGCAGTGGGCTTAATCCCGCTGGTGGTGCTAGGAGGCATCGGAGTGTTACGTGCAGCTTCTATTGTGTCTGGGAACCAGGCATCCGCAGGGGCGGAAGGTATGACACAGATGCAGTATCTTTTGGAGCACCCGAAGTTTATATTACAAATGTTGATTACCACATTTCTAAATAAATTCAATGATTGGATGCTCTGGTTGAATACGTTGGGAAATCTGAATTTTCAGTTGGGGCCGTTAATTTATCTAATGCCCATGTTTGCAATGTTTGTGGGCAGTCTGGATCGAAATGGGGCGTGTGAAAGAATCAGGACCAAGGATCAGTGGCTGTGTCTGGCGGCATTTCTTTTTACCTGTCTGGGAGTGGTTATGGGGATCTATATTGGAGACGGAAGTCTGAATGAGGTGGGAGCGCTGGTGGCCCAGGGAATCCAGGGACGTTATTTTATCGCTGCGCTTCCGGTTTTCTTTGCGGCGATCAGCCAAAAAGGTCTTCAAAATCAGATCAAATATTTTACAGAGAAAGTTATGGCTGTGATGGGAATCTTGTTGTTGTATTCCATTTATTCCCTGAGCCAGCATTGTCTGTAATTATTTATTACGAGAGCCAGGTGGAAAAATCATTGACGTAGTCAATGTATAACGAGAAGCAGACAGAAAAATCATTGACTGTAGTCAATGTATAACGAGAAACAGACAGAAAGATCATTGACTGTAGTTACAGTATAACGGGAGCAAGGTGGAAAAATTCTTCCTTAGTAAAATCTTAAGATATTTTTTACAAAAACGACAATGTAGGATTCTTGTTTTCATAAAAACCTAATAGTATAATGAAACATGACTTATATTGTTTGAAAGGCGAAAGAGAAAAGGAAGAATTATGAATAAGAGAATACTATGTATCTTGTTGGCAGTGCTGATGTTATTTCCTGTGGAGGCAATGCGTAGTTTTGCCGCAGACATCCAGGACACACAGCAGAAGGAACAGGACCAAGAAGATTTGGATGTTCCACAGAATGGGCAAGACACAGAGGTTCCCGAAGAGCCTCAATTGCCTCAAGAAGACCAGGTACAGGAAAACAAGGAGTACACGATATGTTTTAACTTGGCAGGAGGAACCACGTTGGAGGGAGAAACTAGTCTTTCCATGCAGGTTCAGGAGGGGGAATTGCCAGACTCTGGTGCAGTGCCAGAGATCGTGAAAAAGGGATATCTGTTTCGAGGATGGTTGGATGAGACTGGCGGATATTATAAATTTGATCAACCTGTGACCAGCGATATTGCTTTGCTTGCGTCCTGGAGTCCCATCACCTATCGTGTGCAGTTTGATTTAAATGGGGGTTCAGGGGAAGAGATACCAGAGCGTATTTTTACATATGATAAAGAAGAATTGTTGCCAACGAAGGTCGGGCAGAAACCGGAGCATTCATTCTGGGGTTGGAGACAAAAAGATGTAGGATTTTATCAGGAGGGAAGCTATGTAAAAAATTTGACAGATCAGGATGGGGCTGTAGTTACGCTTAAGGCCGTATGGAAACGTGGTCGCTATAAGGTGCGATTTGATGCCAATGGTGGTACAGGCAAGATGAGAGATCAGACCGTGGTCTGTGGGAAAGTGAAAAGGCTTCACCGGAATCAGTATACAAATCCTGGATATACTTTTGTGGGCTGGAATACCCAAAAAGATGGAAAGGGTGTCACATACAAAGATAAAGAAGAAGTAAATTTTCAGGATCAGGGCAGCGGGAGTACGGTGATCCTGTTTGCCATGTGGAAAGGAAATCCATACCATGTAAAATATGATGGCAATGGCGCAAATGGTGGAACGGTTGGAAACAGCAGTCATGTGTATGGAACGCCGAGTAAGCTTCGGACCAATCATTTTAAGCGGAAGGCCTATAGCTTTGTGGGCTGGAATACCCAAAAAGATGGTAAAGGAAAAACTTATCCCAATGGTTCAAAAGTGAGTGATCTTACTACGGTGAATAATGGCACAGTAATTTTGTATGCCAAATGGAAACCGAAACAGTATAACATTACATATCATACCAGGAACGGAAAGCTATCGAAATCAGCGAGAAAGACTTATAACATTAATTCCAAACAATATACATTGCCGATTCCAGTGCGAAAAGGATATGATTTTGATGGATGGTATAAGGATAAAAGCTTGAAACGACGTGTCAGTGAGTTGAAGCAGGGGAGCATTGGAAATAGGACGTACTATGCTAAATGGGTGAGATGTACTCGAAATCCCAGAAAGGATTCAGCAAAAATCACAGGATGTAGGGCTACTGGGGCTGGTAAGGTGGGAGTCAGTGCCACAGTGAAAAATCGGATTGCCAGTGATGATGATCGTTACTATTTGGTGTATGTGAATCCACTCAATGGAACTCCTTATAAGATGGCAAAGAGTATTTATAAAAAGAAAAAAATCCATTTTTCTTTAAAAACGAAGGAAAATCAGGGATATGCAGTTTCAATGTATGGCATTGCGGTGAAAAAGAAGGGAAAATTTCGACTAATCAGCAGTCCTTCTTATGTGAAAAATGCAGAAAAAGCGGCAACGAATAAGTCTAAGTATAAGCTTGGAAAGACAAAAAAGGGAATGCAGTTTTACAATAATATGAGTGAGATCGTTGACTGTGGGGCAAAGAATAATTTTTTGAATATCACAGTCTATATGGTGTGCAATAATGGGAAAGTTCCCTATCAATACAATGGGAAGACTTATTATTTTAACAGAATGGACAATTATCGTCAGATTGTATCTGAATGTAACCGTAGGGGGATCAACGTCACAGGTCAGGTCATGCTGAATTGGGTGGATGGATGGACGGATCTGATTGCGCCCAAAGCAAGAGTCAAAGATGCGGCGCCCTATTATACATGGAATGTGTATCAGAATTCCGCAAGGGAGAAGATGGAAGCGATCTTTTCCTACCTGGGCAGTATTTTTGGAACCAAAGATTGTTATATCTCCAACTGGATTTTGGGCAATGAGGTAAATAATCCAAGAGGGTGGAATTATGCTGGGAATATGTCTGAGCGTACCTATTTCAAGACATATGCCTATGCATTTCGCGCACTTTATTATGCAGTTCGCAGTCAGTATTCCAATGCACGTGTGTTTGTCTGTACAGACAATTTGTGGAATACCGCCGTTGCTGGAGGCTACAGTGCAAAACATACAATTGGTACGTTTCAAAGGCATTTGAGTAAGATTGAAAAAGGAATCAAATGGAATCTTGCATACCATGCCTATTCGTCCCCGTTGACATATACTAACTTTTGGGATGGCTTTGGAATTACCAATAAGACCAGTACACCGTTTATCACGATGAAAAATCTACATGTCTTGACGAATTATATGAAGAAGCACTATGGAACTTCTGTGCGGATTATCTTGTCAGAGCAGGGATATTCTTCCACTTGGGGGCAGGCGAATCAGGCAGCAGCAATTGCAGGCAGCTATTATATCGCAGCTTGCAATCCTATGATAGATGCCTTTATTATCAGGAGCTATTACGATCATCCAGTGGAGGTTGCTCAGGGACTTAGTATGGGAATTAAAGGGAAAGAGGCGTTTGCAGTATATAAATATATGGATACCTCCCAGTCTTTGCGGTATACCAAGCGTTATCTGAAGCTGATCGGAATCTCTTCCTGGAAGAAACTTGTGCCTGGCTATCACAAAAGCAGGCTCAATCGAATGTATCGGAAGTGAGAAGCTCTCATTGGGTGCTATATTGGTTGTAGTTTGGGCGTGGTAAGTTTGAAAACTGCAATCCAGAATTTGGAATTACAAAAGTGGATAAATTTGCAATTATTGTGAGAAAATGCTATAATAGAGCAAGTTCAGATGGATACAGCGAATATTAATGATTTAATATTTGCTGTATTCGTGTATTAGACATTAGGATTAGGGTGTCAAAAGCACTTTTGGTGCTACGCTCATACCATATATTGCCGTTGCAAATCAATTTGCACATTAATATATGGTATAGAGCGGGTGCAGCGCACCCTTTTGACACTCGAATCACATTAGGAGAGAAATTATGGTTGCGCTTGCATGGTGTTTTCTGCTGTTACTTCTTTTGGGGATCGAATGGGGCATATTTGGCGTCTTGGCCTGTAAACTTTTTCGATTGGAACTGAAAAGCTATGAGACAGGGATCGTTGGATTTTTTGTGTATTTTGGATTATTTCAGGTGGTAGCATTGCCTCTTATCTTAATACAGAGACCTTTTCATGAGCTAGTGTGGCTTTGGTTGGTAGCCCTTGGAATTGTAAATTTATTTGTGCTTTTCACAGCGAGAGGGCTTTTTGGGACATTGGTGCGGAACATCCTTGCGGGATTGTGGAGGATCAAAGGGCTCTTGTTTGCAGTCGTATTTCTTTTGGTATTGTTTGTCTGTTGGTTCCAAGGGACGCAACAATATATGGGCTGGGATACCACCTATTATATAGGAACGATAGATACGACAGTATATACAGATTCTATGTATCAGTATAATGGGGCTTCTGGTGTGGCGGAACAAGTGTTGGATTTAAGATATGCCCTGTCAGCTTTTTATATGCATTCTGCTGTTTTATGTAAACTAACGGCCGTAAGCGGCGTAATGGTACAGAAATATGTCTTAGGAACTGTTTGTATTTTGATACATGGATTGATTTTGTTTGCAATGGGAAGACGCCTGTTTCCTGATTCAGAGCGCAAAGCGCTGGTTTTGATAGGTCTGGTGTTTGTGATGCATTTGGGATTTCAAACCATGTATTCTGTCTCTGATTTTTTGGTAATTCGCGGCTATGAAGCCAAAGGATTCTGTGCAAATGTGATTATTCCAGCCGTATTTTATGCTGCTCTTCGTATTTGGGAACAATCTCAGAATCGGGAAGCCTGGGCTATAATGTTTGTTGTGTGTTTTTCCAGTGTTCCCGTGTCTATGTCCTCACTTCTGATTGTTCCAGCGATGGTTGTAATTGTGTCGATGGCAGAGTCAATGGCAAGAAAATCTTGGACAATCCTTGGGAGAGGAATTTGTTGTGCGGTGCCAAACAGCATTTATTTACTAGTGTATTTTCTGTATACTCGCGGATTAGAGATTTTCATTCATCAATAAATAAGAACGGAAGAGTTTAAGACAGAGGAAATGATATGTACAATGTAGAAGGTATTTTGCAGACATTTCAGGTTTATGGGGGGGTCACATCGTTCTTAGCGCTCTTTCTTGCCAGTGTAATTTATGGATTTTGTCATGGCAGGGAGGAGGAACGGAAACGATTTTTCTTTCTTTTTGTATTGAGTTTTTTATTTGTGTTTAATGACTTATCCATGAATCTTGTGGGAAAGGTGGTTGGGACTGCCACATATTACCGTTTTCTCTGGGCAATTCCCGTTTTGCCAGTGATTGCCTGGGCGGGAACGAAGGCAATTACAGAGAGAGAAAAGCGTTGGGAACAGGCTTTGGTCCTGGTGTTAGTATTCTGCCTTTTTTGGGGCGGGAAAAACAGCTTTGTCACAGAGGGAACGATACGGATTCCAGAGAATGTTTCCAATGTGCCCAAAGAGGTGATTCAGGTTTGCAGAATTATTAATGAAGATAAAACCATGGAGCGCCCAGTTGTCATATTTGATCGTGACTGCCAAATGTGGTCGAGATTTTGTGCACCTGATTTGGTGTGGGGAATCAGTCGGGACGCTTATCAGTATCACAATGATCCAGAAGGGTATGAGAATGCCAAAAAATATAAATGGGAGAAAGCTATGATCCATGCTGTGAATTTTGGCATGAAGGATGAACAGGAGATGCTGACTAAGGCCTTGGAGAAGAAGAAGGTGGATTATATTGTAACAATGTCGGCTTATCAGATGGACGCATATCTGGATCAGGCTGGTTATTCCCTGGTAGATATGACAGCAGAGAGAAGTGTGTATGCAAGAAAAGAGTGATGTGTCATAAAGATTAGGGTGTCAAAAGCACCTTTGGTGCTACGCTCATCCCATATGTTGCTATTGCAAATCAATTTGCACATCAATATATGGGATAGAGCGGGTGCAGTGCACCCTTTTGACACCCTAATTCCATAAAATAAAAAACTGAGGTGTTTGGAGGTTGATCCATGAAAGGTATTATTTTAGCCGGAGGTTCCGGTACAAGATTGTATCCATTGACGAAAGCGATTTCAAAGCAGATTATGCCAGTATATGATAAACCCATGATTTATTATCCCTTGTCCACTTTGATGCTGGCAGGAATTCAAGAGGTTTTGATTATTTCCACTCCAAGAGATCTTCCAGTTTTTCAGGACTTATTGGAAGACGGAAGTCAGCTTGGTATGCGTTTTGCCTACGCTGAGCAAAAGGAACCGAGAGGACTTGCAGATGCATTTATTATCGGAGAAGAATTTATTGGATCGGAGGCAGTGGCGTTGGTGCTGGGAGACAATATTTTCTATGGACAAAGTTTTTCCAGGGTGTTGAAACAGGTAGCAGCAAGAACGGACAGCCAGCCAGGTGCCACGATATTTGGCTATTATGTCAGAGATCCAAGAGAGTATGGTGTGGTGGAGTTTGATTCGGATGGGATGGCAGTTTCCATTGAGGAGAAGCCAGAACATCCCAGATCCAATTATGCAGTGCCAGGTTTGTATTTTTACGATAATGATGTGGTGGAGATTGCCAAAAATGTCAAGCCTTCTGTCAGAGGAGAGATAGAAATTACCAGTGTCAATAATGAATACCTAAAGCGAGGGAATCTAAAGGTTGAAACTTTAGGAAGGGGATTTGCCTGGTTAGATACGGGAAACCATGATATGCTTTTGGCAGCAGCAGATTTTGTATCTGCCTTTCAAAAACGCCAGGGATTATATATTTCTTGTATAGAAGAAATTGCCTATAAGAGTGGTTTTATCAATAAAGAGCAGTTGAAAAAGTTGGCAGAACCGTTGATGAAGACAGAATATGGACAATATTTGATGGAGATTGTAGAAGGTTTGTAAGCAGATAAGAGCATCCAAGTGTAATATATGATCTGTAGAGGAACGAAGAAATGTTTGTATACATCAGACGAAAGCAGAATAAGAGCTGTTAAGATATGATGAAATGTTTGTATACAAAGGAGATTTAAAAGGAGATGAAATGGGATGGGAAAGATTAAAGTGACGGATAACTGTAATGACATTCAGGGACTTAAGGTGGTGGAGCCTACCGTATTTGGAGATCAACGTGGTTATTTTATGGAGACCTATAATTACAATGATTTTAAAGAGGCTGGTATAGATTGTCAGTTTGTGCAGGACAATCAGTCTGCTTCCAGGAAGGGAGTGCTGCGGGGACTTCATTTTCAGATTAACTATCCTCAGGATAAATTGGTGCGAGTAGTCAAAGGGGAAGTTTTTGATGTTGCCGTGGATTTGCGGGAAGGGTCAAAGACTTTTGGAAAATGGTTTGGCGTTGTATTATCAGAAGAAAATAAAAAACAGTTCTTTATCCCTAAGGGATTTGCACATGGATTCTTAGTTTTATCTGAGTATGCTGAATTTTGTTATAAGGTGACAGATTTTTATCATCCCAATGATGAGGGAGGACTCTTGTGGAATGATGAAAAAATAGGCGTAGAATGGCCAATTCCAGAAGGAATGACAGTGGAAGATTTGATTTTGTCTGAAAAAGATAGGGTCTGGAGCGGCATTGAGGAATATGTTAGAAGTAAGCAGTAAGATAGGGAGGTATACTTATGAGAAAGCGAATGTTAGCTTTTTTGCTGACAGCAATGATGCTTTTGTCTGAGTTTCCAGTGGAAGCTGCCCAATCAGAATCTGTGCAAGCGCCAGTTCTTGTTGCAGCAGAGGTAGATTCTAACACAGAACAAGAGCCCGAAGACAAAGAGTCGTCATATGAACATATAATCGAAGAATTTCCAGCTATCTCAGAGGAAGAGCAGGATGAATTTTACGATGTGGAGCTGTCAAGGGAGCCTGAATCTGAAATGCAACCAGATAGTACGCCCATAGAACCGCCTCCAAGCAATATGGAAGTTCCAGAACTGCCGTTGGAACCAGAAGCGATTGTAGAGGTTCCCAAAGAAGAGGAAAAGAAAGATAGCGAATCCAAAGAGATGGTCCAGGCCCCGCAGGAGTCTGTCGAATCTAATATACAACAAGAAGACATCTATCCCTTGGGTGGATTTCAGCTTCCACAAGAGATAGAAATTTCAAGTAAAACTGCGAATGGGATCAAACTTCCTTTGGAGGACCGTAAAACAGCACAGAATGGACAGATTCAGTGGTATTTTACCACTTATGGTTCACAGAAATACGATTCTTCTTGGGATATCTATTCCTCAAATTATATCTATAATCAATTAAATAACAAGGAACGGAAGTTCTGGAATATGATGGATGAGCTTGGAAGGAAATATTTGACTACCACAGTAGATGCAACTCTGGTGAATTACAGCGATGGCAGTGCATATGTTATTGGAGAGATTAATTATGGCACATTGGGATTATCCATCACCCAGGTGCGCAGCCTGTATTTGATGTTTACCTATTCCAATCCACAATATTATTTTCTTGGCAATGGATATTTGTTTGAGACATATAAGAACACAGTGTATCCCATTATTTACGATGATTTTGTGAAAGGCACCGTAAGAAAGAATAAAACAGCAAAAGTAAAGACACAGATTGATTCGATGATAAACAAAATTAAAAAAGGTGCCAATGATGTAGAAAAGGCAAGAATTGCCCATGATTTGATCATTGAGAAAGTATTGTATGATCCAGGATTTGCCATGGGATCTTCAAGGCCCTTTACACCTTTTCATCAGAGTGCATATAGTGTTTTTTGTGATGATTATACGGTATGTGCTGGATATACAAAAGCATTTGAGATTTTGATGAATGGTGTGGGAATTGATACATTTGGGATAACAAGCAGTACCCATGCTTGGAATATGATTTGTCTGAATGATTCCTGGTATTGTATGGATTTGACTTGGGATGATTTGGACGGAAGATATGGTATGAGTAAGCAGTACACATATTTTGGAGTCAGTGAATCTAGGCTTATTGGAGAGCTGGATAGACAAAAAAGCCATGAGAAAGAATCGATGTATCATGGACTCACTCCAAAAAGTAGCAAAGATTTTGGTTCCACTGTCACACAAGTGGGGGTGGCATATATGCCAAGTGAAGTGTCTGCAACTCCTGTTATCAAACAGAAGAAGACCAAGGATGGCGTTTCTGTCACTCTGAAATCCAATACAGAGGATGCAATCATCTATTATACGATAGATGGGAAGGAGCCTTCGGCATCCTTTACTAGAAGTTATCAGTATCAAGGAGCTTTTCAGATTACCGATAATGTGACGGTCAAAGCAGTGGCGATATCGGATGGAAAATGGGATAGTGAAATCAGTTCCCAGACGGTCAAGGGCAAGATGTATACGGTGAAATTTGATGCCATGGGAGGCAAAAAATCTTCTTCTCAGAAAATTTGGCCTGGAGAGCAGTTGAAAAAGCCTTCCGACCCACAGCGTAAAAATTATAAATTTGCAGGATGGTATAAAGAAAAAAATTATAAGAATAAGTGGAATTTTAAGAATAAGGTAACCAAAAATATAACCATTTATGCAAAGTGGACTAAGGTAAAGGTGGCAGATACCTCCATTACAAATGTGAAGAATCTGTCTGGAAGAAAAATACAGGTCAGTGTGAAAAAAATAAGCGGGGCAAAGGGTTATCAGGTCCGCTATTCCACGAATCCGAATATGAAATCTGCCAAAAAGGTTTCGTCAAATGCAACAAAAATCTCGATGAATAAGCTGAAAATTGGAACGTTGTACTATGTGCAGGCCAGAGCTTATACGAAAGATTCCGCAGGAAATAAAATTTATGGAAGCTGGAGTAAAACGAAGTCGGCTTTCGTCAAGAAATAGTTCCACGCACAGAACCTCCCCAATCAACGGGAGGTTCAATGTGTTCTGCGCGGGAAATCTCATAAGTAAAGGAAATTAGAATAGATATGAATGCAAAATCCCAAAATATTATAATAGAAATGATACAGAATAGAAAACTGATCAAGAGTCTGGCAAAAAATGATTTCAGGACAAAATTTGCGGGATCTTATCTCGGTACAATTTGGGCATTTGTGCAGCCAGTTATCACAATCTTGCTTTATTGGTTTGTGTTTGATATGGCGATCGGGGCACGGGCCTCCATCCGGGGAGAGCTTCCGCTTCCCTATGTGTTATGGCTTTCAGCCGGAATCGTCCCATGGTTTTTCTTTTCTGATTGTATCAGTGCAGGAACGTCTGTTCTTACAGAGTACAATTATCTGGTAAAGAAAGTGGTGTTTAATATTGATATTTTGCCTGTGGTAAAGGTGTTTTCCTCTATTTTCGTGCATGTTTTTTTTGTGGTGTTTATGTTGGGATTGTTTGTGGTTTATGGTTTTCTTCCAGATCTCTATGTGTTGCAGGTTGTCTATTATAGTTTTGGGGCGCTGATTCTTGCTCTGGGACTCAGTTATCTTACCAGCGCGGTATCGGTATTTTTCCCAGATATGCGGCAGATTGTAAATATAGCGTTGCAGGTTGGAATCTGGGCAACGCCGATTATGTGGAATATCAATGATATGAAAGAAAAGATCCCAGATGCAGCGATGGTGGTCTTAAAGTGTAATCCACTTTATTATATTGTGCAGGGGTATCGGGAGGCTTTGATCGAAAAAGTGTGGTTCTGGCAAAATCCTGGGATGACGGTGTATTTCTGGTGTTTTACAGTAATTGTATGTATCTTGGGCGTAACCATATTTAAGCGTCTGAAGATACACTTTGCAGACGTGTTGTAGAACACACGCACAAGGTATATTTTGTATACATGTTGTAGAAAAGATGCATAAGGTACATTTTACAGACGTGTTGTAGAAAAAATGCATAAGGTACATTTTATAGACGTGTTGTAGAAAAGATGCATAAGATACATTTTACAGACGTGTTGTAGAAAAGATGCATAAGTACATTTTGCAGATTTATTGTAGAAAGGCAAGCATATGGAACAAACAGCAATTAAAGTGACACAGGTGCGAAAAGTATATAAACTATATGATACCCCTGCTGCCCGGCTTAAGGATGCGCTGGGCCTGTCCAGAAAGCAGAATTATCGGGAACATGAAGCGCTGAAGGGTGTGGATCTTGAGATCAAGCGTGGAGAAACGGTGGGGATTATCGGAACCAACGGCTCTGGGAAATCCACACTGCTCAAAATTATTACAGGCGTAATTCGACAGACCAGCGGTCAGGTTACCGTACAGGGAAGAATTTCAGCGCTGTTGGAGCTTGGGGCAGGATTTAATCAAGAATATACTGGCATTGAAAATATCTATCTGCAAGGCACCATGATGGGATTTTCCAGAGAGGAAATCAGTGGTAAAATGGACGCGATTCTAGAATTTGCAGATATTGGCGAATTTGTAAACCAGCCAGTAAAGACTTATTCCAGCGGAATGTTTGTGCGTCTGGCCTTTGCAGTGGCGATAAATATTGAACCTGAGATTTTGATTGTGGACGAAGCATTGTCTGTTGGAGACGTATTTTTCCAGGCAAAATGTTATCGCAAATTTGAAGAATTTAAAGAAATGGGAAAGACAATCTTGTTTGTCAGTCATGATCTTAGCAGTATCACAAAATACTGTGATCGGGCGGTACTTCTTAATAAAGGAACAAAAGTGATGGAAGGTACGCCAAAGGAAGCAGTGGATCAATTTAAAATGGCGTTGGTGGAGCAGGAGGAGGCCCGCCGTCGGGAGAATACTTCTCTGTGGACTCCAGGAGAAAATGAGGGAAGTTGGAAGTGTAATCTCAGTGTGAATCCTGAGACATTGGAATATGGGGATAAGAGAGCAGAGATTTTGGATTTTGCCATTTTAGACCATACGGGAAAGATCACCAATGTCATTGAGAAGGGACAGAATTGCACAATTAAGATGAAAGTGCTTTTTCATCAGGAGGTGGCAGAGCCGATTTTTGCATTTACCTTAAAGAATCTTATGGGCATTGAATTGACAGGAACCAATACGCTTTTGGAGAAACAGATGGTTGAGCCTAAAAAGCCAGGGGATATTCAGATTGTGGGTTTTACCCAGAAGATGACGATGCAGGGCGGGGAATATCTGTTGTCTTTGGGGTGTACAGGCTATGACAAGGAAGCGTTTAAAGTGCACCACAGACTCTACGATGTATGTAGTTTAGGCGTGATTTCAGAGAAAAATACAGTTGGGTATTTTGATATGGAGTCAACAGTTGAGATGGAATAAGATTTATGAGAAAAATGTATGTGAAATAAAATGTACGAAGAATAAAATTCATGAGGAATAAAAAATATGCTGGAAAAATTTAATGTAGTAAGAGTTCGGTTACACATTGAGGAGAAAGAGACACTGGTGATCCAGGGCTGGAAATATGGGATGTCTCCAGAGGATAAACTAAAGATTACCTTGGATGGGGAAGAACTCTCCTGGTATCTGAAAAAAAATGATGGTATGGAAGTCCGCCAACGCTATATGATTTATGACCTAGGGATTGAGGAAGAGTATTTCTTGTATATCACTCTGCCAAAAAATATAGAAGAGACACAGGAATTGGTTCTCTGGGTGCAGGACCGCCAGGTTTATCACAAAAATGTGGGTGAAATTGCCGATATATGTGAGGAGTTGGATGTGTTTGTGGAACAGACTGTGTTGGAAAAAGGGCAGTGCCGCATTCAAGGTTGGGCTGCCTCTGTGCGACCAATTCAGTTAAAGGCATTTGGGAGCGGAGGCAAGGAATTGCCTTGCCAAATTTCATGGCATGAGCGCAGGGATGTTGCACAAGTTTACCCTGAGACGGAACAGCTTCTCAATGCTGGATTTGAGATCTCTCTTGCGCACCATGGGTTGTCTCAGATACAGTTAGAATTTACGGACGGACGATATAAGACGCTTTGTAGGGTTCCAGTGGTGACCACCTTTCTGTTTGAGAATGTGATGGGGAGCAGTTATCTTGGAAAAGGAATGAGATTTTTACAACGGCATGGTTTCAAAGAGTTCTGTACTCGCACGATGCAGGTATTGATGCAAAAATCGGCGTCCCAGGGAGACTATGACAAATTTCGCCAGGCGATTGAGCCAACAGAGGAGGAGCTTGAGAGACAGCGAAAGGAGCAATGGCAGGAGGAATGGTTGTTTTCGATTGTGGTGCCATTATATCGGACTCCTGAAAAATATCTGGAACAGCTTGTGAAATCGGTGCAGGAGCAGACCTATGGAAAGTGGGAGTTGTGTCTTTCGGATGGGAGCGGTCAGTCTTCTCCTTTGGAGGGGTATCTGAATCAGTTGGAGCAGAGGGAACATCGTGTGAAAGTGATAAGGCATGACATACCTCAAAAGATTTCCGAGAATACGAATGCGGCCATACAAAAGGCGACAGGTGATTTTATTGTGTTTGCAGATCATGATGATCTGCTGGCGCCAGACGCTTTGTATGAATGTGCCAATGCTCTGCGGCAGCATCCAAAGACAGAATTGATCTATTCTGATGAAGACAAGGTGTCTATGAACGGAAAACGGTATTTTGAGCCTCATTTTAAATCAGATTATAATCCAGATTTGCTCTGTAGTATGAACTATTTCTGCCATTTGGTGGTGGTAAAGCGTTCTTTGATGGAAAGGACAGGACTATTAAATGGAGAATTTGACGGTGCTCAAGATTATGATTTTGTCCTGCGGTGTACGGAACACACTCAAAATATTTATCATATCCCCAAGGTGCTCTACCATTGGCGCGCTCATGAAAATTCTACCGCAGAAAACCCTGAGAGTAAGCAGTATGCTTTTGAGGCAGGGCGGCGGGCGGTGGAAGCGCACTACCTTAGAAGAAATCTTCCGGCCGTGGTGGAACAGGGAGAATATCCAGGTCTGTATCGGACTCTTTGGCAGTGGCAGGAGCAACCGCTGATCTCCATCTTGATTCCCAATAAGGATCATATAGAAGATTTGGATAAGTGTATTCGTTCCATTGAGGAAAAGTCCACCTATCGGAATTATGAGTATATTATTATCGAAAATAACAGCGAACAACCAGAAACATTTGAATATTATAAGAAGCTGGAAAAAGAAAATGAGAAAGCACATGTTGTGAATTGGGAGGGGGAATTTAATTTCTCAGCCATCAACAATTTTGGCGTAAGTCAATCTAAGGGAGAATATTTGTTGTTGTTAAATAATGATACAGAAATTATAAACACGGACTGTCTGTGGCAGCTTTTGGCATATTGTATGCGTGAAGATGTAGGTGCAGTAGGGGCAAGGCTTTACTATGAGGACGACACGATTCAACACGCAGGTGTGGTGATTGGTTTTGGCGGGATTGCCGGACATACCTTTATCGGGTTTGACAGACATGCCAATGGTTATTTTTCACGTATTATCTGTGCCCAGGATTACAGCGCTGTGACAGCAGCCTGTATGATGACAAAGAGAACGGTGTACCAGCAGGTAGGAGGCTTGACTGAGGAATTGGAAGTGGCTTTTAATGATATTGACTATTGTATGAAGGTGCAAGAAGCTGGAAAGCTGGTGGTCTATAACCCCTACGCCCAGCTCTATCACTATGAATCCAAGTCTAGAGGATTGGAGGATTCTCCGCAGAAACAGGAGCGATACTACAAAGAGATGAAATATTTTGTGACCAGGTGGAAAGAATTTATGGACCATGGAGATCCTTATTACAATCCAAATCTTACCTTGTCAAAGGCGGATTTTTCACTGAAACAAGTGTAATGCACAGAACGGAGGATTTTATGGAGAAAATTGGAAACGTGATTTTGGATGCCACATATTATCCAGGAGAGGATCTGTACAGTGATGGAGCAGTGGAGGATCACATTCTGGAGCTGGTTAAGACTTATTCTCAGGAAGAATATCCCCAGGTGATCGCCAGGGAACAAGACTGGGCGGTGATGTACCATCTCGCCCATGAACGGGAAAATATTTTAAGCTGGTATCCTTTTGTGCCAGGTGCAAAAGTTCTAGAGGTGGGATCTGGCTGTGGCGCTGTGACAGGCGCTGTCTCAGCGCTGGCATCTTCTGTTACCTGCATTGATCTATCCAGGAAGCGGAGCATGGTAAATGCAGTGCGCCATAAAGAAAGCCACAACTTGAAAATTTGCCTGGGCAATTATCAGGATGTGGAGAAGGACTTGGAATGTGATTTTGATTATGCCACGCTGATTGGCGTATTTGAGTATGGCAAAGGATATATTGGTGGAGTCCAGCCATACCATGGATTCCTCACCGGGGTCATGAGACATGTTCGTCCAGGGGGAAAGCTTTTGATTGCCATTGAGAATCAATTTGGTTTAAAATATTGGGCGGGATGTAGGGAAGACCATGTAGGGACTTATTTTGAGGGATTGGAAGGATATCAAAATACCAGTGGTGTACGCACCTTTTCCAGGCCAGAGTTGATCCGTATCATAGAGTCCTGTGGATATACGGATTATAAATTTTATTATCCTTATCCAGATTATAAATTTCCAAGGGTCATTTATTCGGATGAATATCTTCCCAGGACGGGAGAACTGAATCAGAATATTTGTAATTTTGACCGGGATCGTCTGGTATTGATGGATGAGGGGAAGGTTTATGATCAGATCTTGAAGAACGAATTATTTTCTCTGTATTCCAATTCTTTTTTTGTGGAGATTACAAAGCCTGGAGAGGAAAAAAAACAGTCAGAACACGTGATCTATACAAAATATTCCAGTGGAAGAGCACCCCAATTTTCGATTCAAACCCGGATTGTCCGTGGGGCAGATGGGAAGAATAGTTTGTATAAGAAGGCAGAATACCAAAAAGGTCAGGCTCATATCCGCCATATCGCAGAGGCTGGCAAAAGGCTTTCTGATTTTTGGAAAGAAAAGGATGTGTTAAAGGTAAATCAATGTGCCCTGGAGAATGAGCGTGTCATGTTGGAATATTTGGAAGGAGTAACCTTGGAGGAGGAGCTTGATAAGCTGTTAGAGCAAGGTGAAATAGCGCAGGCAGCAAAGAGGATCCGAAATGCTGTTCAAATGATACAGGAGAGCGCCCCGACAGAAACCTTCCAAATGACATCTGAATTTGAGCAGGTTTTTGGCTGGTTGGCGATTTCTTCTTATGAACAGGCGGTATCAGTGGCAGATGTGGATTTGATTTTTTCGAATCTTTTGCATACCAGGGATGATTCCTGGCATGTGCTGGACTATGAATGGACTTTTTTCTTTCCAGTTCCATTGAATTTTATCTTGTTTCGGGCATTGCATTATTATTTGGAAGGAGCCTCGCTGCGCAAGTCCTTGAAAGAACAATTTGATTTCTATGAAGAATTTGGTATCGGTAAGGATCAGCAGAACCTTTATGAACAGATGGAGCGGAATTTCCAGAATTATATTGCAGCAGGCAGCGTATCACCTGGCAGTCTGTATCATTCAATGGGAAAAAAAGCATTTCCAATCGGAGAACTTCTGTCACAGGTACAGAAACGAAGAGTTCAAGTGTATCTGGACCGTGGAGAGGGATTTTCTGAGGAGCAGTCTTATTTTATTGAAACAGATTTTGAGGAATGTCCCCGATATACAGTGAGTGTTCCGCCAAAAACAGTGGGACTTTGGGTTGATCCAGCGTTAAGTCCTTGTATACTAAAGGATGTAAGGCTGTGCTGGCATGGAGAAGATACCCCAGTAAAATTTCACACCACAGGGTTTGAAATGGAAAAAAATTGTTTTCTATTTGACAATTCTGATCCAAAGATTATAATAGAAGAAATCCCACAGAACGCAAGTCAGATAGATGTTTCTTATCAGATTAGCATTCTGGAGGAGGAAACTGCGTCACTTCTTATGGACAAGATAAATACCAGAGGTCGGATGAAGAAAAAAATCCGGGGACTGGTCAAAGGGTAGAGGAATGAAGAGAAGAGAACAATATAAGCATTTATTAAATTTAGCTGCCAACTATTTTATGCTGGCCTGTGAGACAGCATTGTTTGCCTATATATGGTATTGTATTTACGATCCGATGATGCAGGCAGAGCATCGTTTTTGGAATCGTGGAAACTGGGCTGTGATCGGTATGTATGCCCTGATCATGTATTTTTTTACCAGGACTTTCGGAGGGTATCGGATCGGATATCTGCGGATTACAGATATTTGTCTATCTCAGCTCCTTGCCATTTTCAGTGCCAATGTCATTGAATATTTTCAGGTATGTCTGATTGGCAATCGTTATATGCCAGTGGCGCCAATGCTGATCTTGACGGGATTGGATATACTTGTCATTCTTCCAGTGGTGTATCTGGTGCGTTTTGTGTATACTAGGTTGTATCCACCCAGGAAAATGATTGTGATTTATGGGGAGCATTCTCCCAAAGATTTGATTAACAAAATTAACTCTAGGAAGGACAAGTATAATGTCTGTGCAACGGCAAGCGTGTATATGGGATATAAGGCATTGTATGAGAAAATAATGGAATATGAGGCAGTGGTTCTCTGCGATCTGCCTACGAAGCTGCGCAATCCCATCTTAAAATTTTGTTTTGATCAGGGAAAGCGCACGTATATCACGCCGAAAATTTCGGATATTATTTTGACTGGTACAGAGCGGATTCATCTGTTTGATTCTCCTCTGATGCTTTCTCGAAATAGCGGATTGACCATTGAACAGCGGTTTGCAAAGCGGGCGACAGATATTGTATTGTCCTTAATTGCCATTGTGGTCTCTTCTCCACTTCTTCTTTTGATTGCGGCAGGTATCAAATTATACGATAGGGGTCCAGTGTTCTATACCCAGGAACGTTTGACACGGGATGGTGAAGTTTTTCAGATTATCAAATTTCGAAGTATGCGGATGGATTCCGAAAAAGATGGTGCACAGCTTGCCAAGAAGGGAGATGAACGGATTACGCCTATCGGGAATGTGATTCGAAGCACTCATTTTGATGAGCTTCCTCAGATTTTTAATATTTTAAAGGGAGAAATGTCTTTCGTAGGGCCAAGACCAGAGCGGGAAGTAATTGCTAGACAGTATGAACAGGTAATTCCAGAGTTCAGTTTTCGCTTAAAGGTGAAAGCGGGCCTTACTGGATATGCGCAGGTATATGGGAAATATAATACAACGCCTTATGATAAGCTGAAGCTGGATTTGACTTATATTGAAAATTATTCTTTTTGGCAGGATATAAAGTTGATGCTTATGACCTTCAAGATTATTTTTCAGAAGGAAAATACAGAAGGGGTGGACAAGAAGCAGAAGACAGCGATAAAAGAAACCAAGTAAAGGGCAGGAAATATGGAATTAAAGGATAATCTGATCAGTATTGTGGTTCCGGTATATCAGTCGGAAAAGTATATTGAAAGTGCAATTCAAAGTGTGTTGGCCCAGACTTACAGAAACTGGGAGATGATTTTAGTGGATGATGGTTCTTCTGATCGGAGTTATGAGATTATAAAAAAATATGAAAGTTCTCAAATTTCTGTGTATCGGCTGGAATCAAACCAGGGACAAGCTGCTGCTAGGAATATAGGAAGGGGATACGCCAGAGGAAGGTATCTGGCATATCTGGATGCAGATGACCTTTGGAGTCCTGAGAAATTAGAGCGTCAGTATCACTTTATGACCGAACATCAATATGCTTTTACCTTTACAGGTTATGAGTTTGCCGGTGCGGACGGGGTTAGAAATGGGACAGTGGTACATGTACCACCAACCATAAATTATAAACAAGCTTTAAAAAATACAACAATTTCTACCATAACCGTGATGTTTGACCGAAAACAGATCAAAGATGAATTGCTGGCAATGCCTTTGGGGGTACGAGGAGAAGATACCGCCACTTGGTGGCAGATTCTGCGCAGCGGGATCACTGCATACGGATTGGACCAGGCGTTTTCGGTGTATCGTCGTCATGGACAGAGCCATTCAGGTAATAAATTAAAGGCAGTATGGGGGACTTATCTAATGTACCGCAGATGTGAAAATCTATCGATTGTAAAAAGCTGGTATTATTTTTTATGGTATCTGTGGAATGCTGTCAGAAGAAGAATTTAAGTGAAAGGAAGAGAGCACAAAAATGAGCAAAATAATGAATGATTGGATAGAGAGCAAAGACGACAAAATTCTTCAGGAGGATTTGGATGCAATTGCCAAGAAGGAGTTGCCCTTTGAAGAATTGAGAGGAGCTGGTGTTCTTGTCACTGGGGCTACAGGTCTGGTGGGTTCTATGGCAGTGAAAGCGCTGGCATGTTGTAACCGCGTGCACGAACTGGACATGAAGATAATTGCTTTGGTGCGAAGTGAAAATAAGGCAAGGACCATGTTAGGAGATCTGGTTGAGCGAGAAGATATTCAGTTGGTAAAGGGGGATATTTTAGGGGAATTGAACCTGGAAGATCCCATTGACTATATTCTGCATGGAGCCAGTGTGACGGCATCAAAAACTTTTGTAACAAAACCAGTGGAAACCATTCAGACAGCCATTCAGGGAACAGAAAATGTATTAAAACTTGCAAAAAATAAGAAGATTAAGAGTATGGTATATCTCTCCTCCATGGAGGCATTTGGGATTACAGATCCTTCATTGAGCAGTGTCAGGGAGGAAGATTTAGGTTATATTGATGTGATGAATGTAAGGAGCAGCTATTCTGAGAGTAAGAGAATGTGTGAGGCCTTGTGTGCAGCATATGCCCATGAATATCAAGTACCAGTTAAGGCTGCCAGACTGGCGCAGACGTTTGGCGCTGGGGTGTCCAAGGAAGAAGGAAGAGTATTTGCCCAGTTTGCCAAAAGTGCGATGTTTGGGGAAGATATTGTTCTGCATACGAAGGGAGAGTCTACCGGAAATTATTGTTATACAGCGGACGCCATTGCAGGGCTGTTGACAATTCTTCTGAAGGGAACAAGTGGTCAAGTGTATACGGTGGCCAATTCTGACACTACGATTCAAATTAAGGATATGGCAAAGCTTGTGGCATCGGAACTGGCAGAGGGTAAAATTAAAGTGATTTTTGATATCCCAGAAGATGCATTAACCTATGGGTATGCGCCAGATGTGGCCATGCATTTGAACTCAGACAAACTAATGGCGTTGGGCTGGAAACCGGTGTATGGATTGTTGGAAATGTATCAAAGAATGGTAAAAAGCTTTAAAGAGCAGGGATTATGATTTGCAAAGATCAGTCATATAGTTTATAATGGCAAAGATAGACGGGCCAACACAGAGCTGGGACCAGAAGATATAGGAGGCTGACATGCCGCTGGAAACCAATTATTTGTTTAAGAAATATTTTTCCCATCAGAAAGACATGAAAATGATGTCAGAACAGGAGTTAAAGAAGGTGCAGCAGGTTCTTTTGGGGATCGCGGATGATGTAAAGATTGTTTGCCAAGAGAATCAGATTTTTTATATGCTGGGTGGCGGCACAGCTCTGGGGGCAGTGCGGCACAAAGGCTTTATTCCCTGGGATGATGATATGGATATTAATATGTTTCACAAAGATTTGGAGATGTTTGCCAAAGAGATGGAACGGAGATTTCCAGGGAAATATTATATTCAGATTCCAGGAAAGACCAAAGGGTATTTTTCTACTTTTGCGCAGATCCATAAGAAAGGGACAGTTTTCCAGGAAGTGAAAAGCCAGAAGGAAGAGGAATCTGGCATAAAACTGGATATTTTCCCCATAGAAAATACCTATGGTTGTGCGGCAGCACGAAAAATTCATGGGATGGGTTGTGATGCGGCCCATCTGTTACTGTCTGGTTACCGTTTTTGGCTTCGGCGCAAGGAACTAAAGGAGATAAGCAGAGAACTTCCACAGGCCAGAAAAGTGTTCTTTATTAAGAGAATGTTATCGCTGCCACTGCTCGTCGCACCAGCATTATGGAATCGTATGTTCCATAAGTGGTTTGGGATGTGTAAAAGTCAAAACTCTCCCTATGTGGTGATTCCATCTGGCAGAAATCACTTTTTTGGAGAGCTCTATGAGAGAGCACGTTACTGTCAGGTAGAGGAGTTGCCTTTTGAGGGTCGCATGTTTCCTGTGACGAAGGATATCAGAGAATATATGGAACGACTGTACGGAAAGGATTATATGAAGATCCCTCCAGAACAAGAGCGGGAACGTCATATGATCTATAAATTGAAAGTGTAGGAGTCAGATATGCAATATGAAGAAGAGCTGTTGAGTAGGGCTGAGGTACAGAAGCTTTTGACAGAGATGCTTGGCCAGTTTGCAGACTATTGTACAAGACACGGGTTAAGGTACTATCTGGTTGGCGGAACCCTGTTAGGAGCAGTGCGGCATAAGGGGTTTATTCCTTGGGATGACGACGTGGACGTGGGAATGCCTCGATCGGATTATGAGAGATTTTTGGATTTGACAGCGAAAGAGCCGGTAAATCCTGATTATGAGATTGTCTCAGCAAAGGATGGAACCCTTTCGGCCCCCTTTGCACAGTTGGTTCATAAACGCACTCGAATTGAGCGGCCTACATCAAAGTGCATTCAAGAAGAATATCAAGTGCTCAAGCTGTTTTTGGACATTTTTCCACAGGATGGATGGCCACAGAGCCGAAAAGAATCGGAAAAAGTTGTAAAATGGGCTGGGTTTCTTCGGTTTATGAGTATTGAATCGAAAGCGAAGCCTGGCAGAGGAACCACCATTTTGCGTGCGATTTTGAAAACACCTGTTGTGCTGGTCGCGAAATTAATTGGCTCTAAGCGGATTTTAAGAGCCTTAGATCATTATGCCAGAAGATATGATTATGACACCAGCGCTTATGTGGGGGCCATTACCTATGGCATTTATGGAATTGGAGAACGGTGCCCAAGGGCAGAAGTGACAAAGTTTGCCCAGGTACAGTTTGAAGGAGAGACATACCAAGCGCCTGGATGTTGGGATTCTTATTTGACAGGTATCTATGGAGATTATCGGATACTGCCGCCAGAAGAAAAAAGAGTAAATCATGGGTTAAAGGTATGGGTTATGCCAATAAAAGAGGATGAAAGCGATGAAAATGCTGATTAGATTTTATAATGATGTTAGAAAATATTGGAGTTATGCCATGTATGCGGCAAAATCGGAACTTAAGGGAGAGATAGCCAACTCACATTTGGGTTGGTTGTGGTGGTTTCTGGATCCGTTGCTGTTTATGATGGTATATACATTCATTGCAGTGATAATTTTCAGGAAGGGGGAACCATATTTTCCTATTTATGTGTTTATAGGGCTTCAGAGTTGGAACTTTTTTTCAAAGACTGTGCGAGGAAGCGTAAAGATTGTAAGGTACAATAAGGGAATCATCTCGAAAGTGTATCTGCCCAAGGTTATTTTGGTTTTGATTCGTATTTTGGTAAATGGGTTTAAGATGTGTGTGTCATTTTCGATCGTGGTGATCATGATGGTGATTTACCAAGTTCCTGTGGACTGGCACCTATTATTTTTAATACCATTGTTTTTTGCACTGTTGTTATTAACATTTGGTGTCAGCACAGTTTTGATGCATTTTGGGGTCTATGTGGAGGACTTGGCCAATGTGGTAGCAGTGTTATTACAGCTTTGTTTTTATATGACAGGAATTTTTTATTCCATTGAAACGAGGGTCCCAGTACCCTACAACCGGATTCTGCTTCGGGGAAATCCAGTGGCCTATCTGGTGTATGAAATTCGAAATAGTATGTTATATGAAGTTACTCCTAATATGATAATTTATGTAATCTGGCTTGTAGTTAGTGTGTTGCTGTGTATTTATGGAATTAACCTTGTGTACAAGAGTGAAAATAACTATGTCAAAGCAATTTAATTGGCGGAAGGAATAAATATGGAAGAAATGAAAGAAAATACAGATAAACCAGTCAAGTATGCCATTGAAGTGGAAGATCTTAAGATTCGGTATACAACCTTAAATAAGATGTCGATTAAGAAAAGTCTCACCAGCTTTCGAAAAGCGAAAAAAGAGACTTATGAGGCTGTGAGAGGAATCAGTTTTAAGGTGGAAATGGGACAGATCGTGGGACTGATCGGCAAAAATGGAAGTGGTAAGTCAACAACTCTGCGCGCCATCGCTGGTATTTTTTCACCAGATGAAGGGAAAATTGATTTGCATGGGCATTCTGTTTCCTTATTATCCATAGGAGTCGGATTTAATAAGAAGTTGTCAGGCAGGGAGAATATCTTTTTAAGTGGGCTTCTTCTGGGGTTCACTGAAAAGGAAATAAAGGAAAAAGAGCAAGAGATTATTGAGTTTTCTGAGCTTGGGAAATTTATTGATAAACCAGTAAAAACATATTCTAGTGGTATGCATTCAAAGCTGGCGTTTTCCATTACGGCGGTGTTGGAATCGGAGATTATGCTGATTGACGAGGTGTTGAGCGTGGGAGATGCCAAGTTCAAAAAGAAGAGTTACAAGAAAATGCAGTCTTTGATCAGTGGTAGGAATCGTACGGTAGTCATTGTATCCCATAATATGAGTACACTGGAAAGTCTGTGTGATACGGTGATCTGGCTTCATGATGGCCAGATACGGATGCAGGGACCCACGAAGGAAGTGCTGGAGGCGTACAACGAATTTATGTCGTAGAAGGAGAGAAGGATATGATATCAGCGATGTTGTTTGCGGGAGGTTCCGGAACAAGGATGCAGTCCCAGGATATACCAAAGCAGTTCTTGGAAATTGAGGGAAAATCCATTATTATTCGTACCATAGAGCATTTTGAAAATCATCCTCTGGTAGATAAGATTGTGGTGGCATGTAAGGAAGATTGGATTTGTGAATTAAAGAAACAGATTTGTGAATTTGATATTTCAAAAATTGAGGCGATTATTCCAGGCGGAAATTCTGGATATGAATCCATTCATAATGGAGTGATGAAAGTAGCAGAATATTCGGAACCACAAGATCTTATCCTGATTTGCGATGGGGTTAGGCCCATGCTTTCTGAAAAATTAATTGACGACTGCATTAAATATACGAAGTTGTATCAGACGGCGGTTCCAGTGACCCCCAGTATTGATTCTCTTCTGTACAGTGAGGATGGAAATGTATGTCAGAAGAGTTATAAGCGAAGTTGTATGTATATTACGCAGGCGCCTCAGGGTTATACTCTAGAACGGATTTTGTGGGCACACCAGGAGGCAGAACGCAGAGGAATTGAAAATCCCGTTTCTTCCAGTGAGTTGTTTATCGAATTGGGAGAGGAAGTCCATTTGTACATTGGAGAGCGAAATAACATCAAGGTCACAACACCAGAGGATTTGGAGACGCTCAGGGCTTATTTCTATTATCAGCATTATAAGACTTTTGCGAAAGAGGTTATGAAATACGGGATTTGATGATACGGCAAGAGGAGACCATGTATGAAATTTTCGATTATTTGGAAACTATCGGAACAGGAAAGTGAGAATACCCAAACTGCGGAATGTTTGCAGGAAGAGTTAAAAGAGGTGAAAGAGAAACCACAACTTCTGCTTTATGGCAGAAATCAGGAGAATATAACGCTTGCAGAGAGACAGCTCGATGGTATCTGTGAGCTTACAATATACAAAGAGACAGAATTTACAGATGCTCAAATGTACCAAGATGCAGCACAAAAGGCAAATGGAGAGTATGTTACGCAATTGAGCGGTGGAGATACCTGGGAGCATCATACCCTCTCTGCGGTTGAAGCCGCCGCAGCAAAATATCCCAAGTACCAGATATTGATGACACGTAAAATTATGCCAGATGGTAAGGAGGGGGAATTTTGCAAGACGGCCTCTGATGGAAAGGAAGTATTAGCGCTAAATCTGCAAAGAGATCTGAAGTGCTATCCTTTTTATTTTGGCGGAACCTTTATTCAAAAGAAACTACTGACTGAGAACTCTTTTCAGACAGAACCAGAGTTGGAATTGGAGCGGGCATTTTTTCTTTCAGCATGTGCAAAAGAGGGCCGGATCCTAGTGGTGAAAAATGCAGCGTATCATAGTGCATCTGCTAGGGAAGGGGACATAACATTTTTTAAAGGAATCTATGAAGAAGAATGGTATGAAGAATCTTTTTCGAAATTCTGGCTTCCGTTTTTGGAAAAAATGAAAAAGGAATACGAGGAAGTTCCCAAATTCATTCAATATCATCTGATGTTTTCGATCCGCAGTCGGATTGAAAGTAATCGAGACAACAGAAATAAGCATGTCATTCCAGAAGGCAGGGAGTGGCAATGTCTGGAATGGATGGGAAAAGCGCTTCAGTATGTCCAAGACGACATTATGTTAAATTGTCATAAGATTTCAAGTTGTAGTGTCCAAGATACTCAGAAATGGATTTATGGGATCTTGAAGTATGGGCCAGAATATAAGTTTGATAAGTATTTTTTGTCTGGAAGTTCATACTATGGGAAAGAGAAAACGATTTTTAATAAGATTCTTACGTTAAAGACCAATCTCGTATTTATGAATTACAGAGATGGAAAATTAGAGATCGATGGGACGGTACACCCCATTTTGTATGCGATGGCGGATAAGGTTTATTTGATGGCGGATAATAAGAAATATCAGCTAAATTACAATGAACGTTATACCATAACAAAAGTATTTGGTGTCAGCATTTATAAATCTCGTTCTTTCCATGTGTCGATACCTGTGAAAGAATTATCTGGCAAGATTCTGTTCTGTATGGCGGAGGTCGGCGGCGAGCTAGTAAAGGCACATTTCTCCTTTGAATCTCATTTTAGCAGAATGAGTGGAGCGTTTGTCAACAGTTATTGGTGTTTTGGTGAAGACAAAAAGTATATGGTGTTAAAGAGAGAAGGAGGCTTGCTGTTTCAAGAGGTTCATGCCAAGAACAGGCGTAGGCAGGAGTGGAAGCTGCGCAGAGAAATGTTTTTGAGCTTTGAAAAGAAAGCTTGGTTGTTTCTTTTTATTCGAATAATCTATTTCCTACTAAAACCTTTTATGAAAAGAAAGCCCATCTGGATGTATCTGGATAAGATTTATAAGGGTGGAGACTCTTCAGAATATCTATATAGATATGCCAGCAGGCAGAATAATCATTTTAAGCATTATTATTTGATTGATAAACATACCTCTGATTACAAACGGCTAAAGCAAGAAGGATTTCATCCGTTGGTTCGAGGCACAGTAAAGCACAGACTTGTGTTTCTTATGGCAGATATGATGGTAATCTCCAATTCAACGGTCTTTGCCTTTAACAACTTCGGAATGAAAAATTCTAGCTATGTGCGGGATTTGGTTGATTTTCATGTCTGCTGCGTGCAGCATGGAATGTCGGTGCAGAAGATTGCAGTGGCACAGAACCGTCTTAGAGATAACACAAGACTCTATTTCTGTGCATCACAGTATGAGATCGAGAATCTTTCGAAACCTATTTATGATTATGTAGGATACGATGCTTTGAAATTGACTGGGGTTCCTCGGTATGATGGACTGGTGAATGATGACAAGAAGCAGATTATGATCAGTCCTACCTGGCGAATGCAGGCGGCTGTTCCAGTCAGGACCAGCGAAGGAGAGCAACGAGATTATAATCCCATGTTTAAGGAAAGTTCCTATTTCCGAGTGTTTAATTCATTGATCAATGATCCAAGACTGATTGAAGCAGCTCAAAAATATGGTTACAAGATTAAATATGTACTGCATCCGATTGTCAGCGCTCAGGTCGGAGATTTTGACAAAAATGAATATGTGGACATTATACCAGCAGTTGGAGATATGAGTTATGAGAAGATGTTCTGTGAATCTAGCCTGATGGTTACAGATTTTTCTGGGATTCAGTTTGACTTTGCTTATATGAGAAAACCTTTGGTCTATCTGCACCATAAGGATATTCCACAGCATTATGAGGAGGGAACCTTTTTCTACGATACAATGGGATTTGGAGAAATCTGTCATGATAATGAGGAATTGATTGATTTGCTCTGTGATTATATGGAGCATGGATGTAAGATGAAAGAAGAATATAAAAAGCGGGCAGATGATTTCTTCTATTACAGTGACCACGAGAATTGCAAACGGATTTATGACACTATGGTGGAATACCAGGATAAGTATGTTGCCGGCGGCAACGGCGCCAGGCATTAAGGAGAGTGGAAAATGGCAAAAAAATATAATATTCTGCTACTGACCAACCGGGATTCAGATAACATTGGTGACCAGGTGATTGAGGCTTGTGATATTGCGCTGATTAAGGCAGTTATGAACAATTTGGAGATAAGCAGCACCGATTATACCATAAGCAGCCGTGCCGGTTCTATTGTGTCAAAAAAGTATATCGAAACAAAAGATACAGAACTTCTCAAAGGGGCGGAAAAGGCCATAAAACAGGCTGATGTAGTGATATTTGGCGGAGCGCCAGTATTCAATTATCTGTATCAAGTGTTCTATGAGAGAACAGCATCTACATTGGAGATCGCTGAAAAATATAATAAACCAGTGATCTTTTCGGCTGTGGGAATTGAGCGCTATGAAGAAGAAAATAGAAAGTGCCAGAGACTGAAAGAAACCTTGAATTTTGACTGTGTGAAGCAGATTACTACCAGAGATGGAATTGAGGAACTGAGAAAATATAAGGAGAAGGAAGATCTGGTGATCGATCGGGTGTCTGATCCGGCTGTTTTTTCCGCTCAGGTGTTCCGCAATTTTGATGTCAATGCAAAGTTCACGGCTGCCATTGAGCAAAAGAAGTCAGGAATCTTAAAAAAATGCCATCTTTTAAGAGATGCACTGAAGTTTGACAGCGGCAAAGAGGCGGCGGTTCAGGCGGTTCAAAATGTCAACGTTGTAGCGAATACGATGAAGGATAGAAAGACCGTAGGAATTTTTATTTTTCGAGCGAATGGATTTCGGGATAATAAAATTGATTTTACCAAGGAGGATGCAGCAAAGTTATGGTTAGAGGTGATTCAGGAGCTGGAAACCAGAGGATATGATTATGATCTTTTAACCAGCGGCCATTTCGGTGATGAAGCATTTCTAGATTATCTCATACGTAAATATGGGGTGAAGGAGAGCCGTTGTGTGTTTAACATGAATACGCCAGAGAAGCTCATTGAGAAAATCTCTTCCTATGACGCTGTGATTTCCTGTCGTCTTCATCCAAGCATCATTTCATTTTCATTGAATGTGCCTTCGGTTGGCCTGATTTGGAATTCAAAAGTAACACATTTTTATGAATGTATGGGTTATGAGGATCGAGCAATCGCGGTGGAAGGTCTGGAAGCAAAAGGACTTGTTGATAAAGTGGAAGAGATCATGGCCCAAGGAGTGGCCAAGGATGAGGAATATCTCATGACGGTTTATCGTTATCTGTTCTATGGAATTCAAAATGCCCTGGGATTACAGGGACGGGAATCCTCTCCCTACAGTTATGCGATGCTGACGGAAAATATTCCTGCGTACACCAAGACCTCAGCGAAAGAACAAGGAGATAAATTAAAAAGAAAGTTCCGCAGAATCTATGAGACATTGAATATGCGCATGGATAAAGTTGAAAAGTTAAGAGAGATTGAGAGCTTTTACCGTATATTTTACCATAGTGGAAAAAGCGGAGAAGGGATCGCGCTGCTGCCTGGCTGGGATTCTAAGATCAATGGGGAAGTAAGGAAACTAGATGCCAAGACTTTAGAGGTTAAGAACCGCAAAGATGTGAAAAATGATGGTTCTGGAGTGATCCCGGACAATATGTATGAAAATGAGAACAAGGAATTTATCGGTTGGCATTTAAGATTTCGCATGGGAAGTACCTGGTATTGGTATTTAAAGAGAGACACCTATTGCCTGAAAGAGAACGAGGTCAAAGACAAGAGTAAGAGACTTTTTCAACCAGGAGAGATGATCCCGTGTCTGCCATTTTTTGGTGTGGAATCGGTGGTATTGGTCGCACAGTGGAAGCGTAAGAAAGAAGTGGTTTCAACAAAAGAGGATTCCAAATCCAAGAAATTTCAGATTCTGCTGTTGACCAACCGAGATTCGGATAATCTGGGTGATCAGGTAATAGAGGCATGTGATATTTCTTTGATTCAGACCGTTATGGAGAATTTAAATCTGACAGAGGATGATTATAAGATTATCAGCCGTGCAGCGTCCATTGTCTCCAAAAAATATGTGGAAACCAAGGATGAATCCCTATTGGAGAATCTAAAGAAACGGATTCAGTCGGTGGATCTGATTGTGTTTGGAGGCGCGCCCTTATTTAATTATAAATATCAGATTTTCTATGAACGAACGGCAGTTACCATTGAGATTGCGCAGCAATATGATAAACCAGTGATCTTTTCTGGGATTGGCATAGAGAGCTACGACGAACAGGATCCAAAATGTCAGAGATTGAAAAAGACGTTGAATTTCGACTGTGTAAAGCAGATTACCACCAGAGATGGGTTTGAAGAGTTAAAGAAATATCGAGAGAATGATAAGATTGTCATCGACAGAGTGTCCGATCCGGCGGTATTTACCAATCAGGTATTTCAAAATTTTGTGGGCACAAGGAAAAATCCG
The DNA here is from genome assembly GCA_910580015.1 of uncultured Lachnospiraceae bacterium. Lineage (GTDB taxonomy): Bacteria > Bacillota > Clostridia > Lachnospirales > Lachnospiraceae > Petralouisia. The sequence goes on from CAJTVT010000015.1 coordinate 52,090, forward strand.
GCGCCAGGAAAAATTGGATTGTTTGTGTTCCGGGCGGAAGGATTTCAGGAAAATGACGTTGATTTCACAAAAAAAGATGAGGCAAAATTATGGCTGGGGATTATAGGGGAGCTGGAAAGAAAAGGTTATGACTATATCGTATTGACCAATGGTCATTTTGGAGATGAAGTATTCTTAGATTATATGGTCAGGGAGTGTGGGGTAAAAAGAGAAAAATGTGTATTTAATATGAATTCGCCGGAAAAACTGATAAAGAAGATTTCCGCCTGTGATGGGGTGATTTCTGTTCGACTGCATCCAAGCATTATCTCATTTTCTTTAGGGGTGCCTTCTGTGGGACTTATCTGGAATCCTAAGGTTAGTCATTTTTATGATTGTATCGGATATCCAGACAGAAAAGTGGAGTTTGTTGGGATAGAGCCGCAGATGGTGGTTGAGAAAATGGAAGAGGCGATGAATCAGGGGATTACGAAGGATGAGGAATATTTAGTGACCGTATACCAATCCCTGTTCCATGGGATACAAAATGCACTTCAGCTTACAGAAGAAAAGGTTGAGCCTTATGATTATGATACACTGGTTCAAAAAATACCACCTTATGAGGGTACTTCCCAAAGTGAGCAGGAGGAAAAGTTAAAGAGAAAATTCAGAAGAATTTATGATACGCTGAACAAAGATTCTTAGAAAAGAGGAATATTTTTTTGAAAATACTGGAAGAGAATCAGCTTTTGCTGAAGAAGCTGCTTTTAGTGATTTATGATGTTTTTGCAGTGGTTCTCTCAAGCATGATGGCGCTGATCTTGCGTTTTGAGGGAAATTACAGTGCAATTCCCCAGGAATACCTTGATCAAAGCCTGCAATATAGCTTTATTGTGATTGTGGTGACCATTGTGATATTTTATCTGCTTCGGCTTTATGGAAGCCTGTGGAGTTATGCGGGAGCTACGGAGCTGATGAATATTGTGGCGGGCAGTGTTTTGTCTGCTGGCGTCCAGATGGCTGTGATGGTTCTGTTAGACATGAAAATGCCCAGAAGTTATTATGTATTTTATGGCGGATGCCTTTGCATTTTGGTGGCGCTGGGCCGTTATTCTTACTGGGCAGTGAAAACCTTAATCCGAAGACAGAAGGATGCCGCAAGTTGCACGAATGTGTTGGTGGTGGGCGCCGGGGAAGCGGGAAATATGTTGGTCCGGGAGATACGAAACAGCAGACATATCAAGAAACGTGTGGCATGTATTGTGGATGATTCCAAGATCAAGCAGGGCAACTACCTCCATGGAGTAAAAATCATGGGAGGTCGGGAGGAAATCCCTGGATTGGTGAAAAAATACGGCGTGGATGAGATTATGATAGCTCTGCCCTCCGCGCCAGCAAAGGAGATAAAGCAGATTTTGGATATCTGTAAAGAGACAGGTTGTGAGATGAAACGGCTGCCAGGTGTCTATCAATTGGTGAATGGTGAAGTGGGCATCAGCACGCTCAAAGAGGTAGATGTCAATGATTTGCTGGGTAGAGATCCAGTGAAAGTAGATTTATCCGCTATTTTAGATTGTGTGGCAGGCAAGACAATTTTAGTGACAGGCGGTGGAGGCTCTATTGGAAGTGAAATTTGTCGCCAAGTTGCAGAACACAATCCTGGAAGAATGGTGATCATAGATATTTACGAGAACACCACTTATGATATTCAAAATGAATTGAAGAGGAAATATCCAAATTTAGATATTGTTGTCTTGATTGCGTCAGTGCGGAATACAAAGCGGATGGAGTTGATTTTTCAGAAATATCGACCAGAGATTGTCTATCATGCTGCGGCTCATAAACATGTACCTCTGATGGAGGATAGCCCAAATGAAGCTGTGAAAAATAATGTATTGGGGACCTGGAAGGTGGTGCAGGCAGCAGATCGGTGGAAAGTGAGACGATTTGTGTTGATTTCTACGGATAAGGCAGTGAATCCTACAAATATTATGGGCGCTACCAAGCGGATCTGTGAGATGATAATCCAGACTTACAACAATCGCTCTAAAACAGAATTTGTGGCTGTGCGTTTTGGCAATGTGTTGGGCAGCAATGGGAGTGTGATCCCTCTGTTTAAAAGGCAGATTGCCCAGGGAGGGCCAGTAACCGTTACACATCCCGATATTATCCGATATTTTATGACCATCCCAGAAGCAGTCTCTTTGGTATTGCAGGCAGGGGCATACGCAAAAGGTGGAGAAATCTTTATATTGGATATGGGAGAACCAGTAAAAATTGCAGATTTAGCAAGAAATCTTATCCTGTTATCTGGCCATAAGCCAGGGGAAGATATCTCTATTGTGTACACAGGTCTCAGGCCGGGAGAAAAGCTGTTTGAGGAGATGTTGATGGAAGAAGAGGGCCTGCAAGATACGGAAAATGAGATGATACACATTGGGAAACCCATACAAATGGATGAAGATCATTTCCTGATGCAGTTAGAAAACCTGAAAGATTATGTGGTGCAAGAACCAGAGGATATCCGTAAATGGGTTCAGGAGATTGTACCTACCTATCATCCAGAAAGGTTGCAGTAAAAGCTTACCAGCAGAGGGATTGAGAGGAAGGAAGCGTGATAACATGAAACATCATATTTTTCTGGCTTCGCCCCATATGAGCGAGGAAGGTTTTGAACAAGAATATATTCAGGAGGCGTTTGAAAGTAACTGGATTGCGCCTCTTGGCACAAATGTGACAGAATTTGAGAAAGAAATGGAGCAGAAACTGGGAGCGGGGAAAGCGGTAGCGCTTTCCTCTGGCACGGCTGCAATACATATGGCGTTAAAGGCGATTGGAATAAGCCAGGGAGATTTGGTATTTTGCCAATCCCTGACTTTTTCTGCATCAGCAAATCCAATTACTTATGAAAAGGCAGTTCCTGTGTTTATTGACAGTGAAAGCGATACCTGGAATATGGATCCAAAGGCGCTCAAAGAGGCTTTGGAAGCCTATGAGAGGGTTGGAAAGAAACCGAAGGCTGTGATTGTGGTGCATCTCTATGGAATTTGTGCTAAAATAGAAGAGATCACAGAGATTTGCCGCAAGCACAAAGTTCCATTGATAGAGGATGCCGCAGAAAGTTTAGGAACCATTTATCGAGGAAGATATACTGGGACGTTTGGAGATTATGGAATTATCAGCTTTAATGGAAATAAAATAATCACAACATCTGGAGGCGGGATGCTGTTAGTAAATACAGAGGATGCCGTAGAAAAAGCTGAGAAAGTGCTTTATTGGGCTACCCAGGCTAGAGAGCCCGCCAGATGGTATCAGCATACAGAGATCGGTTATAATTATCGGATGAGCAATGTTGTTGCAGGGATTGGAAGAGGACAACTGAAAGTTTTGGACAGACGCGTAGAGAAGAAACGCGCTATTTTTGAATTTTATCAGAGACGTTTGGCAGGGCTAAGCGGACTTTCTTTTATGCCGATGCCGGAAAATGCGTTTTGTAATTGTTGGCTTTCGGTAATTCAATTGGAGAAAGATTGTCCAGTGAAACCTTTGGATATCATGAAATCTCTCGAAGATGAGGACGTGGAAAGCCGACCTGTCTGGAAGCCAATGCATCTTCAACCTGTGTTTGCAGGATGTGAATTTCTTTCAAGAGAAAAAGAGCTTTTTATCACAGATAAGGAAACTGGGGCAGACAACAGCGTGAGTGGTCAGCTTTTTGAGAGAGGGGTTTGCCTGCCCAGTGATACAAAGATGTCAGAAGAAGATCAAGAGAGGATCTGTCGTGTGTTGGAAAAGCTTTGGCAGATAGAGGGAATGTGAAGTAGGGCTTTTGTGTGCTGGAAAAGCTTTGGTAGATAGAGGGAATGTGAAGTAGGGCTTTTGTGTGCTGAGAAAAGCTTTGGTAGATAGAGAGGATGTGAGGAGCATGTATTGTCCGTTACCGATTGGAATAGATGATTTCCGAGAAATGATTGTGAAAAATTATTATTATGTGGATAAAACGTCTATGATTAAGGAACTTCTGGATAGACGAGGAAAGGTAAATCTCTTTACACGTCCCCGAAGATTTGGAAAAACGTTAAATCTAAGTATGTTAAAGTATTTTTTTG
>CAJTVT010000016.1 GCA_910580015.1 uncultured Lachnospiraceae bacterium
AAAGCTGCCACCGTAGCATCCTTAATGCCTGGGAACCGACGGATAATCTCTTCCACCTCAGTCAACTCGATACGGAAGCCACGAATCTTCACCTGCCCGTCCCGTCTGCCGATAAACTGGATGTTGCCATCTGGCAGGTAACGCACAATATCACCAGTATGATAAATCCTGCTATACTCCGGCAAATCGCTGTACGGATTGTCACCATACACTTCCGTCGTTTTCTCTGGACGGTTCAGGTAACCACGAGATACATGGACGCCAGAAATACACAATTCTCCTGGCACGCCAACTGGAACCCTTCTGCCCTGCTTATCTACAATATATAGTTTCACATTTGGCAAAGGCTTGCCGATTGGCAAATCCTCCTCATATTTCTCAAATGGGTAGGTGGTCGTTAAAATCGTACATTCCGTAGGTCCATACACATTCAAGTAATGCGTGCCGCCCTCAGGCGTAAACGGCGTCAGCGCTTCTCCGCCCATCAGCAGATATTTCAAATGTGTATTCTCTGCATCCGCAGCACTGCCTGAACGTGCCGCACCAGAAAGCATGCTGGTGGCAAACGCCCGCCCAATCTGGGTCGTCATAAATACGTTGGTAATCCCATGTTCCTCAAAATACTCATGCAATGCATTCAAGTCTAAACGTATCGACTCATCTATAATATGAAGCACAGCTCCAGACGTCAGCGTGGGGTACATATCCATCATATTGGCGTCAAATCCGTAACTTGCATAAGCTGCTGCACAACTATCTTCCGTCAATTCATAATTCCTGCGATAGCTATCGCAGAACGCCGCAATATTTCTATGCTCAAGCATACAGCCCTTAGGCACGCCTGTAGAACCCGATGTGTAGAGCAGAATAAACAAATCCTCCGGTTTTGGCGGATCTGGGAGCTTGTCTGCCTTGGGCAAATTGGGGATATCCTTTGTCAACAAAACTCTGCCCTGCCACTGTGGTACCAGTGACAAAAGTTCCTCATCGGCAATCAGCAATTTTGCTGCGGAATCCTCCATCATAAACGCTAACCGCTCTTTCGGATAGGAAGGGTCTAAGGGCTGATATGCCGCACCGGACTTAGAAACACCAATCGAAGCAATCGTCATGTATTCACATCTGGGAATCAGCACAGATACCACTTCTTCCCTGCCAATGCCAAGCCCTGCAACGTAAGCGGCAAGACGGTCTGTCATTTCATCCACCTGGGCATACGTATAACTTCTGTCTGTGTAGACAACGGCTGTGTGATCTGGCGTCTTTCTCGCCTGTGCGCGGAACAAATCAATCACTGTCTTACTTCGGTCATAGGAAACTTCTGTCTCGTTAAAACGATCTAAAATCTGTATATCCAGGTCAGACGTAAGAGCAATTTGTCCAAGGCTTTCGTTGGTTAACATCCCTTTTAAAACTTGCAGCAACATATGAAGTAAACCGCGTGCCGTCTCCTCACAATATAAATCTGTGCGGTATTCCAGAGAAAGTTCATATCCCCCTCTCTGCTTCATCACCATTACGGAAACGTCTGCCTGCACATCTTTGGTAGCAAGCGGCACCGCCGCATACTGTCTGTCCTCCAATGACAGGCCCTGAAACAGTTCCCCTTGGTAGACAAAAAGAATATCCGAGGCAATGCCATAATCTTTCGCCAGCTCGGCAAAAGAAATACAATCATGACTCATCACTGCATAAAATTCCTCCTGGAAGTTTTGCAGATATCGTTCCACAGACACGCTTTCCTCCCAGGAATGGTAAATTGGCAGCGTGCGCACAAACATTCCCGTGGAATTTGCCATATTTACTGTATGCCTGCCATTATTGACTGTACAAAACAGGCTCTTATTTTCCCCGCTGAATTTGCCCAACGTATAGGAAAACGCCCCCAAAAACAGTGTATTTTCAGAAATTCCCTTCTGTCGTACAAACTGCTCCACTGCCATGGATGACCATTCCCCGCCTAGAGAAATTCTAACCTCCTTGCTGGCAGGCGTTACCGTCTTTTTCTTATAATCTTTTATTAATGCCTCACCAACATCTTCACCTGCAAATTTGCCCGCAAAAAATTCCCGTGCTTTCTGATATTTGGCAGTATCTTTTAAGGATTCTTCATAGACAGAGAAATCCATCAGGGAAATTTCCTCAGACTCTGGCTCCTCTCCGTGGTAAAGCTGCGAAATTTCATCAAGAAATACCTTAACCGATGTGCCATCAAAAATAATGTGGTGCACATCAAACAAAAAAAAGTATTTGTTGCCGCAGTGGTACAGCGCCATGCGATATAGCGGCTCTCCTTCTAACCGGAATGGGCGTACAAACGTCCTCTTGACGGCTTCGATATCCTCTGTTTCCCACTGGCTGACAACTGCTTTCTGATATTCTGGATGCAGGCTCATCACTGGCGTTCCCTTATTCAATGCAATGTTCACGCCAAAAGACGGATGCATGGCTACCACTTTCTTCACAGCATACTTAAATTTCTCCATATCAATAGCATCTGGAAGTTCACAGCACATAGGAATATTGTACATCGTCGACTGCGGGTCATTGACACATTCTAAGTAAACGCCCATCTGGGAATCGGTAAGGACATATTCCTCCCTCTCCTTAGAATGCTTCTCCAACTTATCTTCCTGCTTCTCTTCTAAAAGCGCTGCAATCTTTGCTGGCACTCTGCCACTCAATACCAGTTCTGGCGCCAATTCTATATCACTGAGGAATTCTGCAAGTTTTAAAACATTGATAGAATCTCCGCCCAGTTTAAAGAAATCGTCATTCACACCAACCCTGCCACAGTGCAAAACTTCCTCAAAGCCTTGGCAGATGCGTTTCTCACAGTGGCTCTTCGGCTCTTGATACATTGTCTTATATTCGTCTAACCCCGGCGGCAGCAATACTGTACGATCCAACTTGCCATTCACATTCTTCGGCAGGCTGTCCAATCGTTTAAAAAATCGGGGAACCATATAATCAGGAAGCGTCTCTTTCAGATAGTTGCGGATCTGTTCCATCTTCAATTCTTCTGCTGACACATAGTATGCACAGAGGTAATTCTGCCCATTTTCATCCTCAAAAGCCTTTACAACTGCGCTTTCCACTTCCGGCATAGACGAAATGCGCAATTCAATCTCACCCGTTTCCACGCGCTGCCCATTGATTTTCACCATCCAGTCCTTGCGGTTGACATACACATAATTGCCATCTGGCATCCTGCGCCCGATATCCCCAGTATGCAAAAGAATGCTGCCATCCTCCTGCCTGATAAATGTCTTCGCGCTCTGCTCCTCTAAATTAAGGTAAGATTCGGCAAGGACGCCCTTGATGCAGATTTCACCCTCTTCCCCATCCGCAACTTCTCTTCCGTTCTCATCCAACAGGAAAAATTCCAGTCCATCCAACGGCCTGCCAATCGGCGTATTTTCCATAGGTTCCTCAACTTTATAGCTTAACGCCGTCGCTGCCGTCTCGCTGGAGCCATAGCAGTTATACAGCTCATAACCATCCCCTGCCAGCATGGAAACCCGTTCGCTTCCGGTGGACACTTTTTTCAAGGTACGGCTCTTATTTTGAAACAGCCGCAGTATCTGTGGGCTGATAAATGCGCAGGTAATGCCTTTTGCGGCAAAATAATCCTCCAAAAGCCGCACATCTTTCCTTGTCTCTTCCGGCAGGATATGGGAACAGCCGCCACGGGAAAGAACAGCAAAATACTCTAAGATTAAAACAACGAAAGACATGGGCGCCCCCGCTGCCTGCACATCGTTTTCATCCACATTCATAACGCTCCTATTCCGCCAGACTCCCTGCGTAAGACTCGCCATTGTATGTACAATCCCCTTGGGATAACCAGTAGAGCCAGAGGTATAGATAAGCATAGCACGGCTGCTATCCTCCCTTGCTTGCACCTGAATAGGTTCATACGTTCCGATATCTGACAGCCAGCCCTCATCTATCACTTCTACCGCCTTGCAGTCCTCTTTGATATAAGAAAGCCGTTCCTTTGGGTATTCTGGCAGCACCGGCACAAACGCAGCGCCAGCCATCATAATGCCTAGTTCCGCCGCAATATATTCCATCTTCCTGCCCATACAGACCATGACGGCTCTACCTGACATTCCCCCTGACTTCAAAAGCTTAGCGGCAATCCTACGACTGAGGTTTTCAAGTTCCCCATACGTTGTCATCCGTTCTCCGTTGCAGTCCGCCAACGCCGCCTTTTGCGGGTATGTGCGCACCACATACTGAAAGTCATCCAAAAAATTCATTCTTTTTCCTCCTAATGATAAAAAATTTAGTTAACATATTTTTCAGACAAATAGTTAAATCCTCTTACCATAAGCTCCGTAACCACAATTGACAATAATGCCAGGAGCCAGCATTGATAACCCTGAAAGCTCTGATAACTGTTTAATCCAAGGGCAACAAAATATACCAGTACATGCAGGGCATAATATTTCGATATATGTTGGCTGTAATACAGAAGCTGCCTTGCAGCAGGATTCTTCGGTTCACATAACTTGTTATCTTTTCTGCGGATTTCTTCAATAAAGAAAATAATTGCAGCAAATAAGAATATATGCGACAAACTTGCTATCACATGCCAAAAATCCGGATGCGTATATGCATCACTGAGAACGGCGTGCATTTCTGACAGATCCGAACCATAATCTCTAAATACCATTCCCCACCATACAGCCACAATTGCAATAGCGGGAATAGAAAACATTCTGTAAAATCCTGCTTTATCTTTCACATGTCTTATCATTTTACCGAAAGCAACTCCCAGCAGCGCATAAGACAGAAAATAAAGCGGCGTAAAAGAAACAAAATCCGCTTCTCCAATCAGCAGCTTCACAATATAGCCGACTACCGGCACATTCACAGGTATGCCATAAATAAATGGCGCCGCTATGCTGGCTGCTGCGCCAATAACCACATACCATGCGGTATTCAGATTGAATTTCTTAAGCAGCGCCAACACCAGGTAAATAATTCCAGTAATAAAAAAGATATTCGTATATTGCATGTACATCTTTATCAGCAGCTTTAAATTCTCCGTTTCGTTCCCCACCAATCTTTCTGAAACGAAAGGATAAGGCACTATCAAAGCCGCTACATAAGCCAGATTATTCAGATACTGGTAAATCACCATGCGAACGCCGCTCTTGGCAAAATCTGCCGGCTCCCCATGCCTGCTGTAAACAGTTCCAATTCCCATAACAAAAATAAAAATAGCCGCCCCGGACATCGTTGCGAACGAATAAATCCACCGGCTAATGGAATCCTCTGGAGATAAGGTTGCCTGAAACGCATGGATCAGGTATATAAACAGCATGAAAATCCCTTTCAGATAATCGAACTCACTTTGCCTTCCTACATTTACTTCTTCCTTTGCAAAAATTGTATTCATCCTTTTAATCCTCCACGCATTTTGACAGCCATGACATTGTCTCTTATCCTTTCCTCCATATATACGATTCTGCTAAATAAGATTCAACAAAATTCTTGTTATAAACATTCCGTTCTGCACGTAAAAATCTGTTTCACCTTCATAGCGGGAAACCGCTTTCATAATACTGATCACACCCATACCGCCGCCTTTATCCGACTGTGGCAGCCCTTTATGAAAAACCACCTCTTCGCTGCTTGTATTCTGGCACTGGATCATCACCTTGTTTCTTTTCTGTGAAATATAAATGTCTATCTCTTGTTGCGGCTGTCCAGAACCGACACACCCATGAATCGCATTCTCAAACATATTTGCCAGAATTGCGATCCAATCAATATCCCGAATAGGCAAGTTCTCTCCCAGTCTCACATCCATAGTGACTTGAATATTCTGTCTCCTCGCCTTTTTCGCATAAGCCAACAAGATACTGTTTACCGCCAGATTCTTGGTGATATTCTGTACTTTCCACTTTTCCACATCCTCATCATACTGTGTAAGATACACAAGAAGCTGATCATACTCCATGTTTTGAACATATTCCCGAATCAAAAGGACATGGTGGCGCACATCATGGCGAATCCTCGCAGCCTCCATCTCTGATTCTTTCATAAGATCCATCTGCTGGTGCAAGAGCTGTTCATTTACTTCAAGCAGCTCCTTCTCAGCCTGATAATAATGTTCCTGCCCTAAGTGGATATACAGATGAAGGATTGCATACTGAAGCGTTCCCGCCATAAACAGAATCAAAAACGCACGCACCATGTTAAAAACAGAAAATCCTTGTAAATTGGGCCAATATGCCATAATTGCGCCAAGCATTACTGACACAAATAGAGCCACTGCGCTGAACAAATCCATTTCTTGGAGCAAAAAATCCACACCACTCAAAAATTGCTTTCGGAACTTAAACCAAGTAAAAATAAGAATTAGCACCAAACAGACAAAACGCACAAAAATGTCTACCCATAGATTACCTTCAAACCACCAGCGCGCCACATCCACGCCGCAAAAGGTACATACAGAAAATAAATAAAATGTCAATGCCATCTTATACAAAGACAAATACAAAACTTCACTGCTCATAATGCTACAGAAAACTCCAATGACAGGAAGCGTCGACAGCGCAGCAAAGCGGACAAAGCTGCTGTCTGCCACCAAATACCAAGCACTATAAGTAATAATCATAGAAACACCAAATATAATATAACACCAGGCTGTTTTCTTCATAGAAAACTTCGGTCGGTCCAGCATCAAAAAAAATGACAGCATTAATACTGTGCTAATAGCATTACGCAAAAACGCAATCCAAAAAGAACCTCCCAACATGCTTCTCATTCCTCCTTTTACAGAACACTTTTCAAGTTTATAATAGCTTTTTATGTATGGAAATTCCACCCAATGGGACAAACTGTAAATTTAGAGGGACAAAAAAGATCCCCCTGTCCAAATAGGACAAGAGAATCTTTTCTTGACTTTTATCACTCTGATACAAATTATTTAACGGCCAGAGTAATATTATACCTTCCCATCTCGAAAATCAAAATAATAGGCAAAATAAACTTTTTTAAATTCCGCAGCCTTATTCCGCGGTATGTAAATCGTACATCCATTATCCATCACGATCTTTTCACGCTCCACCGAGACAATATGATCCATGTTCAGGATATAGGCGCGTCCGCACCTGCCAAACCGGCAAAATCCTTCCAATGTTTCCCAGAGCTTTCCCGCCGTCATGCGAACTCTGTACTCCCCCTTTTCCAGATAAAGCACCTGGTAATTTTTCTGCGATTCGCAATAAATGATATCATTCGGTTGGATTTGCCGAATCCCTCCTGCTACTTTAATCACAATCTGATTTTTCTTGCTTTTACCAATCTGCCCCATTACAGAATCCATTGCATGAAAAAATCTCTTGTCATCAAGCGGTTTCACAAGATACTGCACCGCATCCACCCCATAGGCTTTCAAGGCATATTCCCTTGACGTAGTAAGAAAAACAATTGGTATGTCCAAGCCAAGCATACGCACTTCTTCAGCAGCTTCCATACCGTTCTTTCCAGACATAAATATATCCAGTAACAAAATATCTGGCAGGTACCCATTCTCCCTGACCTGCCACAACAATGCCTCCGCACTGGAAAACCTCTCCGTTTTGTATTCCACTTCTTGTTTTCTGCCCTGATAGCTTGCCAGGAAATTTTCAATCCGGTCAAGCTCCCTTTCATCATCATCACACAATGCTATCGAGTACAATCTTTCCACATCCTCCAACTTCCTATATTTATTGGATCACTTTAGAAAACCATATTTTCTTATTATACAAATAATCGACACCAAACCATTTATTTTGGCATATTTGGTAGCTTTTTAGGCATATTTGGCTGACATCTGGTAGATTATCCCTAATGTAAAAAGAAAGCTTTTCACCAAAACAGCCCCCATTTCCTAGGGGGGCTGTCTTTTCAAAATTATAGGTTCAGATAAAAGCATCCAGAACCATTTCATTTACGATACCTATACAGGAATTGTATACTGCGCATGGAAACGACATTTACAGATTCAAAACTGCACAAGCAGAGCAAATTCCATGTTCTACTTTATACTCCAGATTGCCATCATATTTCTGGCAAACGGCAAGTATACTGGAGATCCCAATACTTTTGCCTTTAGGTAGGCTACCAGATAACTCCAAGTTTTCAGAACATACGTTTTCACAGACAATCGTCAGCCTACTATTTTGCATCCGAATATAGATTTCCATATATAATTTGTCTTTTTCTGACTTCTGACATCCGTGCAGGGCATTTTCAAACAGATTTCCCAAAAGAGCAATCAGATCTATATCCCGCACCGCCAGTTCTGCCTTCACATTACACTTCACCAAAAAAGCAATGCCGCTTTCTTTTGCCTTCCCCGCATAGACAGAAAGGATACTGTCTATCGTCCTGTTAATGGAATACTGCCTTACCGCCGTTTCCGATACTTCATTGCTATATTCCCTGATATATGCAAGGATAGCGGAAGTATCACCAGTTTTTGCATATTCTGCTATCGTTTCAAGATAATACCGTATATCGTGCCGAAGCCTGCGGTGCTCTTCCTCTGCCTTCTGCTGAGTCGCCAGCCGAACAGAAAGATATTCCACATTCTGACGTACTAAGGCAGCCTCTGCATCTTTTTTCATGTAACTAATGTTGCTGAAAACAAGCCAATATACTGCATACATAATTAAGTTAATCACAGAAAGTACTGACATGAACTGTACATCCGACATGACATTCTTTACATTCAAAACACTCATACACGCCTGCAACAGATAGAACAACAGAGCAACCAATGCCAGATTCCACCATCTCCTGTCTCTCTTGTCCTCAAGGGAGAGCAAGATTGCCTCAGCAAATTTTTTATACAGCACTAATACCACCAGCAAAAACACACTGCGCAATATGACTGCCACATAAAATCCCACTGGGGCAGAAATCTTGGGACAAAACAATTTTATCATTATCTTTAAGACATTATCCAGGGCTGAAAACAAGCAGAAGTACGTGATGAACAAAAAGCACTTTTTAGCAAAGCAACTCTGTGAAACAATACATGAAAAAAGAAATGTGCATACTACAATCACGATGTATGCAAAAAGTAAAGTCGCTCCCAGTATTGCATATCCATAACCACCAATACTAACGAAACCAGCTATGTACATACAACTATAGAGTGTAAATTTCTTTTTGGAGTATTTGTGTTCTGACAGATAGCAAATCACAATCACATGGCACAAGGCTGTAATGAGTAATCCTGGAATCTGGTACAACTCGCTCATTTCATCGCCTCATTCCGGCAGAAATCCATATATGCTTTCTGCACTTTCCCACTACTCCTTCTTGGAATAGGAATATTTGCGCCATTATACATTTTCATGGTATCAACAGAAATTTTACGCACAAAAGAAAGATTTGCAATATAAGAAGCTCCAACCCGGATAAATTCAGAATATTTCTTTATTTCCTCAAACATTTGAAATATTTTTTTACGCATACGTAAAATCTCACCACTTGAAAGTCTCAATATGAGATAATGGCCCTGCGATTCTATGAATACAATCTCGCTAATGCGGATGCGGTATATGCCATCCACGCAGGACAGGGAAATAACCTCACAATCCACCACTTTTTTTACAGCACGGTCCATGGCCATATCAAATTCTTCCTGCGAAAAAGGTTTGAGCAGATAATGGGTGGCATTCATTGCAAACGCCGCCACCGCATATTCGTTGCTTATCGTCAGGAAAATAATCCCCATATCTGGACTTTGGGCAAGCATTTCCCCTGCAACATCTGTTCCCAAGATCCCTGGCATACAAATGTCCAAAAAGGCAATATCATATCCTTTTCCTTGTTCCACTGCGTTTAAGATATCCAGCGCCGTACTATACTTATCAATTTCAAAACACAGTTCTGGATGCGCCTCTTTATACACGCCTAATGCTGCCAATATTTTTTCCAGTTCTTTTGGAATATCATCGCATACAGCTATTCGCACACCATCACCTTCTTTCCCTTGTTCCAGCTCAATGCTGCATGGTATTCCCCCTCTTTCCAATCCGCTACTCCATACTCTTCGTTATTATAGTGCTGTTCCACCTGTATTTGATTGCCAATCTTTATATAAAATTGATCCATAGGAAGCATCAGCCCGCTTCCAACTGCTTTCATAAAGCTTTCTTTTATGGTCCAAATGCGGTAAAAAGCTTCGTTCCTCTCCTGCTCCTGATGTTCCATAATAAACTCATATTCAGACTTGCAAAAAAATCTTTCTGCCAGCTTCAAATCAATGGAATCTATATATTCAATATCGCATCCTACTTCTATATCTGCAAATACAGCAATCACCATTTTTTCTGAATGGGAAACATTAAAGTGAATATCTGGATAGTCAGGAAAATATGGCTTTCCATACGTCCCTTCTGCAATTCTTACACTTGCTTCACGAAGTCCGAAATTTTCCAAACCTTTGTCAATCAAAACTCCTGCTCCAAGTGACAGCATCTTATCCTTTTTCATCCGGTAACTGTCAATCTTTTGCCGACGTTTCTCCGATAATTTTTCATAAAAACCCAAAAAAGTTTCCGAATCCTCCAATATCTCTGTATTAAGCTTATAAATCTGTTTCATATATCCTGTGCCGCCTTTACACTTTGGAATCATTTTGCAGCCTCAAATCTATCATGCTGGTATGGTTTTGTCAATTATTTTCATTTATAAGATTAAAGTTTTCGACATTGAACAGCACAACCTATACATCACAATTATGATTCCATATAGGTCGTTTCACTGGTCGTGAATATCCCTGGCGATCATCTCCCTTGTGATTTTTCTCCCAACCAAGAGTGGCATCCCGTTCTGCCTCCATGAGTTTTGCAGATTGTCTTTGATACTGTCCCAGAACAGAACATAGACATCGGTGAGGCTATTAAAGTTGTTTTCAGAGATAATCTGTCGAAACTGTCCCTATGGTACTGGCATAAAAAACTCCTTTTTGATAAGACATATCCTAATTCTTACCAAAAAGGAGCTATTTATTTCAAAAACACAAACTTATTTACACTACCATCCTTATCCAAATGATTGAAAAATATATTGTTACTCTATTCGAATCATATCCAATGATGTAAACTTATCGAGACAATTTACTAACCCAAAAAATCAAAGGAATTTGCCTGTGCAAAGTAATTATTTCCAGCAGCATTATACTGACTTGATGCACTGTTCGCATTTGCCTTAGCATTATCCGCAACACGCTCTGCTAAAAATGATAACTTCTCTGTAAAAACACTTCCGAAAGCTTGCTCTAATGCATCTGTACTGGAAGCCTTCAACTTATCTTGATCTAACTTTAAGGTGCCATCTTTCTCCTGGGTTATACCAATGGACTCCAAGCTCTCTTTATTTTCCTTCACAGCATCTGTTAGCATCTGTCGATAATATTGATTTAATGGTGTTGTCGATTTTTTCAATGATTTCAGCGCATCATTATAACGCTCCATCAAAGCTTCTGCCTGTTCTAAAATTGCTTTGTTATCCCCTTTTTCCCTTGCCTCATCATAAATCTCTTTTGAATGAAGCGCTTCCGCAGTCTGCTGTAACTCCTTTGCAGAACTATTCAATTTCTCATAATTCTTCTTCTGCACCTGAGAAGTCGTACCATATTTATCCAAAGCAGACAACAAACCATTTTTTTGCCTGCCATCTTTACTCAGAGCCGAAAGCAGACCATTACTCTGAGAACTGCTATTGATGCCACTCAGCAATGACATGGTATCCACTGGCAGGCCTGCCTTTCTCATAGATGTATTTAATACTTGTGTCGTAATTCTCATATCCCATCCTCCTTCAATAGTGTATTGACCACCTGACAATCAGACCAATTACTTGCCTGAATTTCCATCTACTGCGTTAGATTTTCTAGTCGTAGCCACCGCTACGCCGTCAAAAATCTGCCTTGCAGAATGAAAATTCATTCTGCGTAATTAGTCTAAATGTTAGGCGGTCACTACACTAGCTCAATCCTGTCCTTTCCACATAGGCAAGATATGTTTTTACAAAGTCCGCATATTTGTATCTGGAAATTAGCAGCCTTTCCCCATTGGTCAAAGTCACTGCTGTTTTACTGTATCCCTCCACAAAGGAAAGATTAATCAGATATCCCTTATGAATCCGAAAGAATTGTCCGGAAAGCTCTTCCTCCAACATTCCAATCTTTGCATAATATTCCAATCTCTGATCTGTCATATGAAGGATCACCTTATGTCCCTGACTTTCTGCATAATAGATACGCTCCAAGGGAATCGCTTTGCTGAAACCTGCATTCTGAACCATCAAAGACTGTTTCATCCGTCTGGGCCCTGACAGAATCTGTTGTATGGCACGTTGGAAAACTTCCGCAAATTTTCTTTCGTTGATGGGCTTTAGCAAATACTGAAAAGCCCCCACATCAAAAGCATCGTAAACATATTTTTCATAAGATGTCACAAAAATTAACAGGGGTTGTTGCTTCCATTCCCCACCTCGAATTTTCATGGCAAGTTCCATGCCATCTCCTGGAATTTCCAGTCTCATTTCGAGGAATAATAGATCGAATTCCCCATGTCCTGACAAGTATTCCTTACTTGAACCATATTCTGTAATTTCACATTCTACCGGATGCTTTCTAACAAGCTCCGACAGATAAACACGTGTATCTTTTTCATTATCACATATTGCTATTCTTATCATATTTTCCTCTGCTTTCCTTATGTTTATCGGAAGTCAAAAAAATATATTTAACGGACATAGCACAAATTGACACTTTTTATGCGTAAATGGAACTGGGCATGAATAAATACAGTCAAAAACCTCTCTAATGCCTGGTTCTCTGCGTTGGAAATGAAAAAAGAATTGAAATCACTTAGCTCTTTCTATACAAGACGTCTTGGCCAGGATGGATAAAAATTTCTCCAAAGACGAAATATTAAAAAAGGTGTTAAGATATTTGCTTCTAAAACAAATATCTTAACACCCTATTTCGAAATACTGAAATGGATGGAGAAGGATTCGAACCTTCGAAGGCGTTGCCAACAGATTTACAGTCTGCCCCCTTTGGCCACTCGGGAATCCATCCATATTTCAAAACAATATTCTAACTTGTCCTGACTTCAATAAATTATAGCACATATTCTTTCCAGTTGCAAGACTATTTTGGAATTTTTACGGATAAAATTATAATAAGAGGGATTCTCTGTCAACAGCTCATACACCTATCACGTAATTTTGAATATAAAATCTGAAATTGGCTCAAAAAAACTTTACCAAAATACGAACAGAAACCACTTAATCTGTGGTTTCCGTCTCTCTGCCAATATTCTTTAAAATGACTGCACAATTCGGTGGAAGTGTAATGTTGATACGTCCATTTGTCACCTCGTAAATCTCAGATTCCATAGTATAAGATTCCGGTGTCGTCATCATAATGCGCTCCAATCTGCTCTCTCGCTCCATCCCCGCAGACCACACACGCCATACCATATCTCTTTGTACATAATCATTATTAATCACTATAACAAACTGTTGCAGGCGATTGAATCTTCCATAACACATCACCTGATAATCTCCACCCAAGAATTTCAAGGAACCTGTCCGAAAAGCGTCATATTGCTTATGGATCCGAATGATATCTCGGTGAAATGCCAGCAATTCCTGATCTTCCTTACCCCAGGGATAAGTTCTGCGGTTATCTGGATCCGTAAAACCTACCGCTCCCGCTTCATCCCCATAATAGATCGTTGGAGCTCCTGGCCACGTCATCTGAACCACAACCGCTTCTTTGAGAACTCCTTTGTTCACTTCCTCACCTGCTGCTGCACTTCCAAGCTTATCCACTCTACCAACCTTATGATTCGTGCGAGTAAGAAATCTGGAGTGATCATGGTTGGATAACTCATTCATGGCACACTGCAAAGATGAGGTCATAAACCGTGTCATGTAATAATTCATGGCACCCTCGAAATTCTGGAAATTGCCCAGCATATCCTGCCTGTAACCATCACTGTGCTTCTCCATTCCTGTCAAAAACCAGGTGAGCGGTTCCATAAACGCATCATAATTCATTACGGTGTCCCACTGATCTCCCCGAAGCCACTCCACTGGATCGCCATAATGCTCTGCAAGCACAATCGCTTCCGGGTTTGCCTCCTTGACAGCCTTCCGAAAATCCCGCCAAAATTGATGGTTAAATTCTACAGAATGTCCCAAATCCGCCGCCACATCCAAACGCCATCCGTCTGCATTATACGGCGGAGACACCCATTTCTTACCAATCTGCAAAATATAATCATACAATTCCGACGAACCCTCATAATTCAGCTTGGGCAACGTATCATGTCCCCACCACCCGTCATAACTGTTGTTGTAAGGCCAGCGATTCTCATCATAAAATTGAAAAAATTTCCGATAGGGGCTGTCCGCCGAGATATAAGCTCCTGTGGCATATCCAAGCTCTTTCTCATAAATCAATTCCCGATCTAGCCATTTATTAAAGGAACCACAGTGATTGAATACCCCATCCAAAATTACGCGCATTCCGCGCTTATGCGCTTCCTCCACCAAATCCGCAAACAATTTGTTGCTGGCCTCCAAATTCCTGTGATCTGATACACGCTTAATATATTTCGTTGCCTTGGCATTATCCGTCTCGCCTGAGTGCAACACACCTCCGCCATCCTCCACAATACAGCCATAATGAGGATCAATGTAATCATAGTCTTGGATATCATATTTATGATTCGAAGGCGACACAAACAGCGGGTTAAAATACAAAACTTCCACACCTAGCTCTTGCAGATAATCCATCTTTTGCATAACTCCCGCCAGATCTCCTCCGTAAAATTCTCCCACACCAAAATCCGCTGGACACTTATCCCAGTCCTCCACCTGCTGGCTATAGACCTTAATATAGTAATACTCATTGGTCAAAACATCATTTGAGGGATCTCCGTTACAAAATCGATCTACCAAAATCTGGTACATAACAGCGCCCTTGGCCCAATTTGGCGTAGAAAAACCAGGTACGATCATAAAGGAATATCCTTCTCGCACCTCAGATGACACTCCCATACGATCATAATAGCAATGGAGCATACCTGTGGCAATTTCAAAATAGTAACGATACGCCTCTGTTCCAAGCTGCACCTTGATCCGATAATAATCAAAGGAGCCTATGGTCTCTTCTTTTTCCATCGGAATTTTTTTATCATTGCTGCACAACCACACAATGTCCACATTATCTTTTGCTGTTCGGAAGGTAAGTGTTACCTCCTCATTCTCTTTTGGTTCTGGCGGATTTCTATAATCCTTTGTCCCATCAGCAAATAACGCATGCTTGCGCAGCAGCGGGCGCATTAGCATCATATACTGTTGTCTCTGATTTAACTCATAAATTGAATACTTATTCATCGACCATAACCTCTTCAAAAATTAGTCTTCTGGTATCTATTCTAAAGGATAGTAACTGGTAAATCAACCGTTTATTTCCATAAACTCAGGAAAAATGGGTTTTAGAGTACTAATAGTGTAACATGTATTTCCAAACTCAACAAGAAAATCTGTAAATTTTATTTCACAAATTCTTAAAATAAGTAATTGATTTCGCCTTGCCATATATAAATCCTCTCAAAATACGAAAAATATAAGGAGCAAAATCAATTTTATATGACTTTACTCCTTAGAAACAATGATTTTATTTTGTCTTCTCCACAGAAAGCGTGTCTATAAACACAGTCTTCTCATTGCTGCTACTCTCTAAAGCTCTTAAATCACAGTCAAAACTCCCACAGATTTTAATAGCAAAATAAGTAACAGAATTGGTGCAATATATTTTATCATTACGATGTAAAGGCCACGTCTGCCAAACTTAGCGCCACCCTTTTCCACCTCATCAATGATGGTTTTCGGTTTTAAAATCCAACCAATCAAAATACAGGTTCCGATCGCTACAAGTGGCATAAATAAGTTATTACTCAGATAATCCATCACATCCAGTATCTGTGCTACAGACCCATTGGGCAACTTGAGTTCAAAATACCACTTATTGTAACCCAAGCACACTACAATTCCGCCCACAACTGCGATTGCAGTCTCAACCAGACATGCTTTCATCCGAGATAAATGAAATCTATCCATCAAGCTCGAAACTACTGCTTCCATAATGGAAATGGCACTGGTCAACGCTGCAAACAATACCATGGCGAAGAACAGACATCCCACAATATTTCCAATCCCTCCCATCGCTGCAAATACCTTTGGCAGCGATACAAACATAAGCCCTGGACCAGAAGCATTCATGCCTTCTCTTCCCATAAATGTATACACTGCTGGAATAATCATTACACCTGCAAGAAATGCAACTATGGTATCAAAAATCTCTATCTGATTGATGGAACGCACCAGATTATCATCATCTTTCACGTAAGAACCATATGCCACCATAATTCCCATGGCAACGCTCAAGCTGAAAAATAGCTGTCCCATAGCGTCCAAAAGAACGGTAAAGAATCCTTTGACCGTAATTCCGCTAAGGTCTGGTATCACATAGATCCAAAGTCCTTCAAGTCCTGTTCTGGTTACTCCCTGGTCATCTGTATGAGAGATGGTCATAGAGAAAATCGCAATTCCAAGTACCAGCAAAATTAATATTGGCATCAAGACCTTGGAAAATGTCTCAATTCCCTTGTTGACTCCACGAATTACGATAAATGCCACCAAAAACAAGAATACCAGCATCAACACAATAGGCTGAAACTCTCCTGTAATATGGTCGGTAAAATAACCGTCTGTTGCCGCCTGAATGCCTTCCCCTGTCAGATAGGCAAGAAAGTATTTCACTACCCATCCGCCAATTACGCAGTAATACGGCATAATGATAACCGGAACCAAACATGCAAATATCCCTAAAAATCCCCATTTAGAATGCATTTTTCCATATGCTGTAAGAGGACTTTGCTTTGTCTTCCTTCCAATGGCAATCTCTGTCGCCAAAAGAGTAAAGCCAAACGTCAGTGCCAAAATCAAATAAATTACAAGATAAAGCCCGCCGCCATCTTTAGCCGCCAAATAGGGAAACCTCCAAATATTTCCCAATCCCACAGCACTGCCCGCAGCAGCCAGCACAAAGCCAATGGAACCTGAGAATGAGTTTCTGTTTTTTTCTTTGTTCATCATTTCCTCCTCCAATTGTGTATTTCTTCTATTGTACTGGCTTTTGTCGATTTTTACAAGTATTCTTTTTCTCATTCATTTATTCCATAAAAGTCTGTTTTGTACTTTAAGCACACATCTTGTCTGCATAAACTGAGATACAAAACGAGTGCTAAGTTGCAACCTTTACCAATAAGATAAATCTGGTAATTCCTTGTTATATCTGATAAAATAATAAGGATTTGTATCATGTACAGCGTATTTGAAGAATGCTCAAGAAGGGAGGTTCGTCCATGATAGATATTCCAATGCGTTCATCACAATCTCTTGACAGCAATACAATATTAAGAATCAATCATTCTGCAAAATATCAAACAGCGCAAAACATAAATAATTGGAAACCAATTCAAAACAATGTGACGCCCACACCACCCAACAGAACCCCAATCCAGACTCCAGTTGAACAGCCTGCGGTTTCCATCCCAGTTCTTGCAGTGCCACCTCTGCTCAAGAAAATTCAAAAAGGTCAGAAAGTACCATTATCTTCCTCTGGCACTGTCAGACATATCAAGGTATGCCTGGGATGGAACGTAAAAAATCCCAGATGTGACCTAGATGTGTCTGCTTTTATCCTGGGTGCCAACGGAAAAGTATTGGGAGACGACTGGTTTGTATTTTATGGACAGGAATCAAGTCCAGACCAGAGTGTGCATTTCTCACTTTCCACCCAAACAGATCGTGAATATATTTCTGTGGATTTTAGTCGCTTAAATCCTACAGCGCAAAAAATTGTATTCGTCCTAACAATCAACGATGCCTTTGTGCACAATCTAAATTTCAGTATGGTCAAAGATGCATACATCCGTATTCTCAATGCAGATACGCAGCAGGAACTTGTAAGCTTCCAAATGACAGATTATTATCCAAATGTAATTTCTATGATGATTGGAGAAATCTATCTCTATCAAGGAATCTGGAAATGCAGCGCAGTAGGAAATGGAGTTGCAAAAGATTTGGCTGGCCTATGCGAATTATATGGAGTGCAGGTAATGTAGTGTGCTCCCAAACATGACATACATCCCAAAGAATGGAGGAACCTATGCTTACATTTGAGACAATTAACGAATTAACCCTAAAAGTCACGTGTACGGGAAGCGACGTGCTGATCGCCAAGGCAGGAGCCTTTATTGCAGGGGAAAGCTCTGGCGGAAAAAATTACAGATTTGAAAAACTTCTATTGGGACCACAAAATAATCTTGCCCAGGCTGCTCTCGGCTCCCTGATCCGTCGTGCCACAGGAGAAAACCTTCCACTGATGAAAGTGACCATGTCTGGCAATTCCGTCACCTATTATGCCAACTATGGGCAGCATGTGATTGTATATAAATTGGCAATGGGAGAAGTGATATCTGTAGAATCCGAAAATATTTTAGCATTTTCGCAAGAATGTAAATATGACGTTCGATTTATCGGGGTTGGTATCATGTCCCAAAAGGGACTAGCCACCACCACCCTTACTGGAAATGGAAATAATTCATATGTCGCCATTTTATCTGATGGAAATCCCATCGTTTTATCAAATATCAATAATGGCAATACTTTATCGGTGGATCCTGATGCGGTCATCTGTTGGATGAGCCAGTACGGTTCTGGAGATCCACAGATTAAAACGGATCTTTCATGGAAGAACTTTATCGGTCAGCACTCTGGTGAATCTTACGCTTTTGAGTGGCCTGGAAACCAGCCTGTCTCTGTATTAATTCAACCTTCAGAACGAAAAGGAGGCATCCAGATTGCGATGGATTAATACTCTTCCTGCATTAACCTGTTCAACATATATTTCCGATTATTAATGAACATTTCTGTGACTTGATAGCTGTCAGTCTCCTCATATGTCACAGAATGAAGCTGCCCTTCGTCGAAAGACAAAATTCCTGCACCTGGCATCCCTAATAATATCGGAGAATGGCTTACAATCAAAAACTGTGCTCCTTGCTTGGCAAGACGATGGATCTCAATCAGTAGTGTTAGCTGCCTCTGCGGGGACAGGGCAGCTTCTGGCTCATCTAAAATGTACAACCCATCTGGCTTAAAATGTCTTTGCACAATGGCCAGAAAACTTTCCCCGTGAGATTTCCTGTGGAGCTCTTCTGGCACAGCATAAGGCTCCCTTGCATACTCCTCCTCTTTTGTAGCGACATTATAAAAACTTTCCGCTCTGAGAAAATAACCCCATTTCATTTTTCGATATCCCTTTCCTATTGTCAAAGCTTCGCACAACTCAGAATGAGAATCATAAGTGGAAAAATTATAGTTCTTAGTTCCGCCTTCTGGATTAAACCCATATGTCACAGCAATGGCTTCCAAAAGCGTTGATTTCCCTGAACCATTCTCTCCCACAAAAAAAGTAATTGGACACGTGAATTCCAACTCCTCCACGCCCTGCAAAGACTTTATTTCCCGCAGATAACTTTCTAGAGAAATAAAGTTCCAGTTAATCATAACCTTCTGGATAAATAGCTCGTTCATTCTTGTTTCTGTTCCTTTATCTGTCAATTATTTTTCATAAATTTTACCATCACATCTGTGCTTTTATCATTTCGCTGCCCCAAATACAGAACCTGACTCTTTGCACAAGTCTAAAATAGCTTTCTATCTGATGCATCAAAGATACCATTATCCCGATTATGATGTGTTCAACACATTCGCTATCACAAATATCATCTGCATAAAGGCAAGAAAACTTCCTACAATAAAAAATGCCTGATTCGCAAATCCATGGGCACGAAAAAGCCCCAGAGACACCCCTCCTTTTAAGGGATACATCAATCTTACTTTTTTCTTATTAAAGATATCTGCAGCTAAATGAGACAGAAAACCGACTGCAAAATATATTACAATCTTCTCCCACACCAACCCTAAAGCAACACAAAGACATGCCAATGCCAAAAAAGAATGCATAAATGATCTGTGTGGTTGCTTCTTTCCAAAAGTACAAATACCAATAAACAACAAAATCCCTGTTACAATTCGTACCAAACCACTACTTTGAATCACCCTGTTTACGATTTCAGCTTGCAGAAAATAGTCTGAAACGAGCACTGCCATCACAACGGTCAATGAAATCAATGTAATATGATCCACCTCACGCCGAGAGTTGGAGGTCTCCACATCAATATCGCTGATCACTGCTCCCAGAGCTCCTCCTCCTACAGCCAAAATCATCTCTGGAATACTTGTAGGTTGTGTCACTGCCAGGGATGCAGCAACGCCTACCGCCATATGTGTCTTACCTAACAAAATTTCCTCCTTTGTAACTACATGTACACTCGGAATCTGATAAAATCTGGCACAAAGAAAATCCGAGAATACATTTACATTTCTGATTCCCCCCTTGGGCAATCACATCCTGTAACCTTTCATCATAATATTCTTTGATTATAACATAGAGTTTTGCTTCCTAAAAGGTTACTTTTGTTATTTCCTCATAAAATTCAAAATATTAGCCCATACATAACAGAGATTTATGTGCTCTAAAGTTACTATGATCTTCCATCCCTTTTTTTCAAATGGCAAAAAGCTACGGTGGAAAAAATTGCAAAACCTTGTGAAAGAAAACTATACGAAATGCCTGATAAAAAAGGAATCATCCACTCATCGTCAATGACAGATTTGTGAATCTGCAACAGCATTTTGATAGACTCACGTTTTTGCTTCCCCAATTGAGACCAGAATGCAAAATCTGACCATCGTGCAGGAATATAGTCGTCTGGAATCAGCACCCATTTTTGAAACTGTAGTAGAAACAACACGACAGACAGCAATATCACAACCAGCAACATCCCTTTCCATCTCCACAAATCCATTTTTTGATACAACTTCCATAACTTATACAGAAACACGCCACAGAATACCGCTGGCACCAAGAGCACACAAAACCCGCTGATCCCCCGCAAAAATTCCAAATCCAAAAGATCCACAGACAGCCCGAACTGATTGGTCCAGGCTGCCTGCTGTTCACTCACCAACTGACTTTCTATTCTTTTTATGGTGACCCTGTTCAATATCTGCTCTGTATCTTCTTCCTCTGCTTTTACTCCATTTTCTGGCGCTACATTCTGCGCTTTCGAGCGCCCCACAGGGACAACAGCAATTCCATCTTTTCCTGAGATTACTCTTCGAACCGTATAGCGTTCTTCCTCAAAAGTAATCTCCTTGCCCTCCACACTGGTACTTCCAAAAAGCGCCCAAGCTGCCTCCTCATCAAGAAGACACCCTTGTTCGTCTTCCCATGCAGGTCTTCGGCAGTCTTCAAATAATAATTCCAAGCTTCCACAAAAAAGGATTACATCTGCCTGCGTGCTACGGGATAAATTTTCATTGCGAAGAACAACTTGTTCCTTCTGTCCCCAAATACAAAACTTTAGAGACTCTTCCTCTCTGTCTGCCTGAATGTTGTCTTCAAGCTGCTCCAGATACTGTTTCATCAATAATGCCGCCTGATTTTCACTGACAGGCTCACTAAGGCTGCACAGGATACGTTCCTTACTTTG
Organism: uncultured Lachnospiraceae bacterium; assembly: GCA_910580015.1. Taxonomy (GTDB): domain Bacteria; phylum Bacillota; class Clostridia; order Lachnospirales; family Lachnospiraceae; genus Petralouisia. The sequence goes on from CAJTVT010000016.1 coordinate 21,732, forward strand.
GCTCAGGGTTCCCCAGGACATGGCAGACAGATAGAAGAACACCACAGAGAGGAGTACCAGAATCGCCAGAAACAGATAACTTTCATATTTTTTCCTCATTTACTCCACCTTTCTGCGCACTCTGCTCCCATCCTCAATCATACGGCTGGAGCTGTTGATTATTTCCTGCTCTCCAGTGAGCATCCCCTCTGCCAACGCAACTTGGGTACTGTTCTTATCCAGAATCTCCACTTCAAAACGCTTTGCCACAAACTCAACTCCCATCACACCCTGTTCTTCCTGTAAAATCAATACATAACATCCTGACTGTTCTTCATGAAGGGCCTGGACGGGAAGAATGCTATTGTACGTCTTGGACTTTTGAATAATTTCGATATCAGCTAAAGTCCCCGCCTCTACAACCCCTTCTGGCAATTCAACCGTAACCTCCAACATGTTTTTGTCTTCCTCATGTTCTGCAACTTTGGAGACGGTATAACCTGTTATTTTTTCCTTATTTCCAGAGACAGAGATGGTTACTGCACTTCCCTTGCTGATATATTTCTCATTTGCCTTATCCATAGTAGCTACAATCCGACATCCTTTAGACGTATCAGCTAGCCGCATTGCCGTTCCCTCAGAAGTGAAATCTCCAGTAGTCACTGCAATCTGCGTCACCATTCCCCGGACAGGAGACAACACCTTTCCCTCTGCATCCTTTAATTTTAATAATTTTTCTAGGGCTAGTTCCTGCTGCTGCCTGGTAATTTCATTCTGCTGTCCTGTGCTGTCCGTGGCAGTTCGAGCGGATGCATCTTCCAGGGCTCTTTCTGCACTTTTGATATTTTCAGAACGGGTGGAAATGGCATTGTCATATACTGCTTTGGCCTCCGCCGCTGCCTGCTCCAACGCTGCCTTTTTTGCTTCCCATTCTGCCGCCGCATCGATTCCACCTTGTGTTCCTGTATTATTTTCTCCATTGGTATCTCTGGTTCCTATCTCCCCATCCTTTTGAGGTTCTGGTGCGTCATCTCCCACAGATGCTGCTTCCCCCATTTCTGGATTGTTTTCTGTACCAGATTCTTCTCTGGCCCCTTGATTTTCCTTGTCTTTCGTCCCTTTGCTTTTCTCCTCTTCCTGGGTAACCTGATCCTGACTCTGGTCTGCATCACCTGGTTTTGGACTGGTCTGCAAAAATTGCTGTAACTCCTGTTCTGCCTTGTCCCATGCCGCTTTTGCCTGCGTCACAGTAGAATTGCCCTGTGTCACCGCCAAATTATAATCCTCTACTGCTCGGTTCCTGGCATTCTCCCGATTTTGACGTTCTACATTCTGGGCACTCTGCGCGTCTTGATTCTGTAATTTTAACTTTTCTAACTCCTGCTGGGCTGCCAAAATCTGTTCTTCCAATTCCTCTAGATCTACCAAAAACAATACTTCCCCCTCTTCCACAGACTGCCCCTCCTGGACGCAGATTTCTTTGACCCGCTGCCCGCTTTCGGTGTAGACCGCAATCTCTTTTCCTGCTACCGTCCTACCACTTCCACTGACTTTATGATCAATGGTTCCTGTTGATATTTTGACCGTCTCCACCTTTGCCATGGACGCCCCACTAACCGCTCTTGACAAAATGGTGAATACCAGCATCACCGCCAGAAACCCTCCAAATATTCCGAATATCTTTTTTCTGTCCATGGATACGTTCCTTTCCAACCATTTCTATTCTTTTACTGCACCTGCCATAATTCCCTGTTCCAGATAATCCTGCCCTCCCAGAAATACTAACACTGCTGGCAAAAATGTGATTACTGAGGCCGCAAAAGCCATGCCTGACCTGCCCACATTTGTAACATCAGGCAGAAATATCGACAACGGATATAAACTTTTATCTTTTAAAAATGTCATCGGCTGCTCAATCAAGCTCCAGTATTCCAAAAATCCCAGCACCAGGGAAGCGATCACCCCAGAGGACCCTATGGGCAACGCAAGATACACAAATAACTGCCACTCTCTAGCGCCATCTAATTTGGCTGATTCAATCAGACTGTCTGGTATTTCTGTAAAAAATCGATACATAATAAATACTGGAAATGTGGAAAACGCCCCTGGAAGAATAATTCCCCAAAGACTATCTGTAAGTTTCAGTCCATCGAGCACCAAATAATCTGAGAGCATCAATACCTGAAAAGGCATGAGCATTAAGATCATATAAATCAAAAAACAACCTTTCTTCCCTGGAAAATCATATTTGGCAAATCCCCACGCCGCCATAGTGCCCACCACTAACTGCCCTGCTAAGACTCCCAGTGTGATCTTCATAGAATTCCAAAACATTACAAAAAATTCTGGAGAATCCAAAAAGATTTCCACAAAATGTTTTAATGTTGGGTATTGGGGCAATAACGGAAAATTCACATATCCCTCTTTGCCTGCAATGACCGCTCCCAAATATCTTTCCAGCTCATCATTGCCCATCAAAGACCCTGCCAACAAGAAAAATACGGGATAGAGAACGAGAATGGCCAGTACCCCAAGAGCCCCCCATAAAATGAACTTTGAAAGTTTTGCTCTACTCATCATCTTTTCTATGTTCCTTTCCTTGAACCCTTTTTCCAGAACATGTTTCAAACAGGTTCTAATTGTCACTATGCTCCAACGTTCTTTGAAACAACAAGATCAATAACAGCAGCACAAGGCTTTCCAGCACTGCCGCAGCAGCCATCTTATCAAAGGAAAAACTTCGAAACCAATTATTGAACAGATGCTGTAACATATAAATACTTTCATGGGGATAATCCCCTGCCACCAAATAGGCTTCACGGAACACTTTAAATGAATTGAGAAAAGACAGAACCGTAATGGTATAGAAAGAAGTTCTCAGATTTGGCAGCGTAATTTTCCAAAAGCACTGCCATTCCCCAGCTCCGTCCACTCTTGCTGCCTCATAAATATTTTGTGAAATCCCTCCAAGGCCCGCCATCCAAAGTACAATGTCATATCCAAGGTTTTTCCAAAGATAACTTCCCACCAAAATCCAGAATGCGTTCTCGCTGTTCATCCAGTCTGTTCCGCTGACAGAACTATGTGTCAACCATTGGTTTACTATCCCCTGAGAGTGAAACAGCAGTCTCCACATCAAAGCTACAGAGACTGCTGGCAGCGCCATAGGCATTAAAAAAGCACTCTTAATGATTCCACCATATTTACTCCGGTATAAAACCACTGCACACAAAAGGGCCGTTAGGATCAATGCTGGAATACAGAAAATGGTGAAACGCAGTGTATTTTTTACTGCCAAAAGAAATGCAGTATTTTCAAGGACAACTCGATAATTATCTAACCCTGTAAAATGATTGTCTACCGCTCCAAAAAAGGAGCGGCGGACAACATCTGCATAGGGCAAAAGATAAAATACCAGTACCCCAAGCAAACTTGGCAATATCCATAGAAATCCATGAAAACTTTTATGGTTAAATGCAATTTTTGCATGTCTAGCCTTTGTCAATCGATACGGCTTTTTCATGATCCCACCCATATCTTTCTATCTCTTTTGCATGAATCGTGTTACTCTGCCAGATATATATTTACCTTTTGCATAATGGCGTCAGTGGCTTCTTCTGGACTGATTTCTCCTTTCAAGACTTTTTCTCCTTGTTCTGACACCACATCTTTGATTACGTCATCCCGAAGCGCTGGCGTGGTAAGGGATTCAGCAAGATCTGTAAACTTCTTAATCTCCTCTTCTGGAGTTGGACTCATGGCGTAATCCAATACTTCATCCATATTATCACCAGAACTTCCCACGCAGACAAGACTTTCATAATCACGATACTGATGCCCGTCAATCACGCTGCGAAATGCTTCTTTTTCTACTGGAAGTCCCCCAGACTGTGAAATCTTCTGCGATTCCTGTGAAAACAAATACGTTAAAAACTGTTCTGCTGTCTCAGTCTGATTGCTCTTGCTGCTAATTCCCATAATCATAGACGGCACAAAGACATTTTCTGCCTGTCCTGGCATCAATCCGTAATCTCCATCTTGCAATTTTTTATTGACAGCACTCATCATGCCATAGTCCAGTTTCCCTAATAATCCAATGTTGATATTCGTTCTTCCAAAAGCAAGATCAAAATCTCCATAACTAAATGATACTTTTCCTATTTCTTCTGTATTTCCGTCCATTGTAAAACCAACTGTCATATCCATGTCATCCATACTGTTTTCATATTCGCCATAAGCATTTTTCAGCTTTGTAAGGAAATCGGTGATCTTTGCCGCATCTAAGGTTCCGTCTTCCTTTTGCCATGCTGCGCCGCAGGTATACCAGAATTTTTCTACCACAGGCTTTGGCTCCATCCCAGCAAAAACACCTTTGTTTTCCGTAAGAGAATCAAAATCTTGCCCTGGCGTGTAATAAGCGCTGCCTGCCTGTGCAATTGGCAGCATAAATCTCGCGGGGGCTGCACAGATCTGCCCCTGTTCATCTTGATAAGCCTTCAAAATTTTCTCAAAATAATCTCCATCTTTCCCAATCAGGGAAGACACATCTTTTAAAATTCCTTTTTCAATATAGGTCTTCACTGGCATTCCATCCAAAATCAACAGATCTGGTCCTTTTCCTGCCATGATCTCTGTGGTCAGCGTCTTCAATGCATCGGAAACATTCACAGCATTTTCCTCCGACATTGCAGCCTGGTAATTCACATAGATATCCGTGTGTTCTTTCTGAAACCGACTAATTGACTGACGCATTTCTCGATTGTCATACAGAGAATACACCTTCAGCTCCTTATCTGGCTTGGCTGGTGTGTCAGCAGAATATGTGTATTTTAATAACGCGATGCCTGTAGGAGAATCGGAATTACCATCATTGGCTGCCACCAAAAGATTCTGCTCATCCAGCATAGTCAGCGCAATTGGATAAAAAGATGGCGCTCCCATCGAAGTCATGCTACCATCAATCAACTGTTCCATCACACTTCCGCCAAACTTATAATGATAAAGCCCTCCGCTGGCCAGGCCATACACACTCTCTCCCTCATTTATGCTATCCATTGCCTGAAAACGACCTGACTCTGCGGTACCCTTTTGCAGTGTTTCTTCCGCCGGAAGCTGTTCTCCAGTCTCTGTATCATACAAGAGAACCTCTGAGCTAGTGAATACAAGCATCTTTTTACCAGAAACATAGACTTGATGTGTATCTATGGATCCATCAAATTCATAAGTATGTTTCAGACTCCCATCCGCAATGCTGATTTGATACACAGTGTCAGACATATCTTTTGCTAATATCTGGTCATTGCCTAGAAATTGAATGCCCAAAATCAAATTTGACACACTTTTGCCCGTATTTTCTGTATCTTCCTCAGACGCTGCATCTGCCTCGTTTGTATCTTCTGACGGTCCTCCTTCCAAATCATCATCACTTACTACAAATGATTTCGCCATTGAACTTTCTCCACTGCTTTGCGGAAATGTATAGTCAATACGACTTCCTTTTCCCTCCTTGTCAAGCAAATACAAAACAGACAGAACCCCGCTGCCCTTTTGAATTTGATTATATGCACAGACTGCTTGCCCATCGGAAGACAATGCGGCATATTCCATATAACCCTCATCGCTATCCTGAAGCTCTGTTGGAAAATCATATGCTTTTTCCCAACTCACTCCCTGATCTTTGGAATCCCAAGCCCCTTTTTGGCCATTGTCACCATCGGCGCCAAGGATTCGCAATGTTCCATCCTCCAGTTTCTTCATATCGTAGATATTGCCAAATACGACGCCTGTGTCCATCTCTTCTTCCAGGAATCGCCCCATTGCACGTTCTCCAGCCTCTTCTTTTGTATTGGTTCCTGATGTATTTTTGTTCGCTGACCCGCTGATTTCTTCCTGTTCTTTGCCACTGCAACCTGCAAGTGTTCCACAGACCAAAAGCACCGACAGCAAGATTCCCGTTATCCGTTTTATGGTCTTATGATTCATATGCTACCTCCTTTAAATTCTGTCTTTTGGAATCTGCAAACAGAATAACATTGGAATCTCTAACCTTTCTCTAAATTGCAAATTATTTTTTAGAGATTAATTAGAGATTTGTGTGATATACTGAATTATAATAATAAGGAAGGAAGAAACACCATGCGAATACTGATTATTGAAGATGATAAATCCCTTGCAGAAACTTTGCGTTTTCAGTTGGAACAGCACCACTTTGAAACGGATGTGTGTTACGATGGAGAAGAAGGATTGCATTTTATCGAACAGCAGTCCCATGATTTGATTTTACTGGATCGGATGCTCCCTATTTTGGACGGGATCTCCGTTTTGAAAATTACTCGTGAGAAAAATATATCTACTCCCATTATTTTTGTCACCGCTCTGGGCGCCCTAAATGACAAGATCACTGGGCTTGACTGTGGAGCAGATGATTATCTGGTAAAACCCTTTGATTTTGAGGAGCTCCTGGCAAGAATTCGCTGTATCTTAAGACGACCTCCAAAATGGGAAGGGAAAAAGCCTCTGGTTGCGGGCGATATTTCTTATGATATCGAACAGAAAAAACTTTGTTGTAACAATCTCTCCTGCTCTCTTTCTGCCAGGGAGGGTGATCTTTTGGAATTTTTTCTACACAATCCAGGACAAACCATTCCTCGTGCTTCCCTTCTTGCCAAAGTCTGGGGACCAGATGCAGAGGTGGAAGATGGCAACCTGGACAATTACATCTATTTTCTGCGCCGACGGCTGAGAAGCGTCCAAAGCTCTCTTCAGCTTAAGACTGTTCGGGGCATTGGTTACCAACTGGAGGTATGACATGTTTCAAAAACTCCACATTCAACTCACATTTCTCAGTACCTTAGCAAGTGGCCTGATTCTGATCTTCATGTCTCTGATATGTCTCTCTTTCTCAGAATCAGAATCCAAAAAAAGCCATTTTTCTGATTTTCAGATTAATTGCAACATGCTGATCAGCCACTTGGACAGTCAGTCCATTCTGTCCAGAGACTGGCTGGTTCAATTTCGTGCAGATACAGGATTTGAGATGGATATCCGAGACAAAGGTTTTCAATTGGCTTTTGAAAATCTTTCGCCTCTGACCTTAGAGGATGACATTTTCACCCTGGCCCGAAAACAGGCCCAGACAGCTCACTCCATACTGGAAGAATCCATAACTCCAAATTCTGTACTATCCCAGCATGTTGAATTTCCACTGGAATGGAACGGAAAAGAATATTATGCCTCTGTTGCCCTGATACCCAAAAACGGCGGCGTACTCAATGTGGCTGTCCTTCTACCTTTGGAAAATTTATATGACTCCATTGTATTCCGAAGATTCCTATTTGCTGGTGCGGATCTTCTCGGCGTCCTACTATTGGGTCTTTTTTTCTGGTTCTTTACCTGGCGTATGATCCAGCCCCTGATCCGCAACCGCCAAAAACAGACAGAATTTATCGCTGCCGCCTCCCATGAACTGCGCTCTCCCTTGACAGTGATGCTTTCCGCCCTGTCTGCCATGCATCATGCCTCCCCCCAGGAAGTCACTCATTTTTCTGAAACCATACGACAGGAAGGAAAACGTATGGGACGATTGATTGACGATATGCTCACACTGTCTGGCACCGACAGTTCTCATTTTACCATACAAAAAAAAGCCGTAGAGCTGGACACTCTGCTGCTTTCTTCCTATGAAAAATTTGAACCTTTGGTAAAAAAGAAATCCATTGCTATGAGCATTGTTCTTCCAGATCGGTTAGTACCACCTTGTTCTTGTGACAGAGAACGCATAGAACAAGTTCTCACGATCTTACTGGACAATGCCCTCAGCTACACCCCTTCTGGTGGCAAGATCTGCCTGTCTCTGGAAGTTTCCCTCGATAAGTATACGATTCGGGTCTCAGACAACGGGATTGGCATTCCCGATTCCGAAAAAGACGCCGTATTTGACCGCTTTTACCGATGTGACAAATCACACAAAGACAAAGAACATTTCGGACTTGGACTATGCATCGCACAAGAAATTATAAAGATGCATCACGGGAAAATCTGGGTGGAAGATACTCCAGGTGGAGGGGCATCTTTTGTGGTGGTTTTATTGGATTAAGTCAAATTTATATTATATTTGTATTTACACGTATTATGCGCATAATACTCTTGACAAAGCGTATCATATGCATTATTATTTTTATACATTTTATTGATATCAAAAAGGATTGTTCTATTAAAGCCAAAGGAGGAATCGATTGAATTTTCGACAACTTGAGAAACTTATATGTAAAGATGGATGGTTCCAAGTAAAACAAAAGGGTTCCCATCATCAATATAAGCATCCGACAAAACCAGGAAAAGTAACTATCCCGGAACATGGCGGCGATTTACATCCAGATACAGTAAAATCTATTTTAAAACAGGCGGGACTTTAAAAGTCCTGCCACAAAATCAATCGGAAAAGAGGCGATTTGAATGAAACTTATTTACCCTGCAATATTTAAACCATTTTCTGACGGGAGCGGTGGATTTGTCGTTGAATTTCCTGATTTGCCAGGATGTGTGACAGAGGGAAACACACTAGAAAAAGCAATTGAAATGGGTATCGATGCAGCAAGCGGTTGGATTCTTGGCGAGTTAGAAGATGGCAAAGTTCTTCCAAAAGCTTCTGAGTACAGCGATTTCACAGTTCATGGAAAAGAAATGGTTAATATGCTATTACTGGATATAAATTCTTATGCAGAGATGTACGGAGATAAGGCAGTGAGAAAAAATCTTACTATTCCAGCATGGCTCAATACTTTTGCTGAAAAAAATAATATTAATTTCTCTAAACTTTTACAAGACACACTTCTTGCAATGGCTAGTGCTTCAGCTGGACAGAAATTAGAATAGTGAACTATTCTATACAATACCAAGAGCTATCACATTTTCCCAATCCAAAATATGATAGCTCTTGATCGTACTTAAGATTTGGCTAACACACCATACAATTCCGAAAAAACTCCTGAAACCCCTCATCCAACGCCACCTCATCCTGAGCATTCTGCGGCAAATCATAATAATATGCCCCACTGGAGATCTGAATCGAAATCCGGTCAAGTGGAAACCCTGGTTGGCTCTTTGGATGTGGGATCGCAGTGAGTAAAAACGCCTCCCCAGATAATTTGGGGGAATCACTCTCATACACCTCCTGTTCTGACCGATAATAACAGATGGCATTTCGATACTGAGCCCGCAGATCACCAAATCTTACGGCCAATCCCCGATAATACTCTGTCATCTGTTCATCGCTCATCTCATATCCCAACGGCCTTCTCACATAAATTCCTGGCTGAAATTCTTCTGGTATATTTTCAAAATACAACCCCGTATCACAGGAAAACACCGGAATATGAAAGGCCTGGTAATAGGCCCTGGCTTTTTGTCTGGCATTCTCTAACGGGCTGTTTCCTGTCTCTTTCACATGAGGGATCTCACCTTCCAGATCCTTTAATCCCTTCAAAGTAATTCCTAACGGCTTTAACGTTCGTTTCATGGCCAAAATCTTACCCTCATTGGTAGTTCCATACAACAATTCCATCGGCTTCTTTCCTCTCATTGTCATCTATCCAAGGAGCTTTAACATTTCCTCTCTGGTAAACTTCACACCCTCAAATCCTTCTGTGCCCAGAAGCTGTTCTGCAAGTTGACTCTTCTTTTCCTGCAATTTTAAAATGTTTTCCTCAATGGTATTTTGGGCGATCAGTTTATACACCGTCACTGGATTTTTCTGCCCAATTCGATGTGCCCGGTCTGTAGCCTGATTTTGCACTGCCACATTCCACCAAGGATCATAATGAATGACGATATCTGCTGCCGTAAGATTCAAACCTGTGCCCCCTGCTTTGAGGGAAATACAAAATACTGGCACGTTTCCCGCCTGAAATTCCTCCACCAACTCCACCCGCTTTTCTTTGCTGGTAGTCCCTGTCAGGCTTAAAAAAGGAATATTTTGCTGTTGCATTTGTTCTTGAATTTTTGACAACATACTTGTAAACTGAGAGAACAGCAACACCTTATGTCCCCCCTCCAATGCATTCTGTAGCAGCTCCATACACATGATAAGCTTGCCAGATTCTTCTTGATAATTCTCATATACCAGCCCAGGATCACAACAGATCTGCCGTAGTCTGGTAAGCTCAGACAAAATCTGTATTTTCTGCGAGGCAAATTCTGTCTCAGTCTGTCCTTCCAGCATATTTTTAAGCTGTTGCACATGAGCACGGTAAATCTTTTCCTGTTCCTCTTCCATCCTGGCAAAGACCGCTTCTTCCAATTTTGCTGGCAAATCCTTTAATACATCCTGCTTTAGCCTGCGCAACACAAAAGGCCGAATCATATTCCGCAGACGTTGTGAAGCTTCCTCCTCTTTGTTAATGACAATGGGAATTTCCAGTTCTTCCCGAAAAGCCTTGTAAGAAAATAGAAATCCTGGCATCAGATAGTCAAAAATACTCCACAACTCACTGAGACGATTTTCAATGGGGGTTCCTGTCAGAGCAATCTTAAATCCTGCCGTAATTCTTTTCACTGCCTTCGCTGCCTTGGTGCCCTGGTTTTTGATATACTGTGCTTCATCAATGATCTCATAACCGAACTGGCAATTCGCATAACTGGAAATATCTCGGCGCAGCAATTCATAAGACGTAATAAGAATATCCCTCGTTTGAGCACAACGTATCTGCTCCTTACGTTCTGACACTGTGCCAGTGATCACGACCGCTGAAAGTTCTGGTGCAAACCGCTGAATCTCTTTTTGCCAATTATAGACCAGGGAAGTAGGACAGACAATCAATGCAAAATGAGAGAATTCTGCCCGCTCCTGCCATTCTGATAAGAAAAAGGCAATCACCTGAAGCGTCTTTCCCAATCCCATATCATCTGCCAGAATCCCTCCAAAACCATTTGCGTGCAGCGTCTTCAGCCACAAAAATCCCTGTTTTTGATACTCCCGAAGAACCCTCTCAAGAGATTTGGGCACCTCGAAATCATTGTCCTCCACCGTCTTCATATTCCGAATCAAGGCACGGAAATCTTTATCCTTCGTCGCATGGAATCCATGCTGATTTTTAAGCTCCCGATCCAGATACAGTGCACGGTATTTCGGTAGACATATGGTTCCTTTTTCCCACTGCCTGGGTGCAAATCCTGCCCCATCCTGAATCTTGGAAAGTACCGATAGTCCATCTTCATCCATACTAAGAAAATCCCCACTTTTTAAACGAAAAAACTTGCGCTTTCTCTGGTAAGTACACAGAATTTCCACCAATTCTGACAATGGCATTTCTGGACTTTCCAAGGTCAATTCCAAAAGATTTTCTCTGAGAGAGACCCCTACAGAAACTTCTGGCGCTGGCCTTACCTGAATGGCCTTTAAAGAATCACTGACATAAACGGTTCCAATTCTGGACAACTCTGTCATCCCCTGGGTCAACAGTTGATACAGCCTGTCCTCATCTTCCATTAAAATCATTTGCATCTTCTTGGAATCTATATTGCCAAACCAACCCCGCACTTGTTCCCGGACTTTTAATTCCTCCAGTTCATCTCGATGCTCTATGATCTTCGCTTTCTGAAAAATATTATATTTGTTCTGTCCATACAGAGCGTACATTTCGCAGGTTATCAAGTCCCGCTCTGGAGAATCCAGATAAATTTCATACTCTGGCTTAGGAGGTAGAAAATCCTCTTCCTGAAATTGCTGCTTTTCCACCCGATAATGACGCTCCAATACGGGAAGCAGTTGCCGACAAAATGCAGGAAGTTCCACTTTCCCCACAAAGAAATCATCGTACTTATATCGATTCATATAATCCCAAAAAGGCTCGATCTCTTTTGTGCTTTTCAGAGGCATACAGTAAACAGCGCCCTCCTTCCACAGATAACAATTCTCTCTGCCAAAAGTATAAAAAAGACTCTCTGTCTGAAGAAGCACACCGTCTTCCACTCCAAGAATTGTCAATTCTGGCAAATATTCTTCCCTGTAGATCCGACAGATTCTTTTTGTGTTATAATCTATTTCCATAGAAAATTCTCTGTTATAAATGGCATCAAAAAAGCTATCCATATTCCCCCTATGAAGCTCCAGATAACGCGCTGTATTATCAAAATAATACGTCCTCCGATTGCTCAATTTGCGCAAATCTGTTTCCTGCATTAAAAATTCTGCCATGGGCCTGCATTCTTCTGTAAAAGCTTCCAAGATATGATAAAATTCCAGCTCTTTTCCATAAGTTACAAACTCTCCACGCTTAAGGGCATTGGCAAAAGCCTGTATATTTTTCAAGATATATTTTCTCTTTCTTCCGATTGTAAATTCTACCTGAATCTGCCCATAAGCGATTTTTACAGACGGAATCAATGCAACTGTGCCATTAATATGATTCTGCTGCAATTCCAACCGCTCTTTCTCTCTGTAATGGTTAATCAAATTTGTTACGCCAAAGCTGCTGGTTCGCCCAGGCATCATTCCATAACCTGCGGATGATTCTCTGCTTAACGCTGGAACTGTAGCCTTTTGAGCATGTGTTTCGTTTTTTCCCATTCCCTGGCCTGGCTCATTGCCTCTCATAAAAATATTCCTTTCCTCTTGATTTTTATTATCATCGGCTGAATTTAGCTACTAATCAATAACTCACATACGAAACAAATACGGTCTTTATTGAAAGTTTTTCATTTCCTCTATGAAATTTTCTCCAAAAAAGATATACTATATATTACCTTGGCAGTAAACTATCAGAAAAATGATTGCCGTATTACCGGCATTGACTGCCAGAATCATATTATAACACAGAAAAGAGGATATGCTATGCCAGGATTCACAACACATTATCTATTTGGATTAAATTCTTATAAACAGCTTCCACATATCCTGTTAAAACAGGTGATCCAAAAAAATCATGCGGCCTACAGCCTTGGATTGCAGGGACCAGACATATTTTTTTATTTCCTTCCCTCCTACACCATACATGCCAACAATATTGGCTCTATTGCACATACCGATCACACGGGGCTCTTTTTACAGCACCTTCTGGAAAGTCGGAAACTGTTTCCTGAACGTAGGGAACAACAGACTGCTGATGCATATATCGCAGGATTTCTTGGACACTATACACTGGACACCCATTGTCATCCTTATGTGTACTGGAAAACAGGGGTTGCAGATTCCACTGACAAATCCTGCTGGAAAAAAGGCAGTCGCATTCATGGGCGCCATATCAGTTTGGAAGTAGATATCGACACAGAGCTATTGCAATTTTACAAACACCGTATACCATCTTCTTTCCGCCAAAATTCCACACTTTTGCTGACACGCCCACAACTTCACACCATCGCTACTATTTTACACTATGTCTATCAGCAAACCTATCCTGAACTCGGAATCTGGTATACTACCATGTGGGCCGCTGTCCGTTCCATGCAGCTTGGAACCAAATGGTTGCGGGATCCTTCTGGAAGAAAAAAGAAATATATAGGGGGTCTGGAAAAGATTGTTTTGGGCCATCCTTTGTTATCTGCTTTGATTCCTAGTGACAACTTGACGGTTCACATCGACCCTATGAATATTTTGCACCGTCCCTGGCGAAATCCCTGGGATCCAGATCATGTTTTTACCGATTCCTTCTTTGACCTGATGGAACAGGCCCAGGTTGACTATGTGGACATTTTAACCGATTTAAACAGATTGTTCCAGACCTGTTCCCATGGACCAAAGGAACAGCCCCGAACCCAGGCATTACTGCACAAATTAGGAAACGCTTCCTATCACAGCGGATTGGATTCTAATCTTCCAAGTTAAAGATCCGCTCTAAAAAATTCCTGAATCTGGCCAAGAATCACCTGCATCAACCTTGTTCGCGCCTCCACACTGGCCCAGGCAATATGAGGTGTAATCACAAGCCTATCACTGTCCTTGATATTACGCAGAGGATTTTCTTGACTCATAGGTTCTTCACAGAGCACATCCAGTCCAGCGGCTCGGATTTCACCTTGATTCAAGGCATCTGCAAGCGCCTGTTCTGATACGATAGGCCCTCTGCCCAGATTCAGGAAAATTGCAGATTTTTTCATTCGAGAGAATGCCTTCTGATCCATTAAATTCTCCGTCTCTGGTGTGAGCGGTGCATGGACAGAAACAATATCAGAGCTTTCCAACAATTCTTCCAGGGACATTTCCTGGTAACCTTTCTGGTGATTCTTCCTAGTGGTAGAGTAATAAACCACATGACAACCGAATAGCTCAGCGATCTGTGCCACACGCCTTCCTATAGCCCCCATGCCAATGATTCCCCAAGTTTTACCGCTGATTTCTGAAAATTTCCGGTCAAAATGTGTAAACATTCTGTCTCCCACATATTTCTCAGATTTCACATATTCATCATAATAGGGGAGATGCTCCAACAGATAGAACAGCAGTGCAAAGGTATGTTGTGCCACAGACTCCGTAGAATAACCAGCTACATTTCTCCAGGCAATCCCCTTACTGTCCAAATACTCCTTATCTAGATTGTTTGTTCCAGTTGCTGTGACACAGACCAACTTTAACTTTTTTGCAGTCCCAATGGTATTATAATTTACTGGAACCTTATTCAACACAATCACATCTGCATCTTCCACTCTCTGACTTACCTGCTCAGGAGTAGAAAAATCATACTTTACCACTTCCCCCAACTTTTCATATCCAGACAAGTCTATATCCTCTCCGATGGTTTTCACATCTAAAAAAACAATTTTCATGATCTCCTCCTTCTCAATTCACAGTCAAAAAAATTTGCCTATCCCCATTTTTTGACCTCAACCAACTGCAACGATGGCGTACAGACTGCCTTTGCAGCATAACCACAGCCATTTTTCACTTGATACTCAAAATAACTTCGTTTGGGCTGTCCCCACGCTTCCATAATTGCCATAATTGTTCCTCCGTGAAGAACAAACCCCAGGGAGCTCCACTTTTGTCTTTGGGCCTGACAGATACACTCTTGAAAAGCACGACGACAACGTTCTTTGAAATGTCTAGGATCCTCACCACCTGGAAAAGATGTGACTCCTCCACAATCAATAAATCTCTGATACGCCAAATTCCCATTTAATTCCTGATAATTCTTGTATTCAAATTCTCCAAAATCCATTTCACGAAAATCTGTCACAATTTCCTGTTGGAAAGCCATCTTCTGACTTGCAAACAATGCCTCTGCACTTTGGCGACACCGCAGATATGGACTTGTAAAAACACATTGTACAGGCTCCAATTCTTTCCTCAACATTTCCAGTTTTTTCAACTCCACCGGAAGCACTGGCTCATCTGTCCTGCCCACATAACGGCCTTCCAGATTTCCATGGGTTGCCCCATGACGGATCAGATAACATATCATAACTGCCTCCTTAGCGCGCGTTATCATTCATTCCAGTACCCATGCGGCATGGCTTCCCTGAGTTCCCTTGCGAATCACAAGTTTTCGCTCCATCTGTTCTCTCAACTCAGCTACATGGGAAATAATTCCAATCAGGCGTGTATCTTTGGCAAGTTCATTCAAAATACCAATCGCTCGGCGTCTTGCCTCTTCGTCCAAGGAGCCAAACCCCTCATCAATAAACATTGTTTCTAAATGGACTTTCCCTGCCGTTTTCTGAATCACATCCGCCATTCCAAGGGCCATGGCTAGTGCTGCCAAAAAAGCCTCCCCGCCAGATAAGGTCTTCACATCTCGTATTTTATCTGTTACCAGATCGTACACATCTAAATCTAGGCCCACTTCTCCCTGCCTCCCAAGATTTTGAAGCTCTCTGCACTGTAAAATAAACTGTTCTCCGTTCATCTTCACAAGTCTGCGATTCGCCTCTCGAATCATATATTTAAAATATCTGCGCTGAACGTAAGTCTGCAAATCCATCCTGACATGCTGGGCAAGTGTTCCATTGGCTGTCCGATCTAGATTTCCCACAAGTTCGTATTGCAGCTTCAACTTGTCCCGTTCCTGAAATAATGTTGTCAAATGTTTTTCTGCCTCTCGATTTCGATCAATTCTGCTGGTAATGCTTCGCTTTTCCATCTCCAGCTTTTTCGCCTTTTGCTCAAGCTGCTCTGCCTGTTCTTCCAAAACCCTTGATTCCACAGGCTCTTTTCCCTGAAGCTGTGTGGTAAGATACTCCTGATTCTGCACCTGCTCCATCCATATTCCGTGGTTCTTGGCAATCTCCTCTCGAAGTTTCTTCAAATAAGCATCCGCTTTCACCTTTTCTTGTTCTAGACAACGTTTTTTCTCGCTTGTCTGAGCAATCTGCTCTTGTACCTCTCGTTCTGTCTTATAGGGAAGTTCTTCTTGTAGTGTTCTTCTTGCCTGCTCTGCCGTTTGAAAGGAAAGCTCTGCTTCATATCGCTTTTCTTTTAGTTCTTCCTGCTGCACCTTCAATGTTGCTAGGCTATTTCTACTCTTTTCAAGTGTCTCTTTTTCTTCTTTCAACTGCGTAGCCTTATTCTCTAGTTCTTCACGCCTATTTTGAAGTTCCTGTACCTGTTTCTCAGAATCTGCAAGGGCAGGCAGCAACATCTTTATCTCAAACGCTTCTCCAAATAGCCGCTGTCCATCCTGATAAATCAAGGCTCTTTGCTGTTCACATTCCTCCTGAAGCTTCTGAAATTGCTCCCGATATTCCTGAAGATTTTGATCTGCCTTCTCACGGGCGCTTTTTGCATGTTCCACCTGCTGTCTGGTAACCGCTTCTGTGGATAATTGTGCTTTCTGCGGATGTGCTACGGAACCACAGACCGGACAAGGTTTTCCTTCCTCCAGATCTTGTGCCAGAAATCCAGCCTGTTCTTCAATAAAAATACGATATTTCCTGTCATGTTGCTGGCTTTTTTTCTGATAATCCAACAAAAGTACCTGCAACCGCTCCTGGCCGTTTTTGCGTTCCGCTTCCCTGGTTGTCCATCTCTTCGCTGCCTCTGTCATCTCCTCCAACAATGTCTTACGCTGCCTTATCTCTTTCTCCTTTTGAAGCAGCATAGGCAATCCTTCTACATCTTCAGAAAGATGTACCATATTTCCCTCCAACACAGCAATAAACGCTTCCAACTGGGCCATTTGCCCACTCTGACTTTCCCATTGTTTCTCTAAGCTCTGCTTTTTCTTTACTGCCTGTCTGACCAATTCTTCTTGTTCCTTTTGATGCGCATACCTAGGAAGCAAGCTTTTCCAATATACCAACTGTTCTGTCAAAATGGGGATTTGCTCGAAACATTGTTTTTCCAAATCTTCTAAGTTCTCTGTACTCTGTTCTTCCTCTTTTTTCAGATTTTCCAGCAGTTTTTTAGTCTCAATAATTTTGGCTTTTGCCTCTTTTTCCTTTGCAAACAAATTGTTAATCTCACGTGCCTGCCTCATTTGGAAACGCTGTTCCTCCTGTTGTTTATTTAGAAGTCCTTCCTGCTGTTTAAATTCTCTCTCCTGACTGCGCTGTTCCTCCAAGATCTGGCTCAGACACGCCAAAATTTGCTTCCCATGAGTCTCTGTCTGCTCCCTGCACTCCTCCCACTGGATTTTCCACTCACTATTCTGGTTGTAACATACCCCCTGGATTTCATGAACACATAATTTTCGATTATCTTCAAGCCGTCCATACAACTCTTTGCTCTTTTCTCTCAAACGCATCTGCAGTTTTCCATAAATCCCAGTATCAAAAATATTCGCAAAAATTTCTTTACGCTCCCTGGAAGATGCATGAAGCAGCCGTATAAATTCCCCCTGGGCGATCATAGCAATCTGGGTAAACTGTTCTCTTCCCACCCCAAGGATTTCCGCAATTTTTTCATTTACTTCACGCACTCTTCCAGGATATTCCTGGCCGTCTGGCATTGTCAATGATACGCTTGCCCCCTCTGTGGTAAAAGTCACTTCCCCGTCCTTATTTTTCCTTTTACTGATTCGACTATAGCTTGGATTTCTCCGAATCTTATATTCCTCTCCCTGATAAGAAAAAGAATACTCCACAAATGTAGGTGTCTCAGGACCTGCAAACTGGCTGCGCATCATACTTCCATCACGCCTGCCTCCACTGGTCTGATCATACAGTGCATACGTAATCGCATCAAAAATTGTAGTTTTTCCAGCTCCAGTATCACCCGTAATCAGAAATACCCCTCGTTTTACCTGTCGAAAGTCTATGACTTCCTCTCCAGCATAAGAGCCAAATGCCGACATAACAAGCTTTAATGGCTTCATCGCTCCTCCTCCCATTCGTCCAGTGCTCTCTGAATCAGCTCTTCCTCCTCTTCCCCCATAGGCTGTCCTTGAACTTCCTGATAAAATGCACGGAAAACCTCCATAGGGTGCATGGAGAGTTCTTCTTCTGCCTGATCTTTCATAATATTTCTAGTTCTGGTATTGTCAATCCGAATCTCCAGAATATGATCATATACCTCCTCCAATTGTTCCTTGGGTCGATATGGTTCCTTTTCATCCGTCAATGTGACACTGATAAAATCATGGCAATTCTCCGGAACCGCTCTTTCAAGAATCTCTTTCAGAGTTCCCCGTTCCCGGCGCACCTGCTGCATCGGTGTGAGCGGAATCTTGTCAATCACGGGCTCCTCTCCTTTCTCCCCCAAGGTGACCATATGAATGCACTTGTTATGGTGTTCCTCACTGACAGAATACTTAAGAGGCGTCCCACAATAGCGGATATAGGGAAATTTGATCATCTGCGGCCCATGTATATGTCCGAGAGCCGCATAGTCAAACTTCTCAATGGCTGAGACATCCACATTGTCCAGCCCTCCCACGGTGAGCACTGATTGTTCTGAATCACACAACTGTGGCGACTGGCCTTTGTTGGTGTAAAACTGATGAGACAAGAGCACATTTCTTCTGCTGTCATCAATTTCTTCTTGTCTTAAAACCTCCCGAATTGCGCTGTCATAATCTGTAACGACTCCTTCTTCAAACAAGTGTCGCACATAGCCTGGTTTCAAAAACGGCAGCAAATAGAAATCCACTTCACCATATTCATCCAACAAAGTCACTTTTTTCAATCGTTCACCAGGCTGCTTTGGCGCCGATGCAGATACATAAATCAAATGTTTCTCCAAAAAAGAACTGGCATAATTCAGCCTTTGAGGATTGTCATGGTTGCCCGCAATCATAAGAACAGGCAATTTGGGTGTAATCTTTGATAATTCCTGCAAAAATCCATCAAATATCGTGTAAGAATCCCCGGAAGGAACCGAACGGTCAAAAATATCGCCACAAATCAGAACAGCATCTGGTTTATAATCTGCTGCTCGCTGCACAATCTGAGAAAGAACAGCCTGTTGATTTTCCTTTAGACTATATTGATGGAGCTGCTTGCCGATGTGCAAATCTGAGAGATGAAAAAATCTCATTCCGCTTCCCCTTCCATTCCCAGATACCGTTTTAGATCCTCCATCTGGCGTTTGGCCTGCTGATAGCCTTCCTCGTAAAGCTTTGTCAGTTTTTCAGGATTAGATTCTGTTCTTCCAATCCCATATGTCGTCTCTGGAGCAATGACAAAAATTTCCCCTGACTTTTCTTTTTCCAAAAGCTCCTCCATACAAGCGTTATATTTTTCTGGCCTGGTATCAATATCCTCCACAATTTTAGGATATTTTTTATACAACTTCATCGAAATATCTCCAGCTCGTTCTGGCTTCTTCACATATCCCCGTTCCCTGGTGAGAATCACAATATTTTTATCGCAGCCTTCCTTTATTGCCTGTTGATAGGGAATGGAATCTGACAAGCCTCCATCCAGATAATATCGCCTTCCCACCTTCACAGGCTGAAATAAAATGGGAAGCGCACAGCTTGCCACCAACACCTCAAAACTGTCATCTTTCCTTGGCACCTCCAGATATTCTGGCTCACCTGTGTGAATGTTCGTGACACATGCCACCACTTTTCCTGGAAATGCCTGAAATGCCTCATAATCAAATGCTTCCAGCTTATTCGGAACTTCTCCAAATACAAAAGGTATATTATAAAAATTTTTACTTTTTAATAAATGGCGGACTCCCATATAACGCTTGTCTTTCATATATTTCTGAACAATCGTCAGATTTCTTCCCTTCTGTTTTGACAAATAGGATACACCGTAAGCGATACCTGCTGAAACACCGATAAAATAATCTGGCATAATATTTTCTTCCAAAAATGCGTCTGTGACCCCACAGCTAAATACGGTACGACTTGCACCGCCCTCCATGGTAATTCCAAGTTTCATTTCTCATTCATTCCTTTCAAAAAATCTCATCTTCCCTATTTTAGCGCATGTTCAGACATACGCCAACTATTTTTTTCTTCCCCATACCTGATACAAACAAAAGTTATAAAAAATGATTGTATTTTTCTGGTAAAACAGTATAATATATTGTAAAAGACTCGATCAGTTTTGCAGAATAAGGGGGAATTGATATGAACAAATCCGACGAACTCCGTATGACACATTCCGGCATCATTACACAAAAAGGACAGAAAACAGTCCATATCTCTTTTGAACGGGGAAATGATTTTGCAGAGGCAACACTCCCATCTGGAAGCATTGAGAAGTCTTCTGGGTTTACTCCGGAGGAGTTAGAACAGTTAAAACAATATCTGCTGCAAAACTCCGAGGATATTATGAATCGTGCCAAAAAAGTGAATCCTCTTCGAAGTTGGATGAAAAAAGATTAATTACAATACGCAAGCTTTCATTGGTTTTGATTTTCACCCATCAAGGGCATATCTTCTTTGATATGCCCTTGATGGGTGAACAGATATTTTTTGCACACAGTATGGTGACACCATACTGCGTCTACCTGAATTCATAATTATGTATGATACCTCTGAAATATGTTTAACAGCAACAACGGCAACTTCTTGAATTGATACGATAAGAATTTAATATTGATAGGTAAAAAAGAGAAATGGCTTAAAATCAAGGAATTTTAAGCTTGGCGGGGGCATCACAGTGGGTGGCAGCCCCCGTTTTTTATGTTTTTTGATGTAGCCGACAGAGGCGCGATTAAGGTATCTTAGGAGAAAACAGTTCCCATTAAGGCGTATAAGATTCTCCCAAAAGAGAACCAGCGCCTTAAGGCTTTCAACGTTATTGATTTGCCTGATTACCGCATTTAGGGCAAACTGTTCCTCCCTGATATGTAAAACCACATCGATAGCAACATTTGATCTCATGTTTCTCTTTTACTAGATAAGAGATACTCCTTGATTCTGGTTTCTCCTGAAGATAATCCACGAAACTATCCAAAATCTTTCCAAAGTTTTCCAATTCCTTCGCTGGAACGCACCCTGGAATCTTGGTCCTCCCTCCCGTTCCTCGGTTTACATAAAGTCCACGGTTTAAGAGTCCACCACTCCCTTGTATTCCAGCAATGGCACGCACAGGAATTTTTTCACTGTTAAATGTACTATTATAAAATAGATGATCTGGGGTTAGAAGAAAACCTTCTTTTCCATTCTTCCTACCTGAAGAGTCCCCAATCAAAATGGGGTATTCATAGCGACTCCGATCGGTGGCATACGTATTTAAAGCACAGGCCGCTAGATTTGCTTCCTCAGAATCCCAATCTCCCCGCAGAACTTTACGCACCTCATAGAAATGGAGACGTTCTGTATCTTTCAACTTCTCTTTTAATTCTTCCTTTAACTTTTCCACTAAAAGGCCACATTCATCCATTTTCAGCTTGGTCAAACGCTTATCAATCATTTCCAGTGTATTCGTTTTCAATTCAGGAAGAAATGCTCCTCCTTCAATTCTCTCGTAAGCTTCTGCTGCCTCATCAAAGGTCATTCCAAGAATATTAGGACAAAGCTTGTCAATTGCCGCTTCATCCAGCTTCCAAAGTCTGTCCTCAATTTCTTTCTGCAAAGAAGATGCCTGCTCCTCTGAGAACCCCTCTTTCAACTGCTGAAGCATGTTCATGAGACCCTTCCGGTCACTTTTTTTCAAACGGATCCTCATATGGGAAAGCTCCGCCTGTTCTGCCTGCTTACGTTTCTCCTCCAATTGCGTCTCATAGGGAGAAATATCCACCTCTTGGTATTGCTTCAATCTATCTCGAAAAGTGCGATATTGATTAAGATTCATATTGGCTGGCGCTGCTTCCACCAACTGCCGAACTTCTTCTTGTCCTCGTTTCCTCTTCCATTCTTCTAACTGATCCCTGACTTCCTGCTTTACGGATTCCGGCGCCTGAGATTTGTCCACTTCCTCAATTACACGTGAAAGAACACCATATGGTTTGTTCTGGCAGTCTATCGCTTTTTTGCGAATCACATCTGCTTCCTTTTGCTCTGCCGCTCTCTCTATCTGGCTGCTGTAGTCTGCAATTTCCGCTTCATCTAGACTGGACTCTGACTGAATCTGCCTTTTCAGATCCCGCATCTGACTTAGAGACATACGATCCAAAACCTGCATTCTGGCCTGGTATTTTTCCCGTATCTTCTGGTTTTGAGATAATGCCGCTTCCTGTTTTATCCCATGTTTTTCCGACTCCTCTGACGGAGCTATTCCGTTGTTCTCCGTTTTCCGACCAGATGTGTTTGTCCCTAATTTTAACGAATCTTTGCCTGAAACAGACTCCTTTCCCTTTTTTTCAGCAACAAATTTTGAGCCACCCTGATACTGTTCACGCTTGTTTATCCCTCCATCTGCTCTTTGTTCCTGCTCATGGCTCTTCGATTGTTCCACAGACGAATGTTCGGACATTCCCCGATTATCCTCTTTGCGCCTCTCCTTTTTCCTACGCAAAAGTTCGCGGATCCTCCTTTGATATGGTTCAACTCTATTGGCTGGATAAAATCCCATCTCCAGTTTTTCTTCCAGAGCAAGAAGTTCTTCCTCCTCCATATCCTCCATCTCAGCACAGGCACGCTCCAAAGATTCTGGCTCTTTGCTCTTTCCCCGCTCCCACTCATATTCATTGAAATGGTAATTGGCAGTGCGCTCACCACTATTTCCTAACAATTCCTGATAATCCTCATATGCCTCCTGGTCACCGCCAAATTTCAGAGAATACACATCTCCTTCTTTCAACAGTTTTCCGGGCCTTGGAGTGTAGAAGCTGTGGCACTGATCACAAGTATAGCACCTGGCCAGATATACCTTTCCCTCCTCCGTCTCCACCGGATATTCCTTCCCTTCTGGATAGATCACCATAAAAAGCTTTTTCCCACATTCTGTACAGTGAATTGCAGTCGGATAAAAATTATTTCCCAAACGCAATGCCTGTTTTTCATAATCCGTCAAATCACTTTTGGAAAAATTACACTGCTGTGCTTTCCAGCATATTTTATGCCATAATCCAAGTTTATTTTCTGCTTCCGCTTCCTGTTCTTCTTTTGCCTCCTGGGCTCGACGCTTCCCTTCCTCCATCGCCGCCTGCACCACTTCCTCATAGGTAATCTGGAGGCTGTCTTTGTAAAAACGAAAATTGTCATCTCGAAACCCAGGATTTATTTTCATATCTTTTAAAATCGCATGAAACAGATCATTGAGCTGGCTGTAATCTTGATCCACACGGATCCCTTTGATAACTCCCCATTTTCCAAATGCATATAACGTCATATTCAGCACATTTGTGAGAAATTCATTATCCTCTACGGCCTGCGTATCTTCCTCCCGTTCTGGAAGCTCTATGATGTTGGTAATTACCTTTCGATTATCAAAATTAAAAATCAAAGAACGGACAGTTCCTGATAAAATCAAAAAATTATTCAGCACCACAAATTTTCCAGTCCACGTAACATTTACTTTCATGGCTTTTAACATACGCTCAAATACGTTTTTTAGTTCACTGTTTGCTTTTAACAGAATCATGTCCGTTTCCTCACTATTCCTCTATCCACTTTAAAATAGCAACACCCTTTTTGGAAAGTTCCAATTCTTGGCCTTCCTGATAAGAAGTTCCCGTAAGCAGATCTGTACACGCCCTAGAGATTGAAATCTTCTCTGTTTTTTCATTATGATTTAATAAGAATAGATAATGCTCTTGATCTCGGAATCGTTCCACTGCTTCCACACCATAAGGCGTCTCTGCCGCAGCCTCTATCTGCTGGCTTTCACAGAGCTCCTTCACCAGTCTGCTATAAAAAGCTTCCTCTGAACGGGTTCCCACATAATATGCTTTTCCCTCTCCAAAAGAGTTACAAGTTACAACTGGCGTTCCAGCATAAAAATCCTCCTGATACTCCGCCAGCGCTTTTGCACCTTCCAAATGCATGATATCACAGAGAAGCTTCGCATCGTATTTCTGCCCGCCATACACAAAACTATTGTTCCTATCATCTGGCAATGCATCCGTCTCCTCCACCCAGACTCCAAGGATATCACGGAGCCTTCCAGGGTAACCACCAATCACAACCAGATCATTTTCATCTACATAACCGCTAAAGAATGTAGTGACAAAAGTCCCACCCTTCTTCACAAACTCCCGTATCCGTTCATCCACACCTGGCTTTGTCATATATAAGACAGGAGCAATCACCAGTTGATACCCAGACAAATCATCCTCTTCTCCCACAAGATCTACCGGAATGTTCTGCGTATGTAATGCCGTATAATATCTCATAATCTCATCATGGTACTTCAAGCTGACACTTGGCCCTGCGGAATACTCCACTGCCCACCAATTTTCCCAATCAAACATGATAGCTGTTTTCGCAGTTCCTACAGAACCAAGGATTTCTCCTCCAAGTTGTTCCAGTTCTGCTCCAAGTTCTGTCACCTCACGGAACACCCTGGTATTCTCATGCCCTGCATGGGAAATAACTGCACCATGGTATTTCTCACAAGAACCAACACTCCGCTTCATCTGGAAAAACAGCACTGCATCTGAACCATGGGCCACCGCTTGATAGCTCCATAACCGCATAACCCCTGGACGCTTTAGCGCGTTAAATGCTTGCCAATTCTGCTGGCTTGGTGTCTGTTCCATCAATATAAATGGTTTGCCGCCTCCTACCCCACGCATGAGATCATGGTTCAATGCTGTTTTACTGAAAGAATCCTCATTGGACGGATAATTATCCCAAGAGACAAAATCCATACATTTTCCCCATTTCTGGTAATCCAATGGCTTATAAGATCCCATAAGATTCGTAGTCACCGGAATATCGGGCGTATACTTTTTCACTGCTTCATACTCCAAACAGAAGCACTCCATAATACTGTCGGAATTAAATCTTCGGTAATCAATACTGATCGTCTGTGCCGCTGTCTGTTCTTCATCCCTATGCTCTGTCCGCTTATCTGGAAGTACAATTTCCTCCCAGTCGTAGAAGGTGTGTCCCCAAAAAGCAGTATTCCAGGCACGATTCAATTCATCTAACGTCTTATAACGTTTTTTCAACCACACCCGGAACGCTTTTTCACAGTTATCACAATAACATTCTCCGCCATACTCATTCGAAATATGCCATGCCATCAAATTGTCATAATCTTTATATCGTTCTGCCAACTTCTCGGCAAGCTGCACAGAATATTTTCGGTATACCAGACTATTTGGACAAGAGTTGTGCCGTGCTCCAAACTTCCGCTTGATTCCTGTAAAATCTGTCCGCAAAACTTCTGGATATTTTCTTGCCATCCATGCGGGATGCGCTGATGTACTGGTAGCAAGACACACTTTCATATGGTGTTTTTTCGCAAGCTCCATAATCTTATCCAGTTTTTCAAAGCAATATTCCTCCTCGGAAGGCTGCAACGCTGCCCAAGAAAACACGTTCAATGTCAGTGTATCAATATGGGCAAGCTTAAGCAAACGCATGTCCTCTTCCCAGGTTTCTTCTGGCCACTGTTCTGGATTATAATCCCCGCCATAAGCAATTTTTTCATGATTCCATACTTTTTCCCACATCATCATTCTCCATTCTTTTTCTTATTTTCAGTTTGTAATGTAAAACCACCATGCTTCTTCCATATTTTACCACACCCAACCAAAAATGAAAATCCTTATTCCGCTGTAAATCAGTTTTTGCCAATGCAAAGTTTTAATATTAAATGCGAAAAGAGTTGAAAAAACTCTATCGCATTTATTTTTTTATCCATAAAAACCCAGATAAAATGCGGCAGAGTGAAAAACTTTGCCGTTTTTTTAATTTAGTTAAAAAATAAATTGGAGGTGTTTTCATGAGAAAAGTGTACAAAAAATTGTCCTACAATGACCGCAAAATAATAGAACGCATGAAGGAACAAGGAAAAGCTGCAAAAGAAATAGCCTCGAAAACTGGTGTTCATGTTGCAACAATTTACAGAGAGTTAGATCGTGGGGCTGATAAAGAAGGAAAATACAAAGCTGAGATAGCTCAAAAATCATTGTTTAGTTAAATTCAAATTGAAAATTTTTCAGAATGAAAAAGATAGAAAAACAGTCAGCTATAATTTGCAGCAGGAACATATCAATTTGAAAAAGAAATGCTGAAGGAGAAAGTTATGGAAATAGGGTATCAGGAAATTGCGCCAGATCTTTTGAAACAGATTAGAGGCAATGCATGGAACATAGAAAGTATGGAAGGGCATGGAGCAGAAGGTCGTTCCTTAATTTATCTGGGTAGTGAGATTGTGGGAGAATTGGATCATGATCACAAGAAAGGACAGAAAATATATGATTATTTCGAGGACAACATAGGAGCGTATTGGTTCAAGAGTCGTGCGTTATTGTCAGATGGTTCCATTGTAAGCATGGAGCGTTATCTATTTGGGCGGGAATACAGGAGTATGCAAAAGAAAAAACGGAAAGTAAATAAGCTGTTGTGTTAGCGGCACAGCAGCAAAAGACTTATTATGCAAATGATTTTTTATCTGTTCATAGGATATCTCCATTGCATTTGCTATCAATTAAAAATACCGGAGAACAACCGGTTTTAGGCTTGTTCAGACTATTAACTTTAGGGCCTGTGGCAGAAAAAAGAGTAAGGAAGGTGTCATTGAATTGGGATATTTTAGAACATCCATAAAGGCAGGCGCAACCATAGAGATCACAAAAAGCTACACAAAAAGAGTTGGGATCAAAGTAAGGGGAGGAAAAGAAAAGCCAACAAAAGAGGAGATGGAAAAAGTAAATCAATTGAATGCAGAGCGGATTCTCCGGTTAAAAATAAATGCCAACTTTAAAGAGGATGATCTATTTCTTACATTAACATATAGGAAGGAAGAAAGGCCAGAACCGGAGGAGGCGAAGAAAAACATCAAAAAGCTGATCGACGGATTAAGAAAAGTCTTTCGGAAAGCAGGCGCGGAATTAAAATGGATCTGTGTCACAGAATATCATAACAAGGCGATCCATCATCATTTATTGATAAATCATGTAAAAGGACAGGATATCCCTAAAATGGTACGCAGCCTTTGGAAGTTTGGCAGACCAAATTTTAAATATTTGGATGATTCTGGACAATACAAGGATCTTGCGGCATATCTGATAAAGGAAACCTCAAAGACCTATAAGGCAAAAGATGGAGCCAAAAAACAAAGATACAGTTGCAGTCGTAACTTGGTTATGCCAATACCAAAAACTGAGATTATCAAAAAAGCCAAAAGGTGGATGCCAGATCCAAAGCCAATGAAAGGTTACTACATAGACAAAGACACCATATATAACGGTGTAGATCCTTTTACTGGAAGAATATACCAAAAGTATACAATGGTACGTATTTCTGATAGCGGAGGTTAGATTGTGAGACAGTGTGAATGAAAAGAATTATGACTTTGAGGGGGAGAATGGAGGGACAAATATTGAAAGTGGAATTAATAGATGTTGACAGCCATAATTTTCCAAACCTGCCATTGATGAAGATATCAGCATATCATAAAGGAAAGGGAGACAGTGTGAAATGGTACAACCCTTTGAAAGCGTGGATAGATCCGCCAGACTTAGTATATATGAGTAAAGTTTTTACATTTACGCCAGAATATCAGCATCCAGTGAATGCGGGACAGATCAGAAAAGGTGGGACTGGGTTCTATTACCCAAATGGAGGAGTTCCATTGCCAGAAGAAATAGAGCATATCTATCCCGATTATGGATTATATGGGGTCCAAAATATTGCGTATGGATTCTTGACAAGGGGATGCTCGCGGAACTGTGGTTTCTGCATTGTGGGAAAAAAAGAGGGGTTGTGCAGCAGAAAAGTAGCAGATTTAAAGGAATTTTGGACAGGCCAAAAGGAGATAAAACTATTGGATCCCAATCTTTTAGCAGCAAAGGAACACATGGAACTATTAGAACAGCTTGCCGCATCGGGTGCATGGGTAGATTTTACACAAGGATTGGATGCAAGGCTTTTAACAGTGGAAAACATAGAGATTATAAAGCGGATGAAGCTGAAAATGATTCACTTTGCGTGGGACAACATAGCAGATGAAAAATTAATTGTGCCAAAGATGAAATTATTTAAAGAAAAAACCGGAATAGACACACGGAGATGTACGGTT
The DNA here is from genome assembly GCA_910580015.1 of uncultured Lachnospiraceae bacterium. Taxonomy (GTDB): domain Bacteria; phylum Bacillota; class Clostridia; order Lachnospirales; family Lachnospiraceae; genus Petralouisia. The sequence goes on from CAJTVT010000016.1 coordinate 50,175, forward strand.
TATGTATTGACAAATTTTAATAGTACGCTACAAGAAGATCTTCACCGGATTTATACAATAAGGGATTTGGGGATGTCGCCATATGTAATGATTTATGAGAAACAGACAGCCCCAAAGGAAATAAAGGATCTACAAAGATGGGTAAACAACCGCGTGATTTGGCACAGTGTAGATAAATTTGAGGATTACAAAAAGACCACAAAGACAAGGAGGTAAAGAGAGTAATGGATAAAGTGCATTTTAGCACAGGGAAGGACGATTGGGGGACGCCACAGGATCTTTTCGATGCACTCAACAAAGAATTTGGTTTTACATTGGATCCATGCGCGGATGATAACAATCATAAATGTGCTAAGTATTACACAATAGAGAAGGATGGTTTGGCACAGTCATGGGTGGGAGAAACCGTATTTTGTAACCCACCCTACAGTCGTAAGACAAAATCAAACGCTGGTCAGGCCGCATGGGTGAAAAAGTGTTATCAAGAGGCTCAGAAAGGCAGCGTTGTGGTTCTGCTGTTGCCTGCCCGAACAGATACGATTTTATTTCATGATTTTATATTAGGCAAGGCAGAAATAAGATTTATCAAAGGGCGGCTCAATTTTGAGGTTGCTGGAAAGAGAAGCAAAGACCCAGCGCCATTTCCAAGCATGATTGTAGTGTTTTGGGGTAATAGGGCAGTAAATGAGGTCAAAGGAATCACAGTTTAAGGAGGGCACATAGTGAGCAAAGGGATTGTAACAGATTATGACAAAATATGTATTTTTTGTGGCAGGCCGAAAGAATGCGAACACCATTTGTTGTTTGGCAATGGTATTCGAAACTTGGCAGAACAGGATGGATTGAAAGTACCATCTTGTAATCAGTGCCATAATATGGGTTCTGTCACGGGGTGCATACACAATAACCCAATGGCGGAAAAACTGTCCAAAATGCTTGGGCAGGCGATATTTGAGGCGAAGTTGGGAGACAGGGAAGAATTTCGAGCGCGCTATGGCAAGTCGTATTTGTAGAGGCATTGAGGCTATGATAAAGAATTTACAACAACTTAGAAAAGAAATTTTGCAGCAACGGACAGAGGAGCAGAAGTTAAAAAACGAGATTGCGAAGGTCACTACAGTAGAATTTTCACATTGGGCAGCAAGTGTACTGGATCCAAAGAAACATTTGTATGGTTTTGAAGGTTATTTGTCATTGTTGCAAATGCTTAAAACGGTATTAAATACAGGAATGTCGCCCGATGATGCGTTAGACGCGGTACAGACTGGTTGGGGCGAAGAGAAAATTTTAGAGATATGGAGGCGGATGTCATTCAGTGGGACGATTGGGACAGCACCAGACAATGAACAGGTCCAGCTTCCAGCCAGTTAAATCGTGAGGAGGATCAGCAAATGCAGACAATATCAATCATCAGCTTAAAAGGCGGTGTAGCAAAGACGACAACAGCAGTAAACATGGCGTACATATTAGCGGCAGTGCACAAAAAGAAAGTGCTTGTTATTGATAATGATAAACAGGGGAACGCTTCAAAAGCGTTTGATCGATATGATACGGAAGATAAAAACACCATAGCACGTGCAATGCTGGAAAGAAATTTAGAGGTATCTGAGATCATAAAGAAAACAAATTATGAAAGTATTGACATTATAACTGCTAATATGGATTTACTGGAGGCAAATCTTCGAACGGTAGTGGACACTGGCAGACAGCAGCAGACGCGATTTAAAAAGGTACTGGCAGCGATAGAGAAAGATTATGATTTTTGCATCATCGACAACGCGCCAGATATTAACATGAGTATCATTAACGCTCTTGTAATGACAAATGATGTAATTATGCCGATTTTTATGGATCAATATTCGTTTGATGGTTTAAATATTTTGTTGGAACAGATTGCACAGGTGCAGGAAGATTTTAACGAAACATTAAATTTTTCTGGCTGTCTTGTGACACAGTATCAAAATAACGATGTGAATAATTTAAACATGGAAAAGCTTCAGGCGCGTGGGCTACCGATGTACAAGCAGAGGATTCGAAGAACGGAAAAGAAAGTAAGTGAAAGCACATTCGAGAAAAAGCCGCTTGTGGAATATTCGGTAAGATGCGGTGCAGCGCAGGACTATAAAAAGTTTGTTTTAGAGTATTTAAGGGGGGATGGATCATGAAGATGCTTAAATTCGAAGCAAAATGCCCTTATGAGATCGGGGATCAGGTGCGGTTCGAGAAGGGCGGCAAATTGAAGATTATGGAAATTACTGACATTTTGACACAGATCAGTGCAAAGACTGGACATATTAAATTTATTTTGGAGTTGGACGGTTGGTATAAATTAGATACCGATTTACACGCGGTAGATGCGCCGCGCACCTAGTAAATATTGAGCGAGTACCCAAATAGGGTACAAGGCAAAGGAGGCAATCATGGCTTTTGATATGAGAAATTTTTTAAATGCTGAGAGCAAGAAAGATATGAAAAGCGATTGGAAACCGATCAAGGTAAGTGTAAGGAAGTTAAGGCCAGCACCAGATAAGAAAAACTTTTACCATGCAGAAGACAAGGAAATTAAAGACATTGCGGAAAGTATAGAGTTAATCGGTTTGCAGCAGTACCCAGTGATTAAACTGGTAGAGGGTACAGATGAATATGAGGTTATAGCTGGACACAAACGGCGGCTTGCGGTTTTGCGGTTACTGGAGGAAGGCAAAACGGAATATGAAATGATCCCTTGCAAGATAGAAACGCCGGACGACATAAAAAATGAATTGATTTTAATTTTCACCAATTCCACACAGCGGGAAAGAACGGATTATGAGAAGATGCGGGAAATTGAGCGAGTGAGGGAACTTTTAGCAGAATATCAGAAAACTCATGAATTAACTGGACGCAGGCAAAGCATTATTGCTCAGATTTTGGGAACCAACAAAACGAAAGTGGGCACATTGGATAACATCAATAACAATCTGATTGAGCCGTTTAAGGAAGAATTTGCAGCAGGGAAAATCAGCACAAGCGCAGCGAATGAGATCGCTGGTTTAGAGGCTAATGCGCAGCAGGAATTATATGAAACCTACAAAGCAACTGGAACATTGATTGCGAAGGATGCGAAAGCCCTGAAAGAAGTATTTCCTGCTGATTACCCTGAAAATTTAAAATTAGAAGCAAGACAGTACGCAGCAGAAATTGGCATCAGCATAGAAGATGCAGCAGGCATTATATCAGAACACCACAAGGGAGCACAGGAGGCGCCGAAAGATGCAAAGACGATTAAAAAAAACACGCTGAAGCCGGAAAAAGAGCAGAAACAGGCGCAGGATAGGACAGAAAGCGATTTTATGAATGAACCAGAAACCAAAGTAACTTATAACGCGCCTGCGCCGGACAGTACAGACCGCAAAAGCCTTATCATTAATGGCAAAATCAATATGCACAAGGAATATAACGGCATGGCGGTGAATTATTTCATGGGTGCGGTGATCGATTCGGATCTTTTCAGCGTGGAGTTTTGGCAGGGGTGGAAAAAGTGTGTTACTGAAAATTACGAAAACCCGAAAGAATTATACATAGCAGATTACGTCGGAACCGCAGTCACATACACCATACAGACAGACACAACTGAGAAATGCAAAGCTATTTTGACTGATACTGGTTTAGAAGTTTTGCGGGAGGCAGCAAGACAAACGGCGGTTATCAGCTATGAAGAACTGGCAGAATTGATCGACATTATGATCTATACGAAAGTAATAGAGATTAAAACCATTGAAAGCGATTTGAAGTATTGGGCGGCATGTACTGTTAAGGAGCTGGCAGCAGTAAGCAATTATTTAACTGAAAATGAAATTTATATGTTGCAGGATCTTATGATGCGCTGCAAGGAAAGGGTGGGAAAATGAGCATATGGCAGAGAGGGGCGGCAGGTTTTTTCCCTGCTGCACGAAAAGAAAATAAATTAGTTTATATATGTAGTCCATACAAAGGCAACACATATCAGAGGTTCCGTAACATTACATATGCGCGGCATATAACCCGCATAGCGTTGGAATTGGGCTATACGCCGATTGCCACACACTTATATTTACCGCAGATATTAAATGATGATATACCAGCACAACGGCGGCGCGGCTTGAAAGCTGGTAAAGACATTCTAAACACCTGTGGAACAATCATTATAGGTGCTAGATACGGCATCAGCGAGGGAATGGCAGAAGAAATAAAGGGATCAGCCAGAAAGGATATTATTATTGTGATTTAACAGTATGAAAGGGAGCGGGACATGACGGAACGTGAAATATGCCATTCTTATCATAATGCAAAGCATAAGGCGCAGCAAATACAGATACTTGCAGATTTAAACGGAATAAACATTTTGGAAATAATCAATATTTTGGCGCGTAACGGGGAAAAACTGCCGGAAACGACTTTAAATAAGCTGTATGCGAAGCTTGACAGGATAGAAACGCAGATAAGAGAAAAAGAATGGGAATATAAGGCAATCGCAGCAGCGCTAAAAGGCGGAAATATGAATAAGGAGGAAGAAAATGGACAAAGAACAGAAAGCATTTACAGACAGCGGAAGGCAGGCAGCGTATCTGTATAATGGCGCATTTGAAGTGTTTAAAAACAGCGAGAAGGCAGAACGAATCGTATTCTTGTTTTTTTTCGGCTTTAATATTTGGCAAAGAGAAAACAGTATCAATGTTATTCCATATGTTTGAAGATAAAGAGTAAGGAGACAGTAACTATGACAAAAGGGTTAAAGTTAAATAGGCAGCAGTACAAAAGTGTAAAACGCATGGATCATAAGCAAATGGAAGATTTTATTTGCAATATGTATAACGAGGGGTATGCAGATGGCAAGGCGGCAGCAGAACCGAAGATAAAGCCCTCTGATATTGCATCAGTTTTAATTGAAATCAAGGGCATAGGCACAAAGAAAGCAGCGGAAATTATGGCAGCGGTAAACAAATTGTATGAAAGGGGCACAGAATGATGTTATATGAGCAGGTGGAGAAAAGGGAAAAAGAGGAGCGTGGTGGTGGGGGGGTTACGACAGCAACGGGCAGTTGTAAATTTTGCAGGCAGGTAGCAACGTGCAAAGTATTAGATGAATGGAACAGGGAGGAAATAGACGAACTGGTAACCGAAACTTGTAAATGTGTAGATGCCAGAATCTATGTAAATAAAAAAAGACAGAAAGAAAGAGCCAACCATCAAATTGATTTATTATTTGGTGAAAACAATAAAAGTGTTACGGTTCCTGATGCAGCATTAAACCTATTGCATGAAGCTGTTAATCCAATATGTGAAGGTATCATGCAATGTATGGCGATAGACATCGGAAATGGTGTTAAGGGCAAGATCAACATTACCTCAAAGGGCATTATAAAGGTAGCACGTACAAAGACAGATAAAAGTACATACGAGGCGTAACAGGGGAGAGCGTGAATAAATCAGAAGTTTGTCCGATAGCGAGAAGGAGACCATCAAGGCAATGCCAAACTTTGACCCTGAAGTTTTTAAAGCGTGTACGGGAATTAAGGTAGAAGAATAATGAAATTTTATTTTGAAAGGGGGTGGAAATCAGGATGGCAAGAAGCAGATTATGATGACAACATTGAGCCAGAGGAAGAACCAGAATGGACGCTTAATTAGACAGCATTATAAGTTGTATGATAGGGAATAGAGGAGTGTAGCAAAATGAAAAGAGTATTTGTG
>CAJTVT010000017.1 GCA_910580015.1 uncultured Lachnospiraceae bacterium
TTCTCTGGCTTCTATCAATTCCTTTCTGCATTACTCTATCCTCTGTAAAAGTTCTTCCCGGCTCTCCCCAGTTATCGCCATCACTTCATCTAAAGAGAAATACTCATGCTCATTAAATGCAGATGCAAGGCTCATTTTCAAACCGCTGTAGATAGCTTCTAATGATAAATCATAGTTCTGTATGCCATCATCTATAATCGGTTCTAATTCTGCTCTGGTAACGCCATATTTGCCATAATTCACAAACAGATTATTTATAAGTGTGTCCTTATCCATAATTCTTCCCTTATACTGCTATTGCTCGCCTATCTACAGGAATAAACTTTTGCGGCGTCCGTCCAATCAGCGTTACTTGATATGACGTTCTACTTGTCCGAATCACTTGTAAATCAATAAATTCTCCTATCCGGTATTCTTCCGGCATTGATACCCTCAGATGCCCCTGCTCGTCACTATTTAGCCATAATTGAAAAATTAAGTGTTTATCTTCAATTTCTAAAATCCGATACGCCTTAATTTCGTTCTGATTGCGTAAAGCCGTTGTTGTTCGCCTCTCTCTGCTTGCCATCGCTCCCGGTACTCTCTGTATGTTTCTGGGCATTTCATAGAAAACTGTGATAACTCCCGCATTACCCCTTTTTCGTCACTTTCTGATTTCTTCACAAACTGTTCATAGGTCATAGTTTCGTTTCCCTCCTGTTTCATTTCCACAATATCCTGTCTTGTGATACGCCCAAGCATATAATCCTTTTCAAGATTGAATACCGCCGTCCTATCCGATTCACTCAATTCAGAATAAGCTTGCTCTCGCTCTGGACTATTCCTAGGTGTGCTAAATACTTTGCTGTGCGGTTCCGTTATTCGTGCGTTCATATTGATACCTCATTCTTTCTTTATAAAAAATTAACAGTTACCAAAAATCATTTATTCGGCAGATATGCAATCGGATAGCCTTTCACTTCCAATTTATAAAACCGCTTTAAATCATCCGACATACGCCTTTTCAATAATGACATTTCGGAATAAATTCTTCTAAGCGTTGCACGTACTATGTATAAGGAAATAATGTATTTCTCACATATCATAGTGCAGATTTCAGTTTCAAGAACATATCCCTGCTGCCAAATTGTCTATGATTGCTTTGATCTCAGTTTTCTTTTCCTCTGGTAGCTCAGTTCTCAATTTCCTGCTGAAATTTCCATCATTGATACCAAGTTTTGATGCTATCTACCATAACCGCACATTCCTCTTGTTTGCATATTCTCTTATATCCTTGTTACACATAAGAATTACCTCCACTTTATTTAATGTTGTTGTTGACTTTTACCCTTGCAAGTGGCATTGTTGTTTTAGGAACATTTATATATTTTGTTTCTATATACATATTATCATTTTGTTTTTGATGTTTCAATTTTTGTATAAATGTTGTGTTTTAAATAACTTTTAACTAAAAATGTGTTTTAAATAACTTTTGGAAGGAGATTTTATATGAATGACTACAGATTTTTAGAAATGCGTGTTGATTCTTTGGGCAGAAAGAAAATGACACAAGGGGAACTTGCAAAAGAATTAAATATTGACCGAAACAGAATACAACAATTAGAAACCAGTTCTAAGGTTATACCAAAGAAAGAAGAATTGAGAGCATATTGTGAATATTTCAATACTACTTCTGATTATTTACTTGGTATAAGAAACACAAAACCATTAGATGAAAATATGGCCATGATAAGTAAGACAACTGGATTAAACGAAAATGCAATAGAAGCACTAAAAATTATAAAACGTAGCGACTATATAAACACCCTAAATTTTATTATGAGAGATTACGCTTTACTTGGTGCATTTTTAAGCAATATTGAATTGTACTTAAATAATAAATTTGATACTCCTGTTCATTTTGATGATAGGCTTGGAATTTTTGTTGAATCTAAAGACGTATCAGATAACCCTATATTAATTTCAAGCAACGAAAAATATGTGAGCATAGGAAGAAAACTAGATTATGAAGTAGCCAGGCAAACAGCTTTTGAAACGCTTTCTGTTCCTGTTTCTATTTTAGAATCTCATGCTTTACATTGTATTCAGCAATTATTAGATGACTGGAAAAAAGAATATAAGAAAGAAAATCATTGAATGAAACTAATTAATGGCTCTGTCTACAGAAAGGAAGTGATTAAATGGCTCTTATTAAATGCCTGGAATGCGGCAAAGATATTTCAAAGTATGCCATACAATGCGGTTACTGCTTTTATCCGTTAAAAGAAAAATCCGTTGATACTGCTGCACCCAGTCCAAAACCATCACGCATACGAAACGGTAAACCCTCCAGAAATGGCAATGGTACAGGCTCTATCACACACGTTAAAGGCAACTTACGGAAACCCTTTATGGTAACGGTTACTGTCGGCTGGAAGTATGACAATGAAAAAGGCAGAGTAAAGCAGATCAGAAAAAATATAGGGTACTTTGAAACAAGGGCAGATGCACAAATAGCACTAGCCAACTACATACAAAATCCCTATAACATTGATGCAGGCAAAATTTATGACGTTTTACGAAAATTATTGAACACTCAGAAAATAAAGAAAACCCCCGAAAATACTGGACTTCCGGGAGTTTTTAAAGCTTTTTGAAATTGTAGTAAAATTATCTCTTGCTGAACTGCGGAGCGCGACGAGCCGCCTTGAGGCCGTATTTCTTTCTTTCCTTCATTCTTGGATCACGAGTCAAGAAACCTGCTGCCTTTAATACTGGTCTGTAATCACCGTCTGCCTGAAGTAACGCTCTGGCGATCCCATGGCGGATTGCTCCAGCCTGACCTGTATAGCCGCCTCCACGGACATTTACCTGAACATCAAACTTATCAACTGTCTCTGTAGCCACCAATGGCTGACGCACGATAACTTTCAATGTTTCCAATCCCAAATAATCATCGATATCTCTTTTATTAATCGTAACCTTACCTGTACCAGGCATGAGATATACTCTTGCAATAGATTTTTTTCTTCTACCTGTTCCGTAATATTTTGCATTCGCCATCTTATTTTACCTCCTGATTAAAATGTCAAAACTTCTGGTTTCTGAGCTGCATGCTTGTGTTCTGGCCCTGCATAGACGAATAATTTCTTATACATCTGTCTTCCCAACGGGCCTTTTGGAAGCATTCCCTTAACTGCAAGCTCAATGACTCTCTCTGGTTTGTCTGCTAACATAACCTTTAAAGTAGTCTCCTTCATTCCACCTACATAATCGGAGTGATGGTAATAAATCTTCTGATCTAATTTCTTACCGGTTACCTTCACCTTGTCTGCATTGACAACGATCACATAATCACCAGTATCCATATGAGGAGTAAAAGTTGGCTTATTCTTTCCTCTCAATACCTTCGCAATCTCAGATGCCAAACGGCCTAAAGTCTTTCCTTCAGCATCAACTACATACCATTTTCTTTCGATTGTTGCCGGGCTGGCCATAAAAGTTTTCATTGAATGATACCTCCTTGAATTATACAATGTTACTCTGATATTCGGATGCCGTCCTATGGTTTCTGTCAAAACCTGCACATCGTCTGCATTATCGAATGTTCCGCCGCAACTGTCTTTTGCGGCTCTGTCAGATTTCATCCGTTCTATCTATTTCACACCATTTACATTTTTCCTTGTACATCAAAGCAAAAACGCTTCGCCGGAGTAAGGCTTGCATTTCTAACTCGCCATACTTTTATATTCTATTACAACAATACCAGCCTGTCAACACTTATTTTTCATGCAAGCTGATCTTTAATGAAACTTTCCTACCCGGAACTTTCGAATTAATCCATCCAACAACTCCGCCTGGGCAGCCATTTCCTGGCTGGAAGCTTCACATTCCGCTGACATCGCTGAATTATTCTGTACCACATGATTGATCTGTTCTACACCACTATCAATCTGATTCACTGCCTCAGACTGCTGTTCGGATGCTCTTGCAATATGATCAACTTGCTTAATAATAGATCTTGCACCTGTCACCACATTCTCCAACTGCTCCGCTGTCTCGTCTGCAATCACCATTCCTCCTTGTACTGCACGTACAGACTCCTCAATCAATGCCGTAGATTCCTTGGCAGCTTCCGCACTTTGTGCCGCCAGAAGCGATACTTGGTCTGCCACAACTGCAAATCCTTTCCCTGCCTCCCCAGCACGAGCAGCCTCAATGGATGCATTTAGGGCCAACAAATTCGTTTGTGATGCAATATCGTTAATGGTGGCAATAATTTTACTGATCTCATTGGAAGAATCATTGATCTTGTTCATGGATTCTACCATCTCTTTCATCTTTCCATTGCTGTGATCAATTTCCACACCAACCTCCTGCACTTCCCGACTGATATCCGCTGCCTCCTTGGCATTCGATTCAATCTGACTTGACACGCTGTCAATGGATGCAGAGAGTTCCTCTGTCACTCCAGCCTGCTCTGTCGCCCCTTCCGCCAATTGAGCTGCACTGGATGAAATCTGTTCAGAGGCGCCAGTCACTTGATCTGCCACACGTTGAATATTTTTGACCATATCTGCCATGTTTGATTCAAAACTCATAACAGATTCTTCAATACTACAGAAATCTCCACGGTACTCCACACCCGCTTTCGCATCAAAATTCCCTTTAGAAAACTCTTTCATCGTGTGGTCAATATCTTCTACATATGCTGCCAGGCTTTGAATCGAGCTGCGCAGAGCATGCGCAAGATTGCCAATCTCGTCTTCTCCATGATAAAAGATCTCTGTATGAAGGTTGCCATGAGACAATTCAATGGATGCATTCTCAATCTCCTTCAACGGATCTACAATACTTTTTACAATCCTATTTCCTAACTTTACTGCCAGCAAAATAGCCAGCAACATCATAAAAAAGATTGCTCCTGTCACAATAAAAACTGTCTTCTGGGCAATATATGACGACTGATCTTTCAAATTATTGGTCTCATCATCTATTTCCTGTGAAATCAGAGCAGCTTCTTGTAGCGCTGGGGCACAATCATTGATAATCATATCAATTGCCTCTGTTGTATTCCCCTGTTCCAACATGTCGACGATCTCATTTCCACTTTTTAACCAATTCTCAATCGCAGTCTCATAACGTTGATTCAATTCCTGGCTCACGACTCCGACCTTATGTAAATCTTCCAGAGATTTTGTAATGGCTTCCTCACTGTCGGAAATACTCTTCCGATATTGTGCATAGGTACTCTGATTAGCATTCAATGCCATCTCACGAATATTTCGTGCAGCGATATTAGTATTGATCCGGCAGTTTTTCACCGCTGTATCTGCTGCCTGTGCTCCTTTAATGTAATCATTCATTTTCCCCCGTACAACAAACAGTCCGATTACAGCAACCACTGTAATTACCACCATCAATAGAATTACAATGGCATAGCCATACTTCAGCTTTTCCCGAATCTTCATTCCATCCATTTTTCGAAACATAAAAATCTCCTTTCGCATTCCCTCGTTTGTATTTTTCTTCATCTTTCTATATTCATACAGAATTATAAACGATACCATGCGAAGATTTCAACTATTTTTGTGAAATTTTATCCCTATCATTGTCAACCCTTTTGCAGGTGCCGTGGGACCTGCGGCATTTCGATCTCTCTGTTCCAAAATCTGAACCACTGCTTCTGGTTCCAACTCCCCAATTCCCACAGAAATCAGCGTTCCAGCGATGATACGCACCATATTATATAAAAATCCAGTTCCGGTTACCCGGATTGTCACCACATCCTCCTGGGATTTTTCTACCGTGCAAGAGAGAATTTCACGCACTGTGTCTTCCACCTGTGTTTTCACAGAACAAAAACTTTTAAAATCGTGTCGCCCCACCAAAAAAGAAGCCGCCTGCCGCATCCTTTCCACATCAAGGTTTCGATAATAAAAATAGGTGTAATGTCGCAGCGTGGGCATAGGGATCTTCTTGTTCAAAATCCGATATTCATATGTCTTTTCACTGTAACATTTTCTTGGATGAAACTCCAAATCAACTTCACACGAACTTTGCACCACGATATCATCGGGCAGACGCTGATTCAATGCATAACAAATTTTCTCTGGTGGAATCCGAGTCTGCGTGTCAAACACTGCCACATTTCCCAGAGAATGCACCCCAGAATCCGTCCGGCTTGCACCGATCACGCTGATTTCTTCCCCAAGCAGCTGACTTAAAGCCTGATTAAGCACTTGCTCAATAGTAATTCCACTGGGTTGTACCTGCCAGCCGCAGTAATTGGTGCCATCATAAGCCACCACCAGTTTGATTCTTTTCAAAGTTTACACGCCCTCTTCCATTAATATATCCAAAATATAAATGCCTCTGGCTACCTTCCAAAATATAAAAACATTCGTAACAAAACCACTGCCATAAAATATGCGCCAATTATCACATAGGCAACCATGTCTCTCCTGCAATACTTCAAAGGTTTCATCTTCGTCCTTCCATCCCCTCCACGATAACAGCGTGCTTCCATAGCCAGGGCAAGATCATTGGCACGTCGAAAAGCAGAAACAAACAATGGCACCAACAGCGGTACCATAGACTTTGCTTTCTTGATCAGATTACCACTTTCAAAATCTGCACCTCTGGCAAGCTGTGCTTTCATGATTTTATCTGTTTCTTCAATTAAAATAGGGATAAAACGCAGGGCAATGGACATCATCATAGAAATCTCATGAACTGGAACATGAATCTTATTCAAGGGCTTCAATGCCTGTTCCATACCATCGGTAAGCTGGTTGGGCGTAGTCGTCAAAGTCAACACTGAACTTCCCAGAATGAGATAAATGAGACGAATTGTCATTAATATCGCATGTTCCAGTCCTTCCCAGGTAATTCTTAATTTCCAAAATTCCACCAGCGGTTCTCCTGGCGTCAAGAATAAATTAAATATCACTGTAATTATTAGTATCACCACAATTGGTTTTAGACCTCTCACCATATAGTCAAAGGGAACCTTTGAAAGATGGATGATCAAAACCAGCGCCAAAGTCACTGACACGAATCCTGCCAGCCCCCGAAACACAAAGAGGGATACCACAAAACTGAGTACCCCCATCAATTTTACCCTTGGATCCAGTCTGTGAATCACGGAATTTGCTGGATAATATTGTCCGATTGTAATATCTCTTAACATATCATCTCCTAATTTTACTTTTTTTCAAATGCCTGTAAAATCGCTATTTTCGCTTCCTCTAAGGTCGTGGCAACCCCCTCCACTGGAATACCACGCTTTCGTAATTCATGCATCAGATATGTCACTTGGGGGGCTGCAAGTCCCACTGCTTCCAACTCCTGATAATGAGCAAACACCTCTCTCGGCGTTCCATCAAACAGAATACTGCCCTGATTCATCACAATCAATCGTTCCACATATTTCGCCACATCTTCCATACTATGAGACACCAAAATAATTGTCATGTTCCGTTCCATATGGAGCTTCGCCACCTGATCTAGAATCTCATCTCGCCCTTTTGGATCAAGACCTGCTGTGGGCTCATCCAGCACCAACACTTCTGGCTCCATGGCAAGAACTCCTGCAATCGCTGCCCGCCGTTTCTGTCCACCGCTAAGCTCAAAAGGAGAACGATACCAATCATTTTCTTTAAGTCCCACGCTGCGCAGAGCGGTAAAAGCTTTCAGCTCCGCCTCCTTTTTAGATAATCCCTGATTCCTGGGACCAAAGGCCACATCTGCAAAAATTGTGGTCTCAAACAACTGATGCTCTGGGTACTGGAACACAAGTCCCACCTTCGACCGAAGCTCTTTGCGGTTATAATCCTCATCGTAAATATCCTGGCCATTGTAATAAATTCCACCATAAGTCGCATGCATTAGACCATTTAAATGCTGAATCAGCGTAGATTTTCCGGAACCCGTATGCCCAATGAGTCCAATAAACTCCCCATCCTCAATTTTCAGATTAATATTTTTTAACGCCTGTATCTCGTATGCAGTATTTTCACTGTAAATGTAATTCACTTTATCTAGTATAATTGACATAATGCCTCCGCAAGTTCCTGTCTGGTCAATATTCCCTCTGAAATTGGCAACCCAGATTTTCGAAGCTCATGAGCAAGCAGTGTCACCTGTGGAACATCCAAACGATAAGATTTAAGCACATCCACCTGAGAGAAAATACTTCGAGGAGTTCCCTGCATCACCACTTTACCATTATCCATCACATACACTCGGTCTGCACGAATCACTTCTTCCATATAATGGGTGATCAATATCACGGTGACGTTTTTCTCCTTGTTAAGCTGGGTCACTGCATCCAGAACCTCAAAGCGCCCATTGGGATCCAGCATTGCCGTAGGTTCATCTAAAACAATGCATTTGGGCTCCATCGCCATCACGCCAGCAATGGCAATCCGCTGTTTCTGCCCACCACTGAGCTTATTGGGCGAATGCTCTCGATATTGTATCATTCCCACAGATTTTAGACTCTTTTCCACCCGATTCCAGATCTCAGATGTGGGAACGCCAATGTTTTCTGGACCAAATGCCACATCTTCCTCCACCACACTGGCAATAATCTGATTATCGGGATTTTGAAATACCATTCCTGTATTCTGGCGGATATCCCAAAGATTATCCCCATCTTGCGTATCCTTGCCATCCACCCACAGAGAGCCTCCGCTAGCTTTCAAAAGCACATTTAAATGTTTTGCCAACGTGGATTTTCCAGAGCCATTATGACCAAGAATTGCCACAAACTCTCCCTGCTTTACATCCAGATCCACCTGATCCACTGCCGTCAGAATGCTTTCCACATTCCCTTCTTCATCCCGTCGAATATATTCATGCACCAATTTTCTTGCTTCAATAAAATTCACGTTGCCACCTCATCCCAGCTTAAGCGATGAAGCTGTCCTTCCAATTTCATCTGTGCAAACTGATTTTGCCTAAGGGCCTCATACAGTACAATGGCAACCGAATTGGACAGATTCAGAGAACGAGTTTCTCCTGCCATTGGAATCCTAACACATTCTTCCGGATGCTCTTTTAAAATTTCTTCTGGAATCCCACCACTTTCTTTTCCAAACATCAGATAGCAGTCTGGTTCATAAGAAACCTCTGTATACACCCTGCGTCCCTTGGTAGTCGCCATATAAATCTTCGCCCCAGGATTTTTCGCAAGGAAGTCCTGCCAATTTAAATATCTAGTGACATTAAGATCCTGCCAATAATCCATTCCTGCACGCTTTATGGCTTTTTCATTCAATAAAAAACCCAATGGTTCAATCAGATGGAGCCTTGTTCCAGTAGCCACACATGTTCGCCCAATATTTCCAGTATTTGCTGGTATCTCTGGTTCATACAACACAATGTTTAACTCTGCCATCCATTCGCTCCTCTGTTACGCATAATAAAATGTTCCATCCGGTCTAGCGCTTCCTTTAATTTTTCGAGAGAATATGCATAGGAAATCCGCAAAAATCCTTCTCCGCACTGCCCAAAAGCAGTTCCAGGAACCACCACCACCTTTTCCTCCTGAAGCATTCGAGTGGCAAATTCATCCGAACTCATCCCAAATTCCCTGATACAGGGAAAAGCGTAAAATGCACCAAAAGGTTCAAAGCAGGACAGCCCCATTTCCCGAAACCGATGGATCAGGTATCGACGCCTTCCATTGTATTCTTCCCGCATCTGTTCCACGTCATGATCACCGTTGCGCACTGCCTCCACAGCCGCATACTGGCTGGTGGTAGGAGCACACATAATGGCATATTGATGGATTTTCAACATCTGCTCCAAGATTACTTTGGGCGCACAAGCATAGCCTAGACGCCATCCTGTCATCGAGTATGATTTGGAAAATCCATTGATGAGCACGGTCCTCTCCCGCATTCCTGGCAGGGAAGCGATCGTCACATGATCCTGCTGATAAGTAAGCTCTGCATAAATCTCGTCACTGAGCACATACAGATCATGTTCTATCACCACCTTTGCAATCGCCTCCAAATCCTTTCTCTCCATAATGGCCCCCGTAGGATTATTGGGAAAAGGCAGCACCAAAAGCTTTGTCTTTGGCGTGATACATTCCATCAA
Organism: uncultured Lachnospiraceae bacterium; assembly: GCA_910580015.1. Lineage (GTDB taxonomy): Bacteria > Bacillota > Clostridia > Lachnospirales > Lachnospiraceae > Petralouisia. Next base: position 10,090 of record CAJTVT010000017.1, read on the forward strand.
TTCCTGGGCGGTCAGGCGAAAATCATTTTCCTCCTTCAAATTGATAATCACCGGAGTTCCGTTGGCCAGCGTAGCACAAGGCACATAGGACACATAACTGGGCTGAGGAATCAACACCTCATCCCCAGGATCCAGCATTGCACGCATGGCCATATCAATAGCCTCGCTTCCTCCCACAGTAATCATCATTTCTGTATCATAATCATAGGACACATGAAATCTACGTTCGAGATACTTTGCAATCTCAATTTTTAGTTCTTTTAAACCTGCATTGGAAGTGTAGGCTGTTTTGCCCTTTTCCAAAGAGTAAATACCCTCATCTCGAATATGCCAAGGCGTGTCAAAGTCTGGTTCCCCTACTCCAAGAGAAATCACATCCTGCATCTCTGACGCAATGTCAAAAAATTTTCGTATTCCAGAAAATGGGATATCCACAATACGTTCTGACAATGGATTTCTCATAAGCTCACCAGCATCCTTTCATCCCCTTGGGGTTTCGCAATGACCGTTCCATGATCTTTGTATTTCTTCAAGATAAAATTCGTCTTGGTACTCAATACAGAATCCAGTGCAGACAACTTATCGGATACAAATTGTGCCACTTCCCGCAACGTCTTTCCCTCCAACGTCACCAACAGGTCATAACCGCCAGAAATCAGATACACTGCATTCACCTCTGGATAATTGTAGATACGCTCTGCCACACTGTCAAATCCTCTGCCTCTCTGGGGCGTTACACGCACTTCAATTAGAGCGTTTACCTTCTCAATACTGGTCTTATCCCAATCGATCAATGTGTGATAGCCACAGATAATATGCTCTTCTTCCATTGCCGTTAATTCCTGGGCTACCGCAGTTTCCTCAATTCCAAGCATAATCGCCAGATCTTTCAAATTCACTCGGCTGTTTTTCTCTATAAATGTTAAAATCTTTTCTCGCACTTCCATCAGTTCCTCCATCCATTTTATAGTACTCTGTCATACAATCTTATACAATTCGTCTGTCTTGGGAGGCTCTAAAAAACGCTGCTCCTCCTCATTTCGCAAGATCCTGTCATTGCCTGTCGTAGCTTTACCGATAACAGCGGCATGGATTCCTGCCTTATTCAGCTTGCGCACCAGAGTATTTCCATCGGGCGACGCCATCAGCATACAGCCACTGGAAATCAGCTCATAGGGATTAATATTAAAAAATTCACAGACCTCTATGGTCTCCTGTTTGACAGGAATTTTCTTTAAATCTATTTCTAGTCCGACGCCAGAACTCTCAGCCAGTTCCCAGAGAGCTCCGAAAATCCCACCCTCTGTCACATCATGCATAGCGCTGACGCCGGACTCCATGGCCACTGCTGCCTCCGGCAATACTGATAGATACTGGGCAAATTCCTGGGCAACTTTCACCAACTCCTTCGGATAACGTCCCAAAAGTTCCTGTTCTTTTTCTTTGGCAAGGATGGACGTTCCCTCCAGCCCTATCCATTTGGTGGCAAGGATATCATCTCCTGGTTTCGCCCCAGCAGTGGACACAAGTCTGCCAATTTTCACCTTTCCCACTCCACATACATTGACAATGGGCTGGTTGACAGCTCTCGTCACTTCTGTATGCCCTCCCATTATCTGTACGTTCGCCTGGGCACATGCTTTTTCAATCTGCCCCATCATTTGTTTCAAATCTGTCTCCTGAGCCTGTTCTGGGAGAAGGATGGTCAACATCACCCCAACAGGCTCAGCCCCAGAAGAGGCCAGGTCATTCAGGGTAACATGAATGGCAAGATGCCCAATATCCGTGGCTGTCCCTGTGACAGGATCCGTAGAAATCACAAACATCTCATCTTCTAATAGCTTTACAGCGGCACAATCCTCGCCCACTCCAGCCCCCAAGAAAACTTCTTCTCGCCTGGTATGTATTTGTTGAAACACAGAACGTTTTAATACGCTTTCTGGTATTTTTCCTACTCTCATTTATGTTCTCTCCCAAATGACCTTATAATGTAAGTTAAGGCTGTTCCAATACTGGAACAGCCTTGCGGACGCAGAATCATTCTTTCTCTTTGTCGCCCTTATTATCTTTTTTATCTTTTTTGTCGTCACCTTTATCGTCATCATCTTCCCTTGGCGCTTCTTCTGATGGTGTCTCATCCACTGGTTCCTGCGGTGGCTGCTGCTCTGGCGGCTGCTCCACTGGAGGCTGTTGAGCGGCTGCTTCTGCTGCTGCCCGCTCCGCGATCGCTGCATCGTTCCACTGAGCCGCTGCTGCACTGATTGCTCCCTCACTCTGGCTGGAAATCGCCGCATTCATCGCATTAACTGCGTCGGGACTACCAGAAGCAGTTCCCACCAGCACAATCCTAGGAGAAGCCTTGTAAGTGCTCTTATTAAAAATCTCTCGGCTCTGTTCTACGCCGTCTACTGTCACTACTTTCCAGAGCTGAGCCGTATAACCCGTATGGGAAGACTGCTTCTGGCTCATATAGCCAATTGGCTGACCTGGCGCTGCCTGATACTGTGTACCTGGATTGGTGGTAGACAGTGTTTCACTAACAAAACTAATCTCTCGGTTGTCGGGCCTTGTCTCCTGCCCAAAAATATTAAATTGAATCACACCACCATCCGTGTAGCCTTCAATATAAATCGGTGCATTTGTATTATTTGTAAATTTCAAATCTTTATAAGTTCCTGCAATTGCTGCGTCCGCAGAAGGATCCACATAATTTACAATCATAGAGTGATTAAAACGCTCTGCTACCTCAAGTTCTGCACGAATCACTGCATTGTACAAGGTTGTGGAAACCTGGCAAATTCCACCACCGTAAGTTTCTACTGTGGTTCCGTTCTCATAAGAACCTGCAAGTTCATATCCATGCTCTGCATCAAAAGGACTTACTGCTTCATACACCGAAAAGGTATCTCCTGGATAAACCACAGAACCATTGATCAGGGAAGCTCCATTTTGAACATTCTTGGCACGGCCCGCACTGGAACTTCCGTAATTAGTATTAAACGATCCCAAAAGGTCCTTGACCTTACCCAATTCTTCTTCGCTTCCTCTCGGTTCTACCACATCCGCTACAAGCTCTAACTCAGACTGGGATGCCCCTTTCCAATCTTGAGAGAAATATTTCTCCAGGTTCTTCGCAGATTCTTCTATGTTAATGCTAACTCCCTGGCTGCCTGGCACAACTGTAAAGCTTCCATTTTCTCTGGTAAGCCCACCATCTGCTGCCTCTGTATTCAGCGACTGGGCATTGCTTTCCAACACCTGACGGATCTTCTGTTCGTCCACCTTGTAAGCAAGCTCGTACACCTTGTCTTCATTTTCCAAATCCTTCATTGCCTTATAGCGGGTAATCAGGTTGCCACTCTTGCCAAGTCCTACCGCTTCTTGTGCAATCTCAGGATTTCCCCAAGAAACTCCAAACTGGGAAACCGACAGCTCCACGGTGTTCTTCCCTGCCTTCAGGGTAATGGTCTGATTCATCTGACCACTGATGTACTCTTCTACCGCTGCCTTAGCCTCCTCCTGCGTCATTCCTCCCACTGAAACTTCTCCGAAATACACACGCTGCGGAATGGTGGATTTTTCATCTGTTTCCGCATTTACCGGAATCGTAATAATTGCTGTCAGTGCCAACACAAAAAGCACTCCTGCAATTGAAAGGTACTTTTTCCAACTCTTCATTATCCATTCTCCTACTATTCTGCTTCGTTTATACTTTACCACCTAATTTTAACACAAACACATAATTTTTCAAGATACACAAACCACGAATTTCGTTGACATAACACTGCTGTTTCTGTATATTATGAACAGGCGCAAGTGGAAAGCTTACACAAAAGCTGATAGAAATACAGACACAACCATAGATGCCACTAAAATTAAGGCTATCACTGCTGCAAATGTCTTCTTGGTTTTGGGATTGTTAAAATTCAGCATAGGTTTCACCTCCATTCGTTCCTATTATATTACTCTATTTCAGAAAGGAATTCAATGATATGGCTTTTTTTCTCTTAATTGGATGGACTCTTATTTTCATGGCAGTTGTCACCTACAAACGTATGAAAGCAAATCACATAAACCAGGCTGCGGAGCGTGCATTCTGGGATCGGGAAGACGCGGCCAACCGCACAAGAAAACAGGATATTTCTCACCTGAACTATGTGGATTTTTCTGGGGTCGCACTTCCCTTTGCCCTGTTTAAAGATGATCTTTTACAACAATGTGAATCCCAAATACAAACCCTAAAAGAGAAGAAAATTTTAAACCTGACTGGAATCAGTAATACAGATCTAAAGTTAAAATATGGACCTGCCAATCTTACCGCTTTGACCCAGTATGACCAGAATTTCACACTTCTGGCCCGAACTTTAAATACCTGGGGACAACGTCTAAACGAGTTGTCTCATCCCAAGGAAGCCATCTGTGTTCTGGCATTCGCAGTGTCTATTGGAAGCGATATTCGAGCAACCTGGGAGTTGCTTGCAAAGCTCTATGCCGACTCCGGTGACCTGGCAAAAATTCGGGATATGAAAACCACCGCTGCCACTTTAAACTCTCTGACAAAAAATTCTATTCTGGCCACACTGGACAGCTATTTTGAGTAGTGTACGAAATTGGAATTCTTCCATAAGCACTATAAATTTGATCTGTAATACGGGAAGCCTCGCTTTTTGTGAGGCTCTCCAGTTCCTGGTCCAAAGTGATTTTATAATACTCTGTCAATTCTTGAAGACGCTTTTTCTGGGATTTTGTGGCAGGTTGTTGTTTTTTGGCCTTGAATTGTAATTGCATTGGTTCAAACTCTTCTGGCATTTTGTGCCCAAATTGCTCTTTGAAACACTCCAACAGCATCGCGGCCGCTTTTGCATCTTCCAAGGCACGGTGATTTTTGTTTCGTTCAATCCGAAATTTTTCACACAGAAAGTCCAAGGTTCTCTTTTCCAGCTCTGGCAAACATTTTCGCGCAAGCTTCAGCGTATCTACCCCTCTCTTTTCTAGAACAATTCCATGATTGACCGCATATTGTTTCAAAAATGCATAATCAAATATAATATTATGCCCCACCAAGGGAAGATCTTGCGCAAAGGATAAGAACTCTTCCACAGCTCTTCCAACATCACAGCCTCCCTGTGCCATCTCATCCGTAATCCCCGTAAGCTGTATGATCTCCTCTGAAAGCTTCCTCTGCGGGTTTACCAACCGTTCATAGGTATCGGTTATAATACCATGGCATACCATCACCGCACCAATTTCCAGAATACGGTCAGTTCGAATCTTAAGTCCTGTCATTTCAAGATCCACAGCCACATACGCATCCAACATGTTCCTTCACTCCCTATTGCACCTTTTGTACCTGAGCCTGCCCAGTCAAAGGATTTCGTTTCTCATAAGAAAACAGATAAAATCCCTGTTCTTGTTCTTTCCTCGGATATTCCGACAGCGTCCGATTTCTAAGAATCTGTTCCATATCATACCAAAAAGGTTCCAAATGAGATAGTTTTCCTTTTTTGCAATATTTCCTGGATAGATCCTTAAATTCCATAAGGGACGGCGCCCAATCTGGACGACTCTTCATATTTTCCCTGTAATACAAATCAAACACCAGTGTTTCCTGGTAAAGTTCTCTGTGTGCCGGATCCTTTTGCGCGATATAATCCAAAAGAATCTCACAGCGGCGAACCCTGGAATGACTCATCGCCAGAAGTCCCTGACTTTCATAAAATTCTCCCAGGCGCAAAAACAAATAAAAGGGATTATCTTCTGTTAATTCCAGCACCTTTATCGTCATTTCAAACTGGCCGCTGTTATAATAGACCTCCAACATCTCCTCTGCCAGTTTCATTTTTAAGATCTCCTCATAAGACAGCCAGTGGGTAGCCATCACCTCATAGGGCGGATATTCCTGATACACCAATCCATACTCCCTGCGATTTTGATACAGAAAGGACCCTTTGAGAACTTTTAGAAATCCTAACTGAAGCTGTTCTGGCTTTTGTTCATAAACCCACTGAAATGACTTTGTAAAGGTCACAAAATCTTCCTCTGGCAGCCCCGCAATCAAGTCCAGATGCTGATGCACATTCCCACATTGTTGTACCTGGGACACTACTTGTTCTAGCCGCTGCAAATCCGTCGTGCGCCGAATTTTATGTATCGTTGGCCCATGGATGGACTGCACACCGATTTCAAGCTGAATTAACCCTGGCCTCATTGTGTGAATCAACGCAATCTCCTGGCTTGTCAACAAATCCGCAGAGATCTCAAAATGAAAATTCGTCATGCCGTTATCGTGCTCCTTTAGATACTGCCAAATCTCCATGGCATGTCTATGATCGCAGTTAAAGGTGCGATCCACAAATTTCACCTGAGGCACTCTGTGATCAAGAAAAAACTGAAGCTCCTCTTTTACCAGCTCAAAAGAGCGAAACCGCAGTCCTTTCTCAATGGAAGACAGACAGTAGCTGCAAGAAAAAGGACACCCTCGACTGGTCTCATAATAAATAATACGGTTTTCAAACTCTTCCAGATCTTTATAGCAAAACACAAGGTTATCCATACACAGTGGGCTTCGCACACCAGTCGTCACCAGTGTTCCCTGAGTTCCTCGGAAAACCAAGCCGGAAATCTCCTCCAAGCCTTCCTGTTGTGAGGGTTCTCTCAGATAATAACCGCACAAATCCCGAAATATTTCTTCGCCCTCTCCAACCATCACTCCGCTAACTGCGGGACATTGTTCCAAAAAGGACTCCGCCTCATAGGACACTTCTGGTCCCCCCACCCAGATAGGCACTTCTGGCAGCACCTTGGAAACCTCAGTGGCAAGCTCTCTCACATAGCGAATATTCCAGATATAACAGGAAAAACATAATACATCTGGTTTTTGTTTGTAGATATCTTGTAAAATATAATCCACCCGATGATTGATGGTATACTCTGCAATATGAATATGCTGCTGATATTCTCTAGCATAAGCCCTAAGACTATATATCGCAAGGTTGGAATGGATATATTTTGCATTAATTGCTGTCAATAAAATTTTCATTGTCTCATACTTACTGCAATTATTCTTTTGACAGTTTTCCCCTTCTATGGTATTTTTATTTTATAGGAAATTCCTTCGGATTTCCTAATAAGACAAAAAACAATGATCCCGCTACGGCGGAACTGAAATACGTGGCGAAAGCCACCCGTCGCAAGCGGAGAATCCCGCAAAGCAGGATTCTTTGTTCTATAGACATTAATCGGCAGAAAAGAAGGAATCCTTATGAATCAGAATGAATTTGAACAATTAGCAGAACTATTTAAAATATTTGGAACCTCCACACGGCTACAAATATTATATGCATTGGTAGATCAGGAAAAATGCGTCTATGATATTGCAACAGAGTTGGGCATGTCACAAAGCGCCATCTCGCATCAGCTAAGCATACTAAAACAAAACCGCCTGGTTAAAAACCGTAGAGAAGGAAAGACTATTTATTATTCTCTGCTAGATTCTCACGTACTTACCATTATCGCCCAGGGTCTGGATCATATCCGGGAATAATCTAGTGTACTGACACGTTTATATTTGGTGAAACTACGCAGAATTTTCATTCTTCTGCAAGGCAGATTTTCAACGGTGTAGCGGTGGCTACAGCTAGAAAATCTAACGTAGCAGATGGATGAAAAAGCAAGTAGGTTTGCCTAATTATAAATGTGTCAGTACACTAGCATCATCTTAGCACAAATCCCTTCGCAGGGCAACTACCCCTTCTCCTACCGATGTATAAAATATGGATCGAAAACACCCCCCTCCAACCGAACACTTTCGTCCGTTTGGAGGGGGGTCCTATCGTAACGCATCTTATACTTGCTCTGCCATCTGTGACTTTATTCTTCTGCCTTAACTGCGTCTGTACGGAAAATAAACTTCACAGATCCTTTGATTCCTTCTGCCTTCTTCGTGAAGGTCTGATATTCCTCGCCTGCTTTCGCCACTGCTTGAAGCTTACTCAAAAGCTCTTTTACATCCCCATCATAAGCTTCTGTCAGTTTCTGTATTCCCTCCTTATCAAACTGTATCATACCCTCTTTTAACTCTTTCGATCCATCACTGAGCTTGTGCACGCCATCTTCCACCTTCGAAGTGGCACCAGAAAGTTGAAAAGCGCCATCTCTTAAAGTGCCATTATTTGATACCAGCGTTGCAGCGCCCCTTGTTAGCTGACCGATTCCATTCGTCAGAGTTGGCATACTGTCATTCATCGTCTGGGTTCCCTGGCAAAGCGCCTGCATACCGCTTACCAGACTGTGGCCACTGGATGAGTCCTGTTCATTGATGGCTGCCGAGATCTGCGCCTTTGTCCCGTTCACTGCCGTGAGGGTGGCTGACTCGGCAGCAGTCTTTGCAGCAGTCTTTGCGGTGTCAGCTACCGCCTGACCCACAGTATCTTTCGCCCCTTCTGCAATGCCAGCAACAATCTGGGATGCTGTACTGTCTATTCCAGCTTTCAACGTTTCATTTGCCATGGCTGTCTCCACAGTCTGAGCCACCAAGGCGTCCACCGTTGCCTGAATCTGCGCTTTCCCTTCTGGGGAAGCCAAAGCTGCGTCTATCTGCTGCTCGATAGCTGCCATCTGAGCAGCCACATTGGCAGCCACCAGCTCATCAATCCCCTGTTGTGCAATCAAAGCGTCAATCTGATTCTTTGCCTCGGAACCCTCCGTATTCACTGCTTCATTGACTGCTGTACAGATCGTAGCCACTGCCTCTGCATTCAAAATACCTCCATTCTGCTCTGCTACTGCTGCGGACTGCTGCTGAATTACCGCTGAAGTCACGCCAGAGGTAACTTGATTTGTGACCTGTTGCACCACTGCCTGGGTGACACTCTGTACCACCTCAGGCTTATATTCTGCCATTTTATCCTTCTTTGCTGTATCTGTGGCCACCTGAGAATAAGCCGTCTGAAGGACCGTGTCAAGCACATTCTCTGTGTATACTCCAAGACCTGCTGATACCTGATTTTTTGCTGTCTTATTGTTTGCCAGATTCTGATAAAATGCATCAGACGCCTGTTTTTTGATAGCATCCGTTCCCTGGCTTTGATCCGCAAAAGTGCTCTCTATAGCATCATCTGCCTGCTTTACCAAGGCCGATTTTTCTTCCTTTGTCATCTCTGCTTTCAGGGTCTGATCCAACTGGGCCACACCATTGTTTAAGGTGGATGCGCTGCTGTTTAAGGTGCTTACGCCGTTTATCAATGACCCAGAGGAACCTGAAAGCGTCTGAATACCATCATTTAACTGGGATGCTCCATCCGTATAACTGTTAACTCCATTTTTTAATGCATTGACACCTGCTGCAAACTCTTTCATGCTGCCCCTCAAGGTTCCCAGCCCTTTTGTCAGATCTTTGGTCCCAGTTACCAACTGTTTTGAAGCATCTGTCAAAGTTTCCAGATTTTCATCCAATTGTGTAAGGTCAAATGCCTCCCCCAGTTCATGATTCCCAAACAGGTCATTCATTGCAATCGTCATGGTCATCTCCAAGGAAAAATTCTCAACATCCGCTGTCACTTCCACATAATCTGGAATCTGTATATCTTCATCCAAATCATCCTGCACAATATTCAGACTTTCCTTAAGGCCAGGCATAGCCATACCCACTGCAACTTTCCGATTTCCATCCGAGATCACCTTGCCATTTGTGATTTCCACATTGCTGTAATCCTCTGGAAGAATCATCCCCGTCATCACGGTAAATGGAACATACACCTCATGTTCCTCCCCCTCCACCAATTGAATTGTCTTCTTATGGTTTGTATAGTCAAAACGAATCGTAACTCTGCCACTCTTTCCAGCGATCTCCTCCGGTGAAAGCTCTGTTCCATCCAAAAAATAAGTGACTTGCTGGGTGATAGGCAAATCCTTCGTTGTGGTGCCCTGATAATAAATGTCTTTTCCATCTGCCTGCCATGTGATCTGTTCTCCATCCTGGTCAAACGTCTCTTCCCCCTTGACATTTTCAATTTCCTCCAGATCAGACCGATCTTGTAACATGGTCTTTCCATCTTTATTTTTCAACCACTCACTGACAATCACATTTTTGATTGAGCCATCTGCATGGGACACCACATAGACTGTCTCCTCTTTTCCAGCATCTTCTTCCTCCTTGGAGGCAGAGAGTACCTTCTCCAAGGTCTCCTTGATCTCTTTTTTATCCGCTTTATTATTCTGCGTTTCCTTAGGACCACTCTCCCCTTTTTGTGCATGCACCGTATAAACCATTCCGCTTCCTGTGCCCAACATTGCAACGGTGAGTACACCTGCCGCCATCCGAATGCTATATTTATTCTGAAATCTTCTCTTTAACTCCATATTTTTCATGATGATAACCTCCTAATATTATGAAACTGAATTTATTTTTTCTGTTTTTACTTTCTGTCCTCTGGCCGGACCAAATCCAATACTGGTAGCACAAATTAATTTATCAAAAACCATAAACATCGCTGGTAAAATAAAGATTGCCACAAACATACTTATAATTGCTCCACGGGACATCAGCGTACATAATGCACCGATCATATCGATTCTGGAATAAAATGCCACTCCAACGGTTGCCGCAAAGAAACTCAATGCACTTCCCACAATAGAGGAGATGGATGTGGACAACGCAACGGTCACCGCTTGGGCCTTATCTGCTCCCTGGCTGCGTTCCTTCCGATAACGCGTCGTCATCAAAATCGCGTAATCCACTGTGGCCCCCAACTGGATTGTGCCAATCACGACGGAAGCAATAAAGGGAAGTGTGGTCCCGGTATATGCAGGGATTCCCATATTGATAAAAATTGCAAATTCAATCACAGATACAAGAATTACAGGAACCGAGATGGATTTAAAAGTAAGCAGAATAATCAAAAATACTGCTACAATAGAGACCACACTCACCACCTTAAAATCCTTATCTGTAATATTAATTAAATCCTTGGTACAGGGCGCCTCCCCAATCAACATTCCCTGTGGATCGTATCTTTTTAAAATATTATTCAACTCTGAAATCTGCTGATTCACTTCATCCGATGCAATCTTATATCCAGAACTTACCATCATCATCTGATAATGATCGGTCATCAATTTTTCCTTAATATTTGCTGGGATTATATCCAGCGGAACCGAAGGCCCTACGAGGGATTCCATCCCTAATATTGATGATACGCCATCCACAGCTTCCATTTCTTTTTTCATCATTCCTGCTTCTTTTTGTGATAGCTTACTATCCAAAAGCAGGATATGTGTAGTATTCATCTGAAAACTCTCATCTAGTTTGTCATTGGCCTGAATACTGGGCAAATCCTTTGGCAGAGTCCCAGCAACATCATAATACACACCTGTATGCGTATATCCATACACGGCAGGAGCCAACACAATCAAAAAAATTAACACAAATATTTTATAATGTCTCACCACAAAAGGTGCAATCTGTCCCAAATCTGGAATCATCGGCCTGTGTTTCGTCTTGGAGATTGGCTTGTCAAAAACTAATATCATCGCAGGTAACACCGTAACACAACATACCACACCAAGTAACACTCCTTTTGCCATCACAATTCCCAAATCCAGTCCCAGAGTGAAAGTCATAAAACATAAGGCTACAAAACCTGCCACCGTAGTAGTAGAACTGCTGAGCACAGAACCAAGGGTATTGGAGATTGCATGTGACATTGCCCGTTTCTTATCTCCCGGAAACCGCTCCTGATTTTCTTCATAACTGTGCCACAGGAAAATAGAATAGTCCATGGTCACTCCCAACTGAAGAACTGCCGCCAATGCCTGGGTAATATAACAGATTTCACCGGAAAATATATTGCTTCCCAAATTATATAAGATTGCCATCCCAATACTTAAAAGGAAAAATACTGGAGCCAGAAAGGAGTCCATGGTTAGCGCAAGGATTACACAGGACAACGCACCTGCAATTGCAACATACGCTATCATCTCCTGATTGCAGATATCCTTGATATCTGTGACCACTGCGGACATTCCACTGACAAAGCACTGTTTCTGCGCAAGGCCGCGAATCTCCTTTACAGCTTCCATCGTCTCATCCGACGACATAGAGGAATCATACATCACCATCATCATCGTATCACTGCCTTTGACGAACTTCTGTTGTATCTCCTCTGGAAGAATTTCCACAGGCACTGATAAATCCGCCACAGAGTCATACCAGATTACAGTCTTAACATGTGGAACTGCCTCAATCTGTTCCCGAAGAGCTGACACATCCTTATTCTCCATCTCCTCCACAATACAGATGGAAAACGCCCCCGTACCAAATTCATCCATCAGGATATCCTGTCCCTCCATGGTCTCAATGTCCTTGGGCAGATAGGATAAAATATCATAATTAATCCTGGTGCTTACAATCCCCAATACTGACGGAACCAAAAGCAATAAACTGATTATCAAGATGGGAACACGCAGTTTTACAACTCCTTTTCCAAACTTAATCATCTTCCTCTCACTCCTTTTTCTTTCACTTTTCTATTCAACCAAAGTATAAAAAAAAAGACTGAATAAATAAATATTCAATCTTTTTTCTCTGTAGTTCAAGATGATACATTTTTCCTTTGCTGTATTTTTCCATATACATTTAAGGGTATTTGTCATCTCCTCCAAAATCTTAGCTAGACAAAACACTACAACTCTTCAATCACCTCTGTCATGGAACGCGTGATCATATAATTGTAAATATCTGTGATTTCTCTGGGTTCCACGGTCATACCACTCTTAATCCAACGCACCACCACAAAACACATGGACTGTGCATAAAATTGAGAAATATACTCTGGCGTCAACCAAGGATGTCTCTGTTTTCCTGTCTGACTTCTTCCATAAATCACCTCAAGGAGTAAGTCCCCAATGCATTTTTTGCAGATCTGCTCAAAAGAATTTTGTCCCTCCAGCCGAACCGCCTTTCCATAAAACTCCTTTTCTGACTTAATGGAGGTAAAAATCAACAACAACGCTTCATCTACCATCCCTGCATGAATCAAGGGTCTGATAGGTTCTATGATCTGCGTCTGAATAATCCATTCCAACAATTCATACTTATCCTGAAAATGATTGTAAAAGGTAGGACGGATCACCCCTGCCTTATCGGTAACAGCCTTAATCGTAATCTTCTCTATGGGCTGCTGGCAGGCAAGCTCCTTAAAACTTTCCGCCAGCAGCATATCAACCCTTTCCTTCTGTCCTGTCACATCTTCACATCCTGCTTATACATTTAATTCCAGAATCGTCAAGCTTCTTGCCTCATTATCCGATTTCAAATTGATAATCTCCCCAGTGGGAATTATCTTTACCTTGGGCCTTAAAATAAACTCTTTGTAATTCTCCATTACTACTGCTGTCCTGCCATCTGACAGTCTTACTTCGCAACCCTCTGGATATACAGCAATCTTACGCATAAATACATCCACCAGCTCTGGATCAAATTCCGCTCCTGCATTTGCCATAATATATTCCACAGCCTCCGAAGGCGGCACAGCCTCATGATAAGGCAGCTTGGAAGTCAGAGCATCGTAGACATCTGCCAGCTTGATGATCCTGGCATAGATTGGAATTTCTGAACCAGATCTGCGCAATGGATAACCACATCCATTATACCATTCATGATGTTCTAGAACACTGTCATATACTTCAGGCAGAAAATCAAAATTTTCCACCAAGAAATCATATCCCAACTTAGGATGCTGAACGATCATAATCCGCTCTTCCTCGGTCAGAGCACGCTTCACATTCAGTACATCTTCCTCCACAAACCGTTTTCCAACATCATGGAGCAAGGCTGCTGTCGTTAAAATATCAAGCTCCTCTTTATTCATATTACAGGCAGCACCTATCATTGTAGACAAAACTGCCACATTCACAGAATGAAAATACACATAATCATCATAGGTCTTAATGTCCAACATATTGCACATAACATCCCCATTGTTCAGCACTTCTTCCATCACATCAATCACAACCTCCTGAAGATTGTGCTGTTCCATAGGCAGATTCTTATTGTCCAAAAATAAATCATGGACCATCTTTAAAGCTTCCCGCTTAACTTCTGGACGAATGACCTCGGTGACCATCAAATCCTCTGTAAATTCATCGTCAATATAAATTCCAGGAAATCCAAGTGATAGCAGCTCCTGCAGGTTATCATTGTTCAGTATCACATGCCTGCCCAAAATCAGCCGCCCTTCTCCATTATAAATATCCTGTCCTAATGCCATTCCTGTTTCCACTTTTGCCATAGGCATATAACGCATACTCAGCTACCTCCTGTTTATACTTTGCCGCCATTGTTTCTCGCCGCTTTTTGTTTCCGTTTACACTGATACATTCGCTCATCCGCACGTCCAAAGGTATCTAGCAGATTCATGTCTGTGCCGCGGTTATATTTTGCAAAACCGGAAGCAATCTGCATAAAATCCTTCATCTGGCTTCCTTGCAGATTTTCCAGCCAATCGCACATCTGTTTTTCTCTTGTCTTATAAATTTCTTCCGAAATAGAATCGGAAATCAGGCAAAATTCATCTCCTCCAATCCGATAAATCTCTCCAAATTCTCCGAAGGTATCTCGAATAATCTCACTTCCAGTGATAATGTAATAATCACCCATACCATGGCCAAACTGATCATTCATCAACTTTAAGTTATTCAGATCAAACATCACCACGCTGTATCTTCGAAATTCTCCCTTATTAATCTGATGTAGATCCTGTTCAAAACTCCTACGGTTCTTGAGCATTGTCAATCCGTCCAATTCTGCCTCTTGCCGTAATGCCTCTGCCTCTTTTCCCACCTGGATTAAGTTGATAGATTCCTCCAGAAACTGCTTCGTGAGTACCACTACATACACCAGACAGCCAATTCTAGAAAAATACGCCACATCATCATGAAAACCACAATAATAATTGATTGCATCCAGAATAATACACACCCCTACAATCCCAATACAGACCGTATTTTTCCATATATTTTCTCCTGACTCTATCTTTTTTCTTCCTTTTTGAACAATAAATTGTATCCCCAGTCCCACCGCAGCGGCAGCAATCAAAATACCAACTACGTGTGTGATCCACAAAGTTCGCTGCAAATCAAACCAGCCAAAAATATGCCCCAGCAGACTTACCGCAAATTCAATCTGGCTTACCGCCTCAAGAAATCCCAACATTCGATTGTCATTCTTAGAATAAACAATCCGTATAAAATAGATTATGGGAAGAGGCATCAGTTTCAGACTGAGAATATCAATATAATTACATAAAAGTGGATTTCCAAACATCAACATCGGAACTTGTGTTTCAAAACCCGACCATATTGCAAAATGTATTGCAAAAAGACCAAGCCATGGAACTGCATTGTGAAAACGCATATTCTTTCCCAACGCAAACCAGCCAATCACCAGCATAAGTCCCATTGCAAACACAATAAAACTTATCACAAAGGCTAACATCTGACTTCGGATCAAGCTCAATATCATGCCCGACTGGACTCCCTGAATAAATTCTGGCACCTTCACCCGTCCAAAATCATAACAATTACTTATATGTACTTCCAGAATTTTTCCAGCGTATTCCTGTAACAACTGCACAAAGTTCCAACAATTCCCTGGTGTTTTACTCCTTGCCCCCTCTGGCACCTTACTTTCATAAATTTTCTCGCCATCTACAAAGACTTCCACATTCTGGTGTATCGTATAAAAACCAATGGAATTTTTAGAATCTACATCCTCCGAAAGCTGCTTTCGTAAAATAATCTCCTGTACTTCTCCAGACCTATCAATGCTCTTTGGAAGCATACTGTAATCCTGAGCTTCCTCCCCCACAACAATGGTCCAATCCTCATTAAATGAAACCTTTTGGACATCCCTGTCCATTCCCCTGCCTCCCTGGCAAAATATTACTACCAGTACAACAAACAGAAGAGCCGCCACTATTTCTACTAGATGTACCCTCAGAATTTTCACTGGCCTCCTCCTTTCGGTACAAGCATTTTTATTCCATTTTTTATTTTATCATATTTTTGGAAAAAATAAAACATTTTTCGGAATAGATCGCCTACCAAAACGCGCCATTTGATTCAAACAAATACACGCACTTTTGCCTAGCACATTATATCTGGTGAAACTACGCAGAATTTTCATTCTGCAAGGCAGATTTTTGACGGCGCAGCGGTGGTGTCTACAATCCCTGACCTTTGAACAGAAGTGCTATTTCTTCTGCTGATTCCTGCATTCCCCTCTCAAACCACACTTCAATCCAACCATACAGGGTATACGCAACATATGCCCTCGTATATGCTTCCATTTTTGAATGTTCAGACTTTGGCCCACAAATTCCTATAATGACATCTTTCAAAAGATATGTGAGCTTTCTTTCATTTAGCAGACTGTAAAAGTCTTTATATCTCTCAAAATGAGAAAACATGACCATTACCCATTCGCTAAGGGATTTATCATCATTCTGTCCCTGACTATCTGTCCACTCCTGAAACAATTTACGAATATACATCCTCAATATATCCTCTTTGCTTTCAAAATTACGATAGAACGAAGCTCTGCCAATCATAGCCACATCACACAACTGACTGATGGAAATATCTCTGATAGGATTATCCCTCAGCAATTTTAAAAGTGCGTCTGTAATATGCTCAATCACGTAAGCATTGCGCCCTTCGTTACTCATCGGTGATACATTTTTTGAAGTTTGTCTCATTTTTCTACCTCCCGTTGACATCCCAAAAAAACGCTGATACAATTATATCGGCAGGACAAATGTTTCATCTATATATTATCACTATATCTTGCAAATATCAATACAACATATCGAAAGGAGGCAAAATATGACACTCATACAAAAACGACTGATTATATTACTTGTAATTGTGATTGTCGGCATTGTTTTGGGACGACTGGTCGTTCGGGGAATTTTGAATCTCCTGCTTGGAGGAACGATATTTGGAGGTAATTTCCTATGAAAAACAAAGAAAAACGAGGTAAAGGCATGTTTGTATTCATCTGTATCGCAGTGTTTATTATTTCATTCGGAATCGGTGTAGTTTCAAAAATCTCCATGAAACCATCATGGGCAAAAAAATATTCTGTTCAACTAACCGACGAAATAGGAAAGGTTTACAAAGATATCTCCTATGGAGATGAAGAATCCCATAAATTTGACTTGTATGTTCCCGCAGACACAAATAAAGAAGGCTATGGCTTAGTCGTTTATCTCCATGCAGGCGGATTCACATCGGGAGATAAAGCAGGAGACGCAGAAATACTCACTTGGCTGTGCTCCAAAGGATATGTTGCGGCAGGAATCAACTATACTCTGCGCACAGACGAAAACGATATGAGTGTATATTCCCAGTCGATTGAGATAAAAGAGGCTATGCCAAAGGTCGTGGAAGAAGCCGAAAACCTTGGGTACCATATTGAAGAAATGGCAATTTCTGGCGGCTCAGCAGGCGGTACCCTTGCAATGCTTTACGCTTACAGAGATGCAGCGGATTCTCCTGTTCCAGTAAAGATGATATTTCAAGCCGTAGGCCCATCAAGCTTTTATAGAAATGATTGGAGCATATATGGACTTGATCAGGACACAGATGAAAGCAAAAAAGCGGCGGCAAAATTGTTTGGTGTGATGCTGGGAACGGAAATCGACATCAACGTTCTTGATACGCCAGAATATGATAATCTAATAAAGCCAATCTCCGCGTTTATGTGGATTGATGACAATACGATACCCAGTGTGATTGCCTACGGTGCGCACGACCGCGTGTGCCCCTTTCCGACCGTTGCTCATCTGGTAAATGCTTTGAAAGAACACAATGTGGACTATCGGTATTTTGAGCTACCCCACTCAGGACATGGTCTCCAAAATGACGATAAACTGTATGAACAATATCTAAATGCCGTAGAGGAATATCTAAATAAATATATGTCAACCGAAAAATAGCTTTGAATGGTCATCGATAGAGAATATAATTTGTCCTTATTTTGCTTGCAATGGCAGATACAAAGCCTGAATCCAATAGCAAAACTGCTTTAAAATATAAGGAATGTCGTGTGATCAGTACACTAAGAATATATTTGCTTTAAAATATAGACTAATACAAATCAAGAAGAAACGAAAAAACCGTAAGCTCTTGATTTCTCTCAGAAATCTTCTCGCTTACGGTTCTTAATTAGAAGAGCGATAGACGGGGCTCGAACCCGCGGTCTCGACCTTGGCAAGGTCGCGCGTTACCAACTACGCCACTATCGCATATGTATCTGTCTCTCAAAGACATCTACGATTGTACTACAATTTTATTTCTTTGTCAATAGCATATTCCATCTTTTTTATCATATAATGAACCAAAGAGAAATTAAGGAGGAGTCCTGTGAGTTCTAAAACAAAAATTGTTGTTCTGCATTTAAAAGAACTGGTCTATACAGCAATCTTTGCCGTACTGGGGATTCTGTTGATTTTACTGCTGATTTTTATGTTCCTGCCGGACAGCAAAGAGAAAACTGCGAAAGAAACCATGAAATATACGGCGGGAGTATACACTTCCTCCATACAGCTAAATAACAATGCCATCGATGTGGAAGTAATGGTGGATGATACCCATATCAATTCCATCAGTCTGGTAAATCTGGATGAAACCACTGCTGCTATGTATCCGCTGATGCAGCCTGCATTGGATAACTTAAGCCAGCAAATTTACGAAAACCAGTCACTGGAAAATATCTCGTATGAAGACGATAACCAGTACACCTCCATGGTATTGTTAAATGCCATCCAAGATGCTTTGGATAAAGCTTCCTACAAGGAAGAGTAGAAAGCGCAGCCCTTTGTTGCTGCATCCCCCTATTTATTCTCCATCCAAATACATACCATCTTCTTGATTATCATGGCAGCTTACACTGCCATGATAATTCCACCATCACTGGCATACATACTGCTGATCCCAGCGGTATCGAGAACAAATACATCTTTAAATATTCCAAGCCCCTTTACCCGTTCTGCTGCCTCCAAGGCTCTTTCTGGCGCATTACAAT
Organism: uncultured Lachnospiraceae bacterium; assembly: GCA_910580015.1. Taxonomy (GTDB): domain Bacteria; phylum Bacillota; class Clostridia; order Lachnospirales; family Lachnospiraceae; genus Petralouisia. The sequence continues at coordinate 29,174 of CAJTVT010000017.1, forward strand.
GAGAAATAGCAAAAGTCTTATCCTGAGGATTTATTGTTTTGCCCACTAAATCCTGAATCATCTTATCTATCGCATGGGCCATACCTCTTGCCTGTCCAAGCTGGTAAATCGTACCCTCTGGTGTAGCTCCCATCACTGGCTTGATATTCAAGGTACTAGCTATAAATGCCTTGATATTGCTTAGACGCCCATTTTTGCGCAGGGTCTCTAATGTCTCCAACACAAAGGAAGTGTTCATATCTGCAATAAATGCTTCTACCTTGTCAACGATGTCCTGAAATCCCAAACCCATAGTTTCGTATTCCTGAATCTTCATCGCAATCAAAGTCTGCCCCACAGATGCAGATTTTGAATCAAAGATATGAATCTGCTTTTCACCCTTTTCTTCCAGATATAATTTTTTTCCCAATTGAGCGCTGTTGCAGGAACCACTGAGCTGAGCAGAAAGAGTCACTGCATAGACATGGTCTGCCTCACAGTCATAGGCTTCCATATAGCGCTTAGGAGATGGGCAAGTGGATTTTGGGCAATTGGGACTCTCACGAACTTTCCGAAGAAACTCAGCCTGGTCAAAACTTGCATCATCCAAAATATGGTAATCGTCCACAAAAATCTCCAGAGGCACGGATTCAAAATGATCATCCTTCTTATATCTCTCTGGCAATTCCCCACAACTGTCCACTACTATTTTATAATTCATCTTTTTCCTCCTGAATATTCATGCAATATATCATAGCAGATACAAAGCTGCTAGTTCCCTATGGAATCGCCCACTTTGCTCTCACTCATATAGTATTCTTCTTTGGTATATTTGACTTTAAAAATAACTTGACAAATTATTATTCATTACTTAACATAGTTTTTAATACTACTTAATCTTAGCATAAATATTCAAGTTTGAAAAGTCCTTTTTCAAGATTGGTTAAAACAAAAACTGATCTCTTTCCACGACGGATCTTCAATATAATTAATCTGGGTTAAACCATAACAGTAGTCTGCAATATGTCCTTCTTTGATAAAATAGCGGAATGCCCGCTTTCTAAGTGCATTATCAGAAAACCGCAACGTGATCACCTGTTGGGCTTCCCATGCCTCTACAAGCTTGCTGCCGATCACATCTGGCTCCCATGTTTCTATATAGTTTCCTTCTTTTCTATAATAATTATTCACCACTGACGTGCACTCTGGAAGATTCTGTTCGGAATCTGGCATGTGACCAAGTTTCATCTCCGCAGTTGTCATCGCCATATAATTATAATCAATAAAGGACGTCTCCTTTCCTTCTTTATTGCGATACCCATTATTCCCCCATGTGGCGTCCATATAATAATACTCTCCATCCAAACAGATCAAATTCCAGGCATGAGGCTCCCCCAATGCCATACCTGACACAATCACACTCTGAATGCCAAGCTGCTCCAAAAGATACTGAACTGCACATGCATAGCCTTGACACACGGTTTTTTGATGGATAAACACACTGATAATATTCTGGCTATCCTGGGCATTTTCCACATATTCTGTATTCAGAGCTAGCAATTCATAGACATATTTCGCTTTGTCATAATCCGTATCATTGATTGAAATTCCAGCAAACCACGCTTCCACAATCTCATCAATCTGTTCCTGAATCTGTCGACGCTCCTCTATTCCCATGGTATACTTGGGAGAAAATTCCAGACTCACAAGCTCTTCTCCTCTGGTGTACCTTGTAAAAGCATATCCTTCAATCCAGAATAATCCACCATAATCACTGCAAACTGCTGCATACGCGCGACGCATCAATTCTGTATCTGTGGTGGAGAGCTTTATCGCTTGCTCCTGATTTAATATAGTGGAAAGTATCTCATCATACACTTTCTGCTCCGTCTCCCCCAACTGACCATACGCATATTTTCCCACTGAAATCTGCTCTGGGGGTTTTACGGTTTCCCTCTCTGCCTGACGGCTTTGTGCTTTCTTTTGATTTGGATAATCTGATACCTGCTCCGATTCCTGACTTTGCTGGCTGGAATCACTTACAGATTCTACCCATTCCAACCCCTGCTGCAAATATTCGTTCAGTTCCTCTTTCGTACAGCCTGCTGTATTCACTGCAAATAAGACAGCGGCCAAAAATAATGCCATTTTTCGTTGTACGTTTTTCATGGTATCCTCCATTCTGTACGCTTACACCAAAACCAGACAACCACTCTTCTGTCTCTATAGATCGAAGTAAGCCTTCATCAAATCTGTCAGTGCTTTCATATCTTCAGCGCCCATCGTTTCCACTGCAGAATGCATAGCAAGAAGTGGTATACCAATATCCACGGTTCTCACTGGCAGGAAACTTGATGCAATAGAACCCAGCGTTCCCCCTCCTCGCAAATCTGAACGATTGACAAACTTCTGATACGGAATTTTTTCGTTTCTGCAAATCTGTTCCACCACCGCCACTGCCTCACAGTCCGTGGCATAAGACTGGGCACTTGCCTCCTTAATGCAAACTCCCTTTCCCAATACTGGTCTGTTAGTCAGATCCATTTTGCCCATGTAGTTGGGATGCATTCCATGTGCCACGTCCACAGATAAAAAGAACGCATTGTAAAGATCTTGCGACATCTGTGCTGGAGTCCTTCCCAAACATGCTCCAATTCTCTCAAGAACATCCCGCAACACCATAGAACCAGCCCCCTGCTTCGTACGACTTCCCACTTCTTCATGATCAAACAATGCAATTACATTTATCCCTTTCCTAGGATGACTCCCAATCACAGCTGTCAACAGGGCTTGTACAGAAGTAAGATTGTCAAGCCTTGGTGAGAGAATCAGTTCCTGATTCAATCCTGCATATCTGGGTGGTTCCTGGCAGTATACCCACAATTCATAGTCCAAAATCTCCTCCAGCTCTGCGTCCAGCTCTTTTGCCAAAAATTCTAAAAAAGGGCGTTCTGTTTTTTTATCGGCAAATCCAAGAATGGGAAGAAGATCTGTCTGCCTATTTAACTCGATTCCTTTGTTCACCTCAGGGTGCATATGAATGGCAAGATTCGGAATTACTCCAAGTGTTTGCTGTACAGATACATAACGCATATTGGGATGCATCACTTCTTCTCCAGTCAATGCCACCCGTCCTGAAATGCTCAAAGGTCGATCCAGCCAGGTATTTAAAATGGCCCCTCCATACACCTCCACGTTCACCTGTGCATATCCCCCTGCTTCCACATCAGGACGGGGCTTTAACCGCAGGCATGGAAAATCGGTATGTGCACCCGCAATCCGTATGTCATCTATGCTCTCCTCCCCAATGGTAAAGGCAAACAGCGCTGTATCGTGATGCTTCACATAATATCTGCCATTCTCCTTCAATTCCCAGTCTTGTTGGAACCTTAGTTCCCGAAAATCAGACTCTTTTAGCTGCCGTTCTGCCTCCAGAACTACCATGGGAGCACTTGTACCTTTCTCTAATAAGTGAAACAATGCCTTTTGTGAATGTTCCATTTTTTCCTCCTGTTTCTCAGTCATATCTGAAAAGCGGCATTTCGCCGCCGACGTATTCTCTTTCACTACTATACTATAAATACAAAAGATTTGCCAGACATTCATATTTCAATTGCCGTTTTTGCAGAATAATGATAAAATAATCTCTGAAAATCATAATATACAAGGAGAATACAATGACCGCATTATCCATACTGAATGTGAAAGAATTTATGAATATATTATTGCGTACCAACACCTTTGACGGTTTTCTTCTGTCAGAAGGTTCCATCACTACTTATATGACTTTTCTTTTGGATGGTCATCCTAATTTGGAATTCTTTAGCCCAGAAGATGCACCTTACGAACAGTTACGCCAAGAAGCCTATATCCCATTTTCCCTTGTTCGCCCAGTCTGCTTCGACCTACTCAAAGGAAAACATACCCCAACCTCCTTTCACTTTGTATTCCAGCTTTCCCGCGATAATCTAACACGCACCCTGGCTTCCATAGACAATGCCCTCTCACCAGAAGACATTTCTGGAATGTATTTGAATCTAATCTATCAAAACCAGCAATTGACCTGCACCACCGGAATCTCCCGCCATTTATTTTCCATGGACAAATCTGTGGAACATTCCTGGGATGATTTAGTCAAACGGTTTTTAAAAACTCATAAAATCCCCTTTGAACCCCTTGTGTGACCAAAATTTCTTCCACTGCTCCAGAATAGGCCCAAGAATGTGAGAAATTTGTAAATTTCCGCAGAATATTTCTTTACTTTTGAAACATAATGTGCTATCCTAGTCATATGTCACAAGGTTGGCATATATTATATATTGGAGGTACTGACATGCAAGGTACAGTAAAGTGGTTTAACAATCAAAAGGGATATGGATTCATTTCTGATGAGGATGGAAACGACGTGTTTGTTCATTATTCCGGATTAAATATGGAAGGTTTCAAGTCCTTAGAAGAAGGCGCTACTGTTGAATTCGATGTAACGGAAGGTTCCAAAGGTCCTCAGGCTGTCAATGTAACTGTAGTCCGCTAATCTCATCAGGTTCTCAATGTACCTTTGTCTGAATATAGAATTTCGATTTTTTATTAAGATTAAGATATATGATGAAACGAAGGTGATTACAAAAAGCTGCTCATGGCAGCTTTTTTGTTATGTTTCTAAAATGTTTTCCTTTTATCTAGTATTTCTCTTTATAAATACAATGATTCCTCCTAAGAAGATACACAGATCCGACACATTAAAGATTATTCTATTTAACCATTTTAGCGGTGTCTGAAAGCTAAAATAATCTACCACATACCCCCTTACAGCCCTGTCATACAGGTTGCTGGCTCCTCCTCCCAGCAGAAAGCTTAACCCCCAAAGAAGGCCAGATGCATGTTTCTTTTGTAGGAGGATACACCAACAAATTGCCAGGCTCAATATAAGGCTGGCACCTAGTATCTTGACTAATCCCAAATGTTTCTCCAAAAAATTAAATGCAATGCCATGATTATGATACTTTCTTAGAACAATCTTTCCCTTACAGATCGGTTTTCTCTCCCCCCATGCTAAACGTTCCTCCATATGCTTTTTTAATAAAATATCCCCAGCTGCAATGGAAACTGTCAAAATTGCATATTTCATCTGCTGCTCCTTTCTGTTCACTTCACATCTTCTTATGTTAATAGCGCCTGAATCATTCCTAACGAATCCGAAATTCATCAAACGCCCGGTATAAATTCAATCTCCCCCAGCCATATGACCGATCTGGATATATACGCCTGGGATCCCGTTCTGCGCTGCGCTCCAACATATTTTTAATGTCTATGGCTGTGATGGAAGAATAATTTCCTCGGACAATTCCCCACTCCATCATAAGTGCCACAGCCCCTGTGGTAACCGCTGAAGCCGCGCTTGTGCCGCTCCTTGTGACAAACATATTTCCTGGCGCGGCTCCATATACTTCCACTCCTGGTGCTACAAAATTTGGTTTTAAAGTGCCATTGGCTGCAAATCCCCTTCCTGATCTCAGATAAATACTGTTATCTTTCACATTATAAGCCCCTACCGTCATTGGCACAACAGCCCCAGAGGGCACTGTGATGGTTGTATCAGGATTGGAACGTACAAAAAAGATCTCCCCAGTGAGAAAATCCTCCAGAGGCAGCCACATATGGAAGAAATGTCCGATCTCCCCTTCCTGATAAACCCGAATATTCCACAATCCCTGCGTAGGCTTACTAAATCGAATAAAAATCACCTGGGATCCATCCAAAATTCCTAATATTCGGTAATCTACAGACACCTTTGTGTCTTCAAATAAGAAACTGTACTCTCTGCCTCCAGACAAAATATATTCACTGGGCATCCGCTCCCCTGTGGGAGAAATAATATCTACCAAAAATCGCTGTGGGGTCTGCGCCCACATTTCAACATAAAATCCCTGCACTTCGGGTCCTACATTGATTTCCACATTCCGAACAGTTTCCTCCTCTTCCAGTTCCCCAAAATAATGATGGCGGGAATTGCCTTCATTTCCTGCTGCTATTACCACGGCATGCTGATTCCTCAATGCCATAAAATTCAGCATGGTTGACAGCGGATTGATTCCTGTATGTCCTCCCAGGTCCGTACCTAGCCCTACGCAGATCACCAGGGGCATATGGCGTTCTTGGGCCAGGAGACTTAAGTATTTCACCCCTGCCATAATATCGTTCTCTTGATAGGCAGTGGCATCTGGATTGATAAAATAGAACTCTTTTAAATACTCCTTTGCTGGCTTCAGCTTTACCATAGCAATTTTGGCATAAGGAGCTGCCCCACTAAAATTTCTTTCTGGTATTTCACTCCCAGCAGCCACACTTGCCATATACGTCCCATGACCATCCTCATCTGTAACTGGAACCATTTCTTTCGGATTCCCTGAATTTAATGCACGATTAATCTGATCGTCTCTGTACTCCGTTCCGTATACAAATCCCTTGGGTGGTGTTCCGCTTCGATCCGTCTGATCCCATATGGCCATGATCCGAGTGCTCCCATCACTATTTCGAAACACCTGATTCTCATAGTCAATGCCAGAATCCAGAAAACCAACTAATACGCCTTGCCCCCTCAAGCCCAACGTGGGCTGATTCTGAAGTCTCAAAATTCCGCTTACCTCAAGAGCACTTTCATCCATCGGAGCATAACACCCCGGAATTGCATTATAGCTGTAGTTGTTAATACTCAAAGGTGGATTTCCCTCTCTTGGAATATACACAATATCAAACGTCGAATCCAAATTTTGCACACAACAATTTAATGGCTCACCTCTGCTTTCCAGAATATATTCTTTAATAAAATCATAATAATCATTTGAATAGACAGCTTCTTCACAATCCATACGACTACCTTTTTCTTTTTTATCAGCATATGCCCGAATCGATTAATACATGAACACAATTGCTTATTTGGGGAAATCTCTAGAGAACTCCGCCGACTATCACAGAATGAGAAAGGACCACAGCGCTGATAATCTTTCTTCCTTGCGCCATAGTCCTGATCGCTTTCTCAGCCCCGCATAGAAATCACAGGACCTCCTCTATTTTCAATATAATCCTCTGTAATCGTTACCATTCCAATATTGTCGTCCTTTGGAATTTCATACATAATATCCAACATAAATTCTTCAATAATCGCCCGCAGAGCCCGCGCACCTACATCCTTCTTCTTAGCCTTTTTTGCGATGGCATGGAGGGCATTTGTCTCAAATTCTAACTTCACTTCATCCATCGAAAGCAACTTCTGATACTGTTTAACAATAGCACTCTTTGGCTCTGTGAGAATCCGCACCAACATATCTTCAGTCAGTGCATCCAGAGCAAAAATCACTGGTAACCGCCCTAAAAATTCAGGTATCATACCATACTTGCGAATATCTTCCACTTCCACTCGCTGCAAAAGATTCTCTTCTCCATCGTATTTGTCCTTCAGATCGGCGTGAAATCCCATGGCAGACTTCTTATTCAATCGCTCCTTGATCACATCTTCCAGATCTGGGAAAGCACCTCCACAGATAAATAAAATATTCCTGGTATCTACGGTAGCAAGAGGCACCATGGCATTTTTGCTGTTGGCTCCCACTGGAACCTCAATCTGCGCCCCCTCCAAAAGCTTCAACATCCCCTGCTGCACACTCTCACCACTGACGTCTCGCTGATTTGTGGTCTTCTTCTTGGCAATCTTGTCAATCTCATCAATAAAAATAATTCCATGCTCTGCACGCTCCACGTCGTTGTCTGCTGCTGCGAGAAGCTTAGAAACCACGCTCTCAATATCATCCCCTATATATCCTGCTTCTGTCAGAGACGTGGCATCTGCAATGGCAAGCGGAACATCTAAAAGCCTTGCCAAAGTCTTAACCATATAAGTCTTGCCACTACCTGTGGGCCCTAACATCAACATATTAGACTTCTCAATCTCAATACCATCCTGGTCGTTACATCTCACCCGTTTGTAATGGTTATAGACAGCCACTGACATCACTTTCTTCGCATGCTCCTGCCCAACCACATATTCATCCAGACTCGCCTTAATCTTATGAGGTGCGGGAATGGATTTAATATCCAACACTGGTTTAGGTTTCTTGTCTTCCTTTGGCTTTTTCTTCTTCAGCTTCTGGCTCTTGGGCATCATGTTCATATTCTGAAGATCGGACAAATTTATCATGCTAATATTAGGCATATTTCCAAAATTTCCCATATCACCTATCGGAAATCCTGTATGATTCATCGTATCAAAGGTCTTTTGCATACAATCGAAACAAATAGAGACACTATTGGGAATCTGAATCATCTTTCCAGCCTTACTCTCTGGCCGGCGGCAAATATAACAAATATCCTCAAATCCCTCTTCCTGATGTTCCTCCTTGTCTCCTGTTTCTTCCCAGAGATCTGTATCTTCAAATTTTTCTTTGTCACTCATCCTAATTCTCCTTTTTCTATTTCGGTTTTCAGCCGAAATCTGGTATTATTATAATTCAACGTAGAAAATATCACAACCAATTTTTCAATTGTTTTGAAAAATTTAAGATTCATAAAAATAATTGTACCCGCAAAAAAGTTGATTCACGGGGTCATAATAGACTCCAATTGTCATATCTCCCTGAACCAGCAGTAAAATCATATCTTTTAATTCTACTACCTGATAGGAATAATGCAAATCCACTTCCTCTATTTGGTCGTTCTCAGATTTGCTCATACCCCAAGTTTCCCTTAAATTTCTCATTTTCTGTACAAGTTCTTCCTCATTGCCCTGGCCCTGCATGATATAGTCCAACAGATAAAAACTTCGAAGATACGCGTTTTCATACGTTCCATCATCCATGTAATAGGATGGGGCTGACAAGTATTTCAATTCTGTCATATACGTTACATACTCTTCCAAGGGATTTTCATTCTCTTCTAATATCCCAACCATTTTCTCCTTGCCATCTTTCCATTCCTGCAATTCTCGGCGATCCTCTGGCGCATACTCCACGCAGATAAAGCTGATCACACTCCAATCTCCGCAGGCAATTTTTACCTGATACGTCTCTCCTCCCAATTCCAAAATCTCCTGATAAAAGTAAATATTTCCATGAGAAGTGTTTTCTTTTACTACCATATGGTTCAAAATATGTTTGTGACTCTGCTCAAACCATGCAAAAACCTCCTCCGCTTCCACCTGTGCTTCGTATGCGATCAGTTGACCAAAATACCAATCCGCAGCATACATCTGGGATTCTTTGGACACTTCTGGATATTTCTCCTCATATTGCCCATCAAACAACTCCTCCTGAAGAAAATCGGGTACTCCACTTTTTAATTTTGTTTCGTTCTTTGCATAGTAATTCCAGGGAAAAATTTCAATATCATCCTCGATTTTACCATAAAAAATATTGGAACCTACATTTTCATATTCTGCTCTTTCTGGAATACTCTCATTTTTCAGAATCTTTCTGCCACTCTCCACAATTCCCAAATAGCCTAGCAATAAAATAATCATGGCACACAAAAGGGTCAAAAGCATGGATTTTAAATTACGCAATTGCTTTTCCCCCTTTCATTCGGATGAAAACACAGGTCCCTTCCCCAAGCTGGCTTTCAAATCGCATTACCCCTCGATGAGTGGAGACAATTTCTGCACACAAAGCAAGCCCCAATCCTGCTCCTCCGTTGGCTCGTCCCCTCACTTTGTCCACCATATAGAATGCCTGCGTAATCTTATCAATTTCCTCTTTCGGTATTCCGACCCCCTCATCTATCACCTGGATACAAAAGAGTTCTTCCTCAAATCGTCCCAGTACCTGAATCAAGCCGCCCTCCTGTGAAGCTTTCATGGCATTGTCCACCAGATTATAAAGTAACGATTTAAACAATTCCCGATCCACCCATAACATACCTTCTTCTGATTCACAATACAATGAAATATTATGTTTGTCTGCAACCACCTTTAGAGAGGTCCCAATCTCAGTAAACAACTTAGCCATATCCTCCTGCTGCCACTCTAATTTTGCCTCGCCAACCGTAATCAACTCCATCAACTTCCCGGAGAGAGTACGCATCCGCGATGCCTCCTCTTTGATAATACCAGCGTACTCAATTCTGCTCTCATCTGAGATCTCCTTTTTAATTTGAAGCAAATCTGAAAAACCCAAAATAGAAGTCAAAGGCGTCTTCATCTCATGGGACAGATTATCAATAAAATGTTTCCGATCCTCTGCCACATCCTCCAATGCCCTTACATTGGTTTCCACAGCTTCCGCCATAATATTCATATTTCGTGCAAGCTCTGACAATTCATCATGTCCTCGCTCTCGAATGCGTTTCTGATAATTGCCCTGGGCAATTTCTCTGGTTCCTTCATTCAGCCTTTTTAATGGAATCAACAGCAATTTGACCACCACAATCAAGATCAACGCCATACCCATGGCACAGGACATGCTGATAACCTGGATTTGGCGTAACATATTCTCGTATGTTTCCATCACATCGCCAATGTAATTTTCAGTAATCACATAATATTTCTTTCCCTCGATACTTTCTGCCGAAGCTGCATAAAGCTGGTCATCCTGTACCTGCATATGGGACGTTTCGCTGCTCTTGACCGCATCGATCAGAGTCTTTGGTATTCCCATTTTTTTATTCGCATAGACCTGCTGATTCTCTCCGTCAAAAAAGGCAACCCCCTTTTTACTGGTCCCAAAGGTATCTACCATAAATGCCAACAGTGTAGATTCATCCAGCACAACCGCATTTGCACGCAGACGTTCCGTGAGCATCATACTTTTGAAACTGGTAATCAAAAATTCATGCTCACTGTACACACTCTGCTTCCTCTGTTCCAGCGCCAGAGAAAAACTATTTTTTAATAGCAAAATACTGGTAATGCTTACCGCCAGCATCACCAGTATCAAAGTATATAAAAATATTTTCTGCCAAAGTTTCATGTACTACTCCTTCGCACTTTCCAAACGGTAACCCAACTTTGGAATTGTCACCAGCCTGTCCTTCAAATTAAGCTTTTTACGTAACTGCTGAATATGAATATCAATGGTCCGGCTCTCCCCCTCATATTCAAATCCCCAGACTGCGGCTAGAAGACGGTCCCTGGAAATGGCTACATCCTTATGTTGAATAAAAAAGACCAGCACTTCAAATTCCTTGGGCGTCAAATACACTTCCTCTCCACAACATTTACAGGTATGCTCCTCCACATTTACAGAGATATCACCGTAGTGATACACCCGCTCTGTCCGCTTTACCCGACGAAGTATCACCTCAATCCTAGCTAGCAACTCCATAGCCTCAAAAGGTTTCACAATATAATCTTCTGCACCTAGCCGCAGTCCCCGCACTTTATCCGTTAATTCCTGCTTTGCTGTTATGAATATTACTGGGGATTCTGTGTTTGTGCGCTTTTTCATAATCTCAAAACCACTCATATCTGGCAGCATCACATCTAATAAAATCAGGTCATAATTTGTTCGTTCTATTTTCTCAAATGCCTCTGAACCATTGCTACACACTTCACTGTCATAACCACCGATGGCAACGGTTGCCTCCATCAACTTTGCAATATTCGGATCATCCTCTACGATTAAAATCTTTATCATTTCTGTTCTTCCTTCCATGCTGTCTTCGATTTTATCATTTTTCCTTATAGTACACGTCAACATTATACCATATTTTTGTTATGTATTATGCAGTAAAATGTAAAAAAAATGTAAGAGCGTATCTGAAAGAAAAACGATCACCCTATGTATTTGTCAATAGATCCCGCCGTCCGCAGTAACTCATCCATACGCTCCTGCACCTGCCTAGCCTGCCTGTTGGTATCTTCACCTAATTCCACTGCCTGCTGGGTATTAGCAGAAACTTCCTGACTAACCGCTGAGATCTGATTGATACTGTCCACAATTACATTGTTGGACTGTAAGATTTCCTCAATCTTCTGATAGATCTCTGTCACATTTTGATTGAGTTCTCCCATTCTTCCTCCGATATCGGAAAACTGCTGGTCTGCTTCACGGATCAATGTATGCTCCTTATGAGACGTTTCCAGAACATTATCCACTGTACCCTTTGCCATATCTGCATTCTTTCGCAGCTGCTGTACAATGTTCTGAATATTCTCTGTTAACTTCCTGGTCTCATCGGCCAATTGGCGGATTTCTTCTGCTACCACTGAAAATCCTCGACCAGCTTCTCCGGCTCTTGCGCTCTCTATCGACGCATTTAAGGCCAGCAGATTCGTCTGGCTCGATATGGAAAAAATCTGTTCGGTTATCTCATCTACAGCCTTGGCATTTTCAATCAAACTTACCACGGAGGCAACCACCTGCTCATTTGCTCTCTGCATATTGTCAGACTGTTTCTGAAGGTTATCCATCGTTTCCTGTCCTCCATCCACAGCCTCCTTAGATTGCTGCGCCAAATCTATCATTTGATCTGACATTTCTTTCGTCCGCTGTATCATGACCTGAATATTTTCTGTCATAATGGTCTGCTTTTCTATACTTTCCGCATTGCTAGAATTGCCGTCAGAAATGCCTGACAGCGCTTGGGCCGTAGAATCTACATCACGCCCCAGGGCACGGATATATTCTCCTGCCTGAGCAGAATTTTCCTTTACCGCCTGAGCAACTTTCAACACATCCTCCAGCAACTTTGCACTGTGCTCTTTCTCCTCATTCAGACTGGAAATGCGAATGGAATTATTACGGTTGGAAATTCTTGTAGTACCACAGAGCACGATAAGATAAATAATCACTGTAGCTCCCTGGATTAAGAGGGAGGTACTATTTAATTCTGCACCTGAATGAAGCTGCTTTTTAAATGCTGCAATGTACACAATATCCACCACATTCACCAAACTATACACTGCGCAAATCCTTAAAATCAGATTGTAATCAAAATACAAAATATATATTACTGTCAATGGAAATACCATTGCAAATACCAAGTCATTCTGTGACCCCAACAGTGCAATGGTATACACAAACATATATCCTACCATTGAGACATGCTTAAAAATCCCACTGTCCTTTTTATGCAGAAATACAGCATAATCTGCCACCATGGAAGCTAAAACGGTCAATTCCACTGCCAACAGAAATCCCAGACTGATATTGCCTTTGCTGTAATCGCTGAAATATCCGAAAAACAGGAACATATCCATGATGGTGATAATCACAAGTAAAAATTGGTTTACTGCCTTTTCCCTGTTGTAAGCCCTTTCGTCCATTTCTGTTCTCCTTTGATATATGGTAATTTATTCAAAATTATGCTACCACAATCTATAAGAATTTTCAAGAATCCTGCTCTGTATTTTTGGTGCAAAAAATGCATTTTAGAGACAAATCTATCTTTTGCATCTCTGTCACCAAATTGAGTTTCTTGACCTTTTGCATGATCTTGACTTTTCATTGGACATACTTTTAAAATCTAATTGAAGATCGATGATACATGCGTTATATTAAATAATAAATAAATTCTCGAATGCGACAGCTATATGTCATATTTGATATGTTATATTATTTTTGCAACGTAAGGAGTGGTTACCATGCAGATAGAGCGTTTGGTTCAGATGGTTTTTTATATCGTAAATCATGGACATGTTACAGCAAAACAATTATCCCGTCATTTTCATGTATCAACAAGAACCATATATCGCGATATTAACACTTTAACGATTGCTGGGATTCCCATATTATCTGCAAAGGGAACTGGGGGAGGCATCTCCTTAATGGACGGTTACACAATTGATAAATCCCTATTGTCAAAAGAGGAGCAACAAAGCCTCTTTCAAGGGTTGCAGATATTACAGGCTACAAAGTACCCTAATGCAGAGATGGCAATGAATAAAATTGGTGCTGTTTTCAGAAATGCCTTCGAATCTAAGTGGCTTGATGTTGATTTTTCATACTGGGGAAGTGAAGAAACAGAAAAAATCAAAATCTCTGATTTACAACTGGCCATTCTCACCAAGCATGTTATCACGTTTTTCTACTTCAATTCTGAATTAAAGCAATCAGAAAGAACGGTAGAACCTTTGCGGTTGGTTTTTAAATCCCATGCCTGGTATATCGTTGGATATTGCAGACGAAAAGAAGAACTCAGAATTTTTCGTCTATCTAGAATAAAACATCTTCAGATTCTGCCGGATATTTTTGAACGTGAATTGCCTCCTGACTATTCATTGACATCTGAATGCAAAGTGGAGTGTCACATTCCCCATTTAAAATTAAAGTTTTCTCCCAAAATTGCACACAGACTATTCGATGAATTTCAGGAAGATCAAGTTTGCTTATGCGAGGATGGAAATTACTATGTGTCAGTTCCATTTGCGTTAAACAACTGGACCTTTCACTATCTTCTTTCTTTTGGCAAATATGTTGAGATCCTGGAACCAGAAGAAGCTCGGACTAGGTTTAAAGAACTGGCCACTGAAATTGTTAACATCTATACTTAAGCAGGTATAAGAGAGAATCCGAGAGTACATACATTAAAATTGGAGGTGAGAATTTGGAAAAGTGGTTGTATGTAATGATTATCAAAAAAGGGAAAACTTATAACAAAGTCACCCAAGCTGTAATTACAAGACATGTGGAAAATCTGAGAAAATTGGATGCCCAAGGATATCTAGAGCTTTGTGGTCCATGCAAAGGTTATCCTGGTGTTGCAGGCATGGTCATTTTTAAAACACAAAGCTATGAAGAAGCGGAAGAACTTTGCAAGTTGGAACCGCTTGTGGCTGAGGGGTATGCTACGTATACACTTGCATCCCTGCAAGTAGCCGACAAAGACAATAACTATTTGTTATAACACACTTTAATAAGAGCTATTTAAAACTGACTCTGGCGTTGAAACTTCACCGCAGATTTACAAAGTATAATCTTCCTATGATAACATGCAAAGATAAACTGTGGTGAACACTACAGTGATTGATGACAACATCGTAGATGGAAATTGGGACAAGTAAAATGTTGTGATATTCAACTGCCAGAGTATTGCTACTCTATAGCAGAAACAATCTGCACTTTGTTTCCACAAAAAGCAAATCCATATTTCTTTATTTTTTCTTTTGGAACTCCTTTCTCCATCAGGAGGGCGGCATATTGCCTCTGTTCTATCTGCTGTAATGCTGCTTCTGCTGTCTGCTGCAAATCCTTTTCTTTCCTGGGTTGAAACACTTTAAATTCTAAAATCATTCCATCATCTTCTGGTCTTCTTGGTTCTAGCATCACATCATATCTGCCAAAACCACTTTCCCGGTTGGAGGTGAGAATATAACGATCTGCCAGCTCCACCATCAATCCCAATACAAACCCATGATAAAATCTCTCTGGCTCCGATTTAGATGGCTCTTTTCCAGTATCAAAATAACTGAATACAGAGAATGCCACTCGATTCATATATTCATTCATCGCCTCAACATCATTCAGACACAATGCCCGGATAAAATCATTATAGTCAGATTCTACTTTTCCAAACCATTTTCGAATCATACGCTCAAACATCACTTTAACTTCAAAATTCGTAAGTTCTAGTTCATAGCCTTGTTTCCATTGACCGAAGTCTGACATAGTATTCCAAAGAGTTTTCACTTTAAGATAACCACTAGCCAAAAGAAGACTAAAAATTGCCTGATCCTCATTTTCCAGCAACTGATAGACCATCTGTTCTTCTATTTCAGTCTGAATACTTTCTCCCTTCAGCAATGTTTCAAAAGCTTCTTTTATGTTCCTGCTTCCCTCCTGAACAAGTTTGCCCACAAGACTGTTAGAGCTTGTATTTGCCCAGTATGCATCTATTTTCCTTTTATCAAGGAAATTAATAATTGACCATGGATTGTACAGTTCTTTTTTATCTCCAAATACAAAACCATCATACCATTTCTTCACCTGCATCTTCTGATCTGATAAACCAAATTCGTCCAACGCTGCAAAGACTTCCTTCTCTGTAAATCCAAAACAATCGGAATATTTTTCAGAGGTAGATGTTACCACTTCAAGATTATTTAGATCGGAAAAGATAGATTCTTTGCTAACCCTCGTGATCCCCGTCATAATGGCTCGCTCCAAATATGGATTTGTCTTAAATGCAGAATTGAATAGACTGCGGATAAATGTTGAAATCTCATGCCAATACCCATTTACAAAGGCCTCCTGCAAAGGCGTGTCATATTCATCTAAAAGAATAATGACTTTTTTTCTATAATAACGACACAAAAATTCACATAAAGTTCCCAGCGCAGAAGTCGCCACATAATCCTCCATATCCGCAGATACTTTATGATAAAATCTTTTCTCTTTCTCTTTCAACAACTCCCCATCTAACAGAAATTCAAATCTATTGTACAAAGTCTCAATAATGTAACAAATTTTCTTCCTGGCTTCCTGAAAAGAAATCTCTTTTACATTGGCAAAACTAACACAAATCACCGGATAACTGCCCTGCAATTGTCGGTATTTTTCTTCCTTCCAAATGGATAAACCTTCAAATAATTCTCCTTGCTTGGCATATTCTATAGAAAAAAATTTCTCCATCATACTGATGTTCAAGGTCTTTCCAAATCTTCTGGGACGGGCAATCAGGGTTACTTCATCATTGGATTCCCACCACTTTCGTATAAAATCTGTCTTATCAATATAAAAATTGTTTGTCATTCTGACCGTGGCAAAATCCTGATGTCCGATTCCTACTGTTCTTGACATAATACTCCATCCCTTCTCAATCGTATCTTTCCTTCAAACACCATTTTTATTTTACTGTATTTCCTGGCCAAATGCAAACAAAACAAAGGGCTCACTTTTGACACTTCTATATGTTTTTGCAAAGCCTTGCAGCAACGAACAAGGCTTTGCAAAAAACATCACAACATCTCTTTTAATATCTGATTCACCATTCCTGGATTTGCCTTCCCCTTCATGGCTTTCATGGTCTGTCCCACCAAAAATCCCAACGCTTTTTCTTTTCCCCCCTGATAATCTGCAACCGACTGGGGGTTCTCCTTTATCACTCTGCAAATCGTTTCTCGGATGGCTCCCTCGTCATGGACGGTTTTCAGGCCGTGTTCCTGTACATACTGCTCTGGATCCATATTCTTTGCAAACACTTTTTCAAATACTTCCTTGGCCACTGTGCCATTGATCGTCCCAGCGTCTGCAAGCGCAATCAATTTGGCAAGATGTTCTGGTGCAAAGGAGAGTTCCTCCGGCTCCATCTCATGTTCTCTCAATAACCGCATAGTCTCGCCCATCAACCAGTTGGACACTTTTTTCGGCATTTTACATAACGCTACTGTGGCTTCAAACAAGTCTGCTAGCTTCTTGGAACTTGTCAAAATTTTGGCATCATATTCTGGCAGTCCAAATTCTGAGACATACCGCTTTTGTTTTTCATCGCGCAATTCTGGCTGGCTGTCTTTGATTTGCTGCACCCACTGGTCACTGATGACAATGGGAACTAAATCTGGCTCAGGAAAATAGCGGTAATCTTGGGCGTCCTCCTTGGAACGCATCGTATAGGAATATCCTTCTTCATCATTCCAACGCCTGGTCTCCTGCACAACTTTTCCACCAGATTCCAGCAGATCTATCTGACGAGCTGTTTCTGCCTCTATCGCCCTGGCAATCGCTTTCAAGGAACCGATATTTTTCATCTCGGTCCGAGTGCCAAATTCCTGACTTCCTTCTTCTCGCACAGACAGATTTACGTCTGCCCGCATGGAACCTTCTTGCATTTTGCAATCGGAAGCTCCCAGATACTGGATCATCATCCGCAGCTTATCCAGATAAGCAATGACCTCTTTTGCAGATCGCATATCTGGCTCAGATACAATCTCAATCAGAGGCACACCGGAACGGTTGTAGTCTACCAAAGACACTGCCTCCCAGTCGTCGTGCACCAGTTTTCCGGCGTCCTCCTCCATATGAATCTCATGGATGCCAATGGTTTTTTTCCCTTCTTCTGTCTCAATCTCAATCCCGCCATCATAGCAGATCGGCAAATAGAGTTGTGAAATCTGGTAATTTTGGGGATTATCTGGGTAAAAATAATTTTTCCGGTCAAATTTGCAATATTGATGGATCTTGCAATTTGCTGCTAACCCTACTGCCATGGCATATTCTACTACCTTCTTATTTAATACCGGAAGGGAACCTGGCATTCCAGTACACACTGGACAGGTATGGGTGTTGGGCGCACTTCCAAAGGCAGTGGAGCAGGCACAGAAGATCTTCGTTTTTGTTGCAAGCTCTACATGGACTTCCAGCCCTATGACAGTTTCATATTTTTTACTCATTTTCGACTCTCCTCTCTACGCCATAGGGCAGTGTTGGTATGGTCTAGTCTGCTCATAGGCATATGCCGCCTGAATGATTTTTTTCTCCTGAAAACAATCTCCGATAAGTTGTAAGCTAATCGGCAACCCTTTGGCGTCCAAACCACAGGGAACGCTGATTCCAGGAAGTCCCGCAAGATTTACGGAAACCGTATAGATATCTCCCAGATACATTTTTAGTGGATCACACAGGGAATCTCCTATCTTTGGCGCTGTAGTCGGTGCGACAGGTCCTAAAATCACATCATATTTCTCAAATGCCTTGTCAAATGCCTGTTTTATCAATGCTTTTGTCCGCAGAGCTTTCAGATAATAGGCATCGTAATACCCAGAACTTAATACGAAAGAACCCAGCATAATCCGACGTTTCACCTCTGTTCCAAATCCTTCCGAACGAGACTTCTTATACATATTGTGAAGTCCTTCGTATTCTTTGGTCCGATAGCCATATTTTACACCGTCAAACCGTTCTAAATTGGAACTTGCCTCGGCTGCTGCAATGACATAATAGGCTGGAATAGCGTAATCCACCAGGCTTAAATCAAATTCCTCCACCATGGCGCCGCGCTCTTTTAGGACTTTTGCTGCTGCAAGAATGGCCTCTTTCACCTCTTCCTCTAGCCCTTGACCTAGATAATCTCCAGGTATACCAATTTTCATTCCCTTTACATCATCCACCAATGCATGGGTAAAATCGGTGTCCTTGCGCTTCATGGAAGTGGAATCTTTCTGGTCATAGGAAGTGATAACTTCTAAAATTGCAGCGCAGTCCGTCACATCCTTTGCGATGGGGCCAATCTGATCCAGGGAGGATCCATAAGCAATCAGCCCATAACGGGAAACAGTTCCATAGGTGGGTTTCAGACCTGTCACACCACAGTAAGAGCTGGGCTGTCGGATGGACCCTCCCGTATCGGATCCTAGTGCAAAAGATACTTCCTCGGCAGCCACTGCTGCACAGCTTCCCCCTGAGGAACCTCCAGGAACATGTTCCAGATTCCACGGATTTCTTGTAACCCCATACGCAGAAGTCTCCGTAGTGCTTCCCATGGCAAACTCGTCCATGTTGGTTTTCCCAACAATAACAGCGCCTGCCTTTTCCAAATTTTGTACTGCCTGTGCCGTGTAAGTGGGAATAAAATTATACAGTATCTTTGAGCTGCAAGTCGTAAGCATTCCTTTTGTGCACAAATTATCCTTGATGGCCACAGGAACGCCTGCCAGCGGGCCCATGAGGCTGCCCTCCATAATCTTTTTTTGAACCTCCCTGGCACGCTCCAAAGCGCCCTCCCGATCTATCGTCACAAAACTGTGGACCTGATTCTCTGTTCGATCGATGGCGTCAAATGCTTCCAAGGCTGCTTCTTCTGCCGTTACTTCTCCAGCTCTGATTTTGTTCCCCAGCTCCACCGCTGTCAATGATAAAAGTTTCATCCTGCACCTCCTTACTGGTCTACGGTCTTTGGAACCACAAAAGCCTGATCCCTTCGCTCTGGCGCATTTGCAAGGGCATCCTCCCTGCCATCGCCGTTTCTCACTTCATCTTCACGAAACACATTGCTCACTGAAAAAATATGAGACATCGGCTCCACCCCTGATGTGTCAAGCTCATTTAATTTGTCCACATAATCCAACATACGCTCCATATCCTTTTTTGCCGCCTGCTTTTCCTCCTCTGACAGCTCCAATTTGGCCAGTATTCCCACGTATTCCATGGTCTCATCCGAAATCACATTTTGACCTGTTTCTTTCTGTTTTATTTCCACTGTCCATTTCCTCCTTATTTATCCTCAGTCACGCACCTTTATATGCACTTCCCGAAGCTGCTGCTCTGTCACGTCACCTGGTGCATGACACATTAAGTCTTGGGCGTTTCCGTTCATTGGAAATGCGATGACTTCTCGGATGTTTTCCTCCTTTTGCAGCAGCATCAACATACGATCAATCCCTGGCGCCATGCCCGCATGTGGTGGCGCTCCATACTGAAATGCCTGATACAGTGCTCCAAATTTCTGTTTCACTTCTTCTTTTTCATAACCTGCAATTTCAAAAGCCCGCTCCATGATTTGCAGATCGTGGTTTCGGACCGCGCCAGAGGATAATTCCACACCGTTGCACACAATATCATACTGGTACGCTAGCACATCCAACGGATCTTGCGTATTCAATGCTTCCAGGCCTCCCTGGGGCATGGAGAAAGGGTTGTGTGTAAATCTGATCTGCTTCGTCTGAGGATCCCGCTCGAACATGGGAAAATCATTGATATAGCAGAATCGAAACGCGTCTTTCTCCAGCAAATCTAATTTTTCTCCTAGCTCTGTGCGGATCATGCCTGCATAATATGCCGCTCTTGCCTCTCTGTCCGCCATAAAGAAAATGGTGTCTCCTGCCTGTAGATCTGCAAGTTCTCGAAATACTGGCTTTAACTCTTCTGGGATAAACTTGTCAATGGGTCCTTTATAGCTTCCATCTTCCATGACCTCCAGATACCCCAGCCCACCCATGCCGATTCCAGTGGCAAATTTCAATAATTTCTCATGAAAACCCTTGGACATTTCGGCGTGTACCCGGATGGCGCGAACTGTCTTTCCTAGAAATGGCTGAAAGCTGCATTTCTGGAAAAATTCTGTCACATCCAGAATACGCAGAGGATTTCTAAGATCTGGCTTATCTGTGCCAAATTCCAACATGGCTTGCTGATAGCTGATCACTGGGAAAGGCGCTTTTGTCACGCTACTTCCCTCTGGGGCAAATTTTTGAAAGACTGCCTCTAGCACGTTCTCTCCCACCTGAAATACTTCCTCCTGGTCTGCAAAACTCATCTCAAAATCAAGCTGATAAAATTCTCCTGGAGAGCGATCCGCCCTGGCATCCTCATCCCGAAAGCAGGGAGCAATCTGAAAATATTTGTCAAACCCTGATACCATAAGTAGCTGCTTATACTGCTGTGGCGCCTGGGGAAGTGCATAAAACTTTCCTTTGTATTTGCGAGAGGGCACGATATAATCTCTTGCTCCTTCTGGTGAGGACGCACACAGAATTGGTGTCTGGATTTCCACAAATCCCAGCTCTGTCATTTTCTGCCTTAAAAACGAGATGACTTTGGAGCGGAATAAGATATTGTCCTTGACTTTCTGGTTTCTCAAGTCCAAGTAACGGTATTTCAGACGCACGTCCTCCCGCACCTCCCGACTGGTCATCACTTCAAAGGGAAGAGGGGCGTAAACCTCTCCTAAAATCCGAATCTCCTTTGCATCTAGTTCGATGGTTCCAGTGGGGATCTTAGGGTTGTAAGTTTCCTCATCCCTTTTTTCAATGATTCCCTGGATAGATATGGATTGTTCTCTTCGGATTCCTTCCAACAGCTTTCCATCTCGGATTACCACCTGCAACACTGCATACATATCTCTCAGATCCACAAACGACACTCCCCCGTGATCCCGGATATTCTGTACCCAACCTGCCACACGAATCGTCTTTCCAATATCGGTTTCACCTATTTGTTCCAATGTAACGTCTCTGTAACTGCTGCTCATAATGATTCACTCCTTTTCCAGATAATGTACGCTCGAATTCTCTTTGTGCCTGATTTTGCGAGAAGATTTTTTGTCAGATGTGCACAAATTCAGGAGGCGTACCTGGATGGTACGTTGATTAAATTTGTATGCATTTGACGGAAAATCAGCGGTAAAAGCAGGTATAAGAGAGATTCCGAGAGTACATGATAGAGTATTCCGGGAAAAACGTTTGCCTTGAAAATATCCGCTCATAGGCGAGTCGTTTTCGACAGCAAAAAGCCCCGGAATACGTTTCATAGTATTCCGGGGCGAATAAACTGATTATCCGCGGTACCACCCGCATTGAGAAAGAATTATGGCCTAACTTGGGTTTCTTACTACATTCCGCCCTGTCAGGAATCCTTTCCCCACTCTTATGCGTAACGTGCATGGACGTACTGACCTACCTTCTGCCATCTATCACGTGTATTGACCATCGGATGAATGTCAAATGGTCACTACACTAGCTGCAGAGATTCAACCAGTCTGCTCCAGAGTGTTCCCTTTATTTTCTCCTCCCAACGGCGCTCTCAGTCGGTGACGCCGTATTCCTGTCGGTCTCTGAAAACAAGAGTCTCCTTCATCGCTTTACCTTGCTAATAACTTTGTTGTTGAACATCATAGCACGGTTTTTGTGTTTTGGCAAGGGTTTTTCCATGTTTTTTATATTTCAAAATAGTCTTTGACTCATCCACCATTGATTCAATTTTAATTTGTGACAAATCCGGTATTAAACGTTCCACTCAACACATCTTTTGCATAACAGATTTCATAGGTGTTATTTTTTTTGAGAATAACATAGCCTCTTGCATAGAGTGTACGATCCTTATTTACTTCGTCTTTGCCAAGATTGATCGTCACTGTTGCCCCGACATAATTTTCAAGATCAGGATATTCAGACTTACGAAACTGCTTGGCTCTCACAACTCCACCAGGAATCGGTGTGAAAGTTCCATTTTCATCCAATGTCACGGTCAAATCCTCTTTAACATTTCCTGAATAATCTTCTTTCGTAATATAAAGGATTCCCATTTCAACAATTTCTGCATCCAAATCATTTCGCACAATATTTGATGTAAAAACTACCTTGTTTTGGCCATCAATTACCTTATTTTCTGCCTTCGTAGTTACAGATGCATTTACTAATCCACATCCAGTGCAGATTCCTTCTGTTCCAAAAACGTGCTTCGACACTGGAATTTCCTGTTGTGCCAGAAATACCGTCGTACAACCGTCCACTGGACAAACAAAGCCATTTTTTTGCCCTGGCGCTGTGCAAGTTGCAGCCATACCAGACAATACTTTTACTCCTGAATCTGGATGCCTGGAACATGTCCACCCTAATGTGGTTAAAGTTGCCTGACAGCCCTCGTTTATACAAGACTCCTGGCCATGAAACACATGGAGAGACTCATCTGGATTTCCATGTTCTTTTGGGGCATACTCTGGATCTGTGCTGAAACTGCCGCATACCTTACACTTGTATACTTCTGTTTCTGGTGTATGACAGGTAACAGGTTCCGTAGCCCACTCATACGAATGATTTCCTGTTCTAGTTATCATTTCCTCTGCCATCACCTTGTTACAGCGACAGAGTTTTTGCTGCTTTCCATCTTCACTACATGTGGCCTCTTTTATTACTGTCCACGGGAGCTCTGTCGGTTCCTGATGTCCCAGTTTCTGCATGGTTGGTTCTTTTCCACTGAATATCGTATCGCATCTCGTATTTTCATTCGAATCTTCAAAGTGAATACACACCAGCCTCTCACCATAACCGTCTTCTTCACAAGTAGCTTCCTGTGCTGGTAAAACCCTGGTTGCTGTCCATCCATGGCTCTGACAATACTCCCATCCTTCTGTCACTGCCGCACCGCATGGGGTGCCATCATCTCTTCGATTGGTACACTTTCCGTAATCTGATTTATCCCGATCGACTTCATATTCATGCTCGCCAAACTCTCCTGGCCATAAAATAACGATGTTATCCACATCCAGTTTCCCACATTTTTCACACAAATTGACATACCGCTCTTCATGCTGGCAATTCATAGACTGTATTTCACCCCTCCATTTATGTTCGCAGGAAACGTCTTTTATGGAGGTTTCTGTTATCTCCTGCGCACTGGCCAGCAGATTCCATGACAATGCTATACAAAATGTAAGACTCATGCTTAAGAGGTATTTCCATTTATTATTCTTCATAGTTTTATCTCCTTTCATGTGTTTTACTGTAATGGCAAGATAAAAATCCACTGCTCCCCCCTCTCCATTTCTCCCCGATCTATACTCCTGCCTTATCTCATTATACTAAAAATGGTATAATTTGTTAACTACAATTTTTTAGGTTTAAGGAATCATTTTAATTTGGGAGCATCCCGTAAATACAAACCAGATAACATTTTTAGATAATGAATTCTACAACAAAGAATCCTGCAAAGCAGGCGTCTCCGCCCGCGGCTGGACGCTTTAGCCGCATATTTCATTTCTGCCACAGTGCGATAATTGTTTTTTATTTATAGAAATTCTGAAGGAATTTCCTATAAGATAAAAACGGCCCCCAGGAGCGGAGCCGTTTCACTGTCTTATAAACAAGTATCATTTGAAATTTGTTCACAAAACTGTGTCTATTAATTGCAAATTTTATAAAAATTAGCAATATGCTGCTTATCATAGAGATTCTATCTTCGCGATCAGTGCCTCTTGCAGTGCCTGAGAAAAGTTAAGATTCCTTTCTATCGCTGCTTCATTCAGCCATTCAGGAATCGTCAAAGTCTTTTTTACAGTTCTTTTATTCTGTCTTTTACGGTATTCTATGGTGTCGCAGGCAATATAATTGATAAATTCGCCTTCCTTTAGGAAAATAGCTGATGGAGGGGAAACAGGAGGAATCTTACAGCCTTCCCTTTCATAATCATACAAAGTAAAAGCCAACACATCCTGCCCCATCATCAGTGCCTCTGTTATGTTCTCCCCACAAGTATAGCAGCCCTCCAAATCTGGGAATCTAAGGGAATATCCTCCATTTTCTTCTGGTGAAAAGACGGCTGGATAGGAATATTTACTCATTTTGACTCCTTTCTGTCAAGACAGCCGTTAAGCCAAACCTGCATCTTTTAAGATATTGGCTACTGTCCCCGCAGGCAAACCTTTTTCATACCGTCGTGGGACACAAAATTCCTTTCCTGTTATATCGCTGCGCCATTTGTCATGAGATCTTCCATGCTCTACAAAATGACAGCGATTCCTTTTTAATAGTGCAGTAATTACTACACAAGCATACATACACTCCATAACACTCCTCCCAAAAGCCTTCCCGCTATCAGTCCAAGGTCTCTATTACCACTACACTAAATACCGTGTTCTTGTCGTCTCCTTCCTCTGCTACCCCTGTCACACGGATCTTTGTTCCACTCTTGGGCGGCTCCT
>CAJTVT010000018.1 GCA_910580015.1 uncultured Lachnospiraceae bacterium
GCGATTACTTTGCAATTTGACATAGGATGCGTCCTCCTTTCGCATAGATTTAGCCGCTTTGTCAAGGCGGCTATGTAACTGTACCAGAGGACGCAGGACGCAAAAAAGCCGCTTACTCTTAAAATCCATAAGAATAAGCGGCTTCATGGTGGTGTGCCTTAGACATATTCGATTTTCACTTTCTTTATCGGGGCGTTGGCTACCTTGAAGATAATCTCGCCAACGCAGTCCCCGTATTTGCCCTGCTGTATGAGCTGGTTTTTCAGCTCCACAAGGCTATGTAAGAGTAATGTCCGCTCCCTGCTGTCTACATATAAGTGAGTGGTCTTTTCCCTCATACCGTCCACCGTCCTTTCTTGGCTTCATTATACCGTTATGGGGAAGTTCGGTCAAAACTGTAACTTTGCATTTCTTGGTATTTTACCGTATCAAGGCTCATTCCCCAGTAGTAAATAAGTAGTAAATGGGGGTTGCAATCCTCAAGAAATGCGGGGAAATGCTTTATTTTGCGGGGATAGTTGCTCATTTACTTGATTTTTATAATAAAAGTTACCAAAATGAATGAGATAAAAGCAGAGAATGGGGTAATCAGCAAAGAGGGGGAGCATATGATTTTAGAATATGGGTTTCATGAAGCTCTTGCAGAAGCAGACAACATATTTGATTTGGTAGGAATTTGTTTTGGACTGCTTTGTGATAACGTTCAGAATCAACAGGCATTTACCAGCACATATTTTGATCAGGGAGAGGGAGACGAGTGTAATCCCAATATTGATGTTTTGAATAAATTTTCAGAAGATGTTATGGAGACATTAAAAGGATATACACCTTCTAAATATATCATTTTTATCCAAAAAGTATTTGAATTAGTGTCAAAAATAGAATTACAGAGTTATATGAAAAAGAAAGAAAACCAGCTTACAATCATTTACTGCATTCTTTCAGCTATTGATTCTGCGGCAGGAATTTGGGAAAGATATTGGATGTCAAATACTCTTGGTCCACTGGATAGACAGTATAAGACGAAATACAGGGTTTATTTTAACTTAACAAAAACCATACATAGAGACTTCATAGATGGGATAGGACGGAACAGAGTAGTTGCCAGTGATTTTTTTGAACAATTTGAGAATTTTCGTTTTATCAATGCAGATAGATGGAAAGATTCTATTGATGTTCCCCAAATTAAATATTTGCATTTAAATAAAGTATAGAAACAAAAGAATTGTGTTATAAACAAATTAAAAATTGCTGTAATACCTGTTTCTGTTAATAAGAATTTTAAGGACAAGAAAGTCGGAAATAATCGTTTTGTTATAGAATATTCGGGGTATGACCAGGAGGCTTTAGCAGCAAGAATTGGTCTGGCAGTGAAAACTGCGATAAATTTAGGAAGCAATATCATAGTATTGCCTGAATATGTGGTAAGCCAGGAAATTTTTAGTTCCATACAACAGCAAGTAAAAAATTGTCACAAGAAAATGAGCAGTTCTATGGATTTAATGTTAGTTTTTGCTGGAAGCGCTTGGATGGAAGAGCAGAATAACGTAATGAAATATTAGATTCTTGGGGAGAAGTGGTGGGAGAATATTATAAATATACGCCCTATACAAAACCAGATAAGGAAAAACATGGACTAGAGCTATGTGAATTGTTAAATACACCAGGAAAATGTTGTGACCTGATTGCGATAGAAGAGATTGGATTATTTCTTCCTGCTATCTGCCGTGATATGATTGATGGAGATTATACAGCGGAATTGGCAAAGTTTTTATTACCTGCATTTATTATAATATCAGCATGGAGCCCTTCGTTGGAACAATTTAAAGAATGGCATAGGAGTTTTGCAAATGAGTATTTTATAAGTTCTGTACTTGCAAATGCTTGCACTGCCAGAAGTAAGCGCACAATAAAAATAGGAAATGGGGGCATTGTTTCTAAAAAGGGTACGATTTCTGGAATTTGTTTGAAAGATATAAAACGTGAAAAGTGTATGAAAACATGTGATGCGGAGGGCTGTCTTTATATTTTGGAGTATGATTTTTCATATATTGATAAGATAAAGAACACGGATATTGAAGTAACACGGTATAAAATATAGAGTGGGTGGTTAATGGACAGAGATGTTACAGTGGTTTGTTTGGAGTGGGAATTTATACATTTCATTTTCTAAAAATATAGAATAAGCTTTAGTGAGTGGGAAAATATATTGATAGACCGTGAAAAATAATTTAAAGTGTGGTGGGCATATGAGAGAATTAGTACGTTTAATTTTAGATTGTTTGCTGGAAGTAAGAGAAATACCAGAGGAATTATTATATGAATTATCAAAAACAACCGTTATGATTGTGGAACAGCGTTGCATGGAAGAGATACCCGAAGAATTTTGGGAGCTTGAGAGCTATGTGGAAGCTTATTGGCGAGGAGAAAAATATAAAAAGACCGATGATATGGTTCGTGTATACCAGATGGGACAGCTTCTTTCTTTTACAAATATGCTTTGCATGTTGACAGAGCAACAGGAAAAAGAGCGTTTAATAGATGATTATGCTGTTCGTTCAAAGGATAGTTATCATATTTTTGAAGAAATATATGTGAAACCAGGTATTGCCCATAAAGATTTGGCAATAATTGCAGGGCTCGACACAGTGTCTTTGACACAGTTTTTGAATGAATATAAATTGAACGGATTTATACAGAGCAGATCTATGGGATGTGAAAAACATTATTATTTGACTGATCATGGAAAGAAGCTTTATTCTGTTATGAAGGTGAATCATAAAAAAGAAGGACTGTCTTGCTCTGCGAAACCAGTTACTGGGGTGGGTGAGGCTTTTTACAAATGGGTAAGGCAAAATTGTATTACGGATTGTTTGGAATTGGACCGACAACAAAGTAAGGTGCCATACGTTGAACTTGCATTAAGTAGGAACAGCTATTCAGAAAAAAAAATGCCTTATTCGTCGTGTAAAAAAGTGCCAGTTTATGACAATAATGAAATGAGTGAGGTTATCGATTGGCCAGGTTATAAGGAGGAGAATAGATGGGGAAGCAAAAAGAATTTGAACAGGCATGCGATCAAATACTAAGCCTAATAAGGACTGCAAAAGGAGAATGGCCAGATATTGCGTATTATGTGTATAAAGTCATTGTCACTGTTCCAGGAAGGGAGCCAGATTTAGTAAAGTTTGTATTTGAAACATTTGAACAGATAGTATCCAGTGAGGAAAATCTGGTGGACAAAATTTTTACGGAAGAAGAAATAGATGATTATGAAAATATTTATGGGAAAAATATTGATGGGATGCTGGAAGCACTGTTAAAAAAAGGATTTTCGCATGAAGAATTTTATCAGAAATTGTGGAAGGGTATACAAGAAAATCCCATACTACAAGGGGAAAAAGAAAAAGCTTTTGCCTTCTTTTATGTCTGGATTGATGTAAAAATGCCATATTTTGAATTAGAACCAGGGCTTGCAATGTCCAATGATGAATATATAAATATTAAAAAGGAAATAGCAGAGGAAATTAAGCGAGTCAGATTTGTCTTAAATGTACCCACGAAGCAGAGAACGGAGCAAGCGTCCCGATTAGTTAGAATGTTGGAACAATTACAAGATGAGCGCCAGAAAGCGGTGCTTATGGCACAGATTCTCAATTTACATCGCCATCTGTGTAACAATGATTTGTTTTTTAAGTTATCAGAAGATGGAATGTTGATAGATCAAAGATAATTTTATTCCCGCGAGCAACGAGCCAAGTGACTGCCAGCAGACATTTGGCGACTGCCGCGAGGGTCAAATACCCCGCTGCTTTGCAGCGCTGCAATTTGATACCCCGTTGCTTGCAGCGGGGTCTTTGATTACATTGCATATGGAAGGTTTGAATACACCAATTTGGGACAGGGAGCAATCGAGTTTTCTGTCTCAAATCGGTGTTTTTTATTTAAAATAAATACAGTAAACATTTCAAAACAAAGGTTCTAGTGTACTGACACATTTATAATTAGGCAAACCTACTTGCCTTTTCATCCATCTGCTGCGTTAGATTTTCTAGCTGTAGCCACCGCTGCACCGTTGAAAATCTGCCTTGCAGAAGAATGAAAATTCTGCGTAGTTTCACCAAATATAAACGTGTCACTACACTAGCAAAACAGGATTTTTATAGGTTCTGTAAAAGTAAAGTTCGCACTTTCTAAATCTATCCAAAAAATAAACAAATCAATAAAAAATAGAATTGAAAAAAAGAATCTGTCAATAATAATAGTGAGCAACAAAAAATGCAACCTTTTCATAACAAAGGTTGCATTTTTTATTTACATTAACTATATCGGAAGAAATTTTAGAAACTTAACAGCAAAAATAAAAATTTTTATAAATTTATTTGAAAAAAAACATTATCCTTATCATCCTGCTCAATACACAGATAGCGTTTTGTGATCTGATAAGAGGAATGATTAAAGATATCCATAAGAAGCGCAGGAGGAGTACCATTTTTCCAGGCATGATAGCCAAAGGTTTTTCGTAGGGAATGGCAACTAATGTGTTCGGGAAGGTTTGTGTCAGTGGCAGCTTTTTTAATAATACGAAAAGCCTGATAGCGGCTGATTGGCATATCACGATTTTTCTGGCTGGGAAATAAATACTGCTCTGAGGCTGTATTGGTGGATTTCAGAGAGTCCAGAGCAGAGATCACAGACTGATTTAAAGCAATCATTGTTTCTTTTCCGGTTTTCTGTTCTCTTACATACAGATGCGGCCGGTACATCTCATTGTCAAAATCATACACCATGTCCCAGGTGGTCTTTAATATGTCGCTGATGCGCAGGGCAGTATTCAGTCCGAAGACAATCATCGCATAATTTCTTGGATTGGGATGTTCTTTCAGGTAATAATTTTTAAATTCTGTTAATTGGCAGATTTGCCGAATTGGTTGTGTTGCACTCATATAGAGTCCTCCTTCTTGTGTAGTGGGTTATAGAGCATTTTTCAAACATGCTCCAGGAAAGCTATGCGGCGGTTGTGCTGCCTTTTGCATCAGCAGGTCCTGGAAGCCATTATTTGATTCTGAAGAGAGAAATGCAACCTTTGTTATGAAAAGGTTGCAGGAACTTCATTAGGAAATGAATTATAACAGGAGGTTATGTGATGCTGAAATTGACAGTAAAACCAGGAGAATATGTCTTGATTGGTGAAGAAGTCAAGATTGTGTTTGCCG
Organism: uncultured Lachnospiraceae bacterium; assembly: GCA_910580015.1. Taxonomy (GTDB): domain Bacteria; phylum Bacillota; class Clostridia; order Lachnospirales; family Lachnospiraceae; genus Petralouisia. The sequence continues at coordinate 5,217 of CAJTVT010000018.1, forward strand.
GAGGAGGGGCTAAAAATTTGCGAATTTTGGTGGATGCTCCTAAGAAGTACAACATTGTGAGAAGCGATGCGTTAGAGCGCTACGGGATGGAGGCAGATCCAGGCAATGAGGGAAAGCATTATGCAGACAGGCAGATTTCAGCAGAGGCACAAGAAAAGATTAAAGCAATTCTCATGGCGGAGCGCAAACGACTTCGCAGAGAAGAGCGTGCCGCTTCCAGCCAATAGGAGAAAAACGGCGGCAATCAGGCACAGCCAAAATGGTAATAATGCGGGGCTAACCTAGGGGTTCCGCTTATTATACCTTTTTATCAGCCAAATGGCTTCAAAAGGGGATAGATCACTGTATTCCAGAATTTGGAAGCACAGCATGCGCGCAAACGGATTTGCGGCATTTCATATTTCGTCTGCATGTGCAAACAGATGCATTTGCAGCAACGCCATAGGAAAAACAAGGAGGAAAATATTATGGTAGTACAACACAATTTACAGGCAATGAATGCCAACAGAATGTTAGGGGTTACAACAGGACAACAGGCAAAATCTACAGAAAAGTTATCTTCTGGTTACAAGATCAATCGTGCAGCAGACGATGCAGCAGGCTTGACAATCTCTGAAAAAATGAGAAAACAGATTCGTGGCCTGGATCGTGCATCCACCAATGCGCAGGATGGAATTTCCTGCGTACAGACAGCAGAAGGTGCTTTGACAGAAGTACACTCTATGTTGCAGCGTATGAATGAGCTTGCTGTTCAAGCGGCAAATGGAACAATGTCTGAAGATGACAGGAAGGCTACCCAGGATGAGATTGATGCGTTAGTAACAGAGATTGATCGTGTATCTGAAACCACCAAATTCAATGAAATATATCTGCTCAAGGGTGACCCAGCAACCGCAAAGACCGAGACGAAGACTACATACACCTTCGAACTGACAGAGGCTGCAAAAGCAGCAGAAAAAGGGACATTGTCTGTAAAGGCTGGCCAAAATGCGTATGGAGCAGGCCAGACAGCAGCAGTGACAGCATCTACCGCTGCAAAAGGGGCTAGTATGTCACTGAATACAACAGCATTAACCGCAATTGCAGCAGGAACGAATTTGTATGCAAAGGCCGCTGCTGATCCTGCAACAGCATATGTAAAGATCACAGATGCAAATATATCAGATTACTTTGATGTTGCAGACGATGGTACAGTCACTGCCAAGGCAGGAAACAGCTTTTTGACAGCTACGAGTGACGCAGACGCGACAGGTAATACGGGATCCGCATCAAATGCGGCTGCACCTGTTAATTTCATTACAGGCACACCAGCAGCAGCGGCAGTTACAGGCGATTTAGATGATTATATCGAGATGGATGAAAATGGAGCTCTCAAATACAAAGAGGGCAAAATGCTTTATACAACTCCAGCAGATGTGGCTGGCCAGTACGGTGATCAGAAAGTTGCAATTGCCGAAGCAGATCTTGGTACTTATTTTGAATCCAGTGCAAATCCGTTGGTAGATCAGAATGGAGATAAGATAACAGATTTCTCTGCATACTTTGAAAATGGTTCCTATAAAGGTGGAATTTATAGAGATAATGATGCAGGTGTTTCCACAGAGATCGGTGCAGAGCAGATTAAAGACTATGTAATAGCAGATGGTAAGTCTGTTATCAGTAAGACAGCTGAGGCATTGGAATTTAAACTGCATGTAGGGTCAGAATCCGCAGAGGATAATAAGATTGCTGTAAAGATTGAATCCATGTCTGCTGGTGGAATTGGCGTGGATGTCTTGTCTGGCAAGGGTCTGATGACACAGAAGGATGCAACTGCGGCTATTGATACAATTTCCGATGCAATTGCAAAGGTTTCTGAGCAGCGTTCCGCACTTGGAGCAGTTCAGAATCGTCTGGAGCATACGATTTCCAACCTGGATAATGTTGTAGAAAACACCACAGCAGCAGAATCTCGTATCCGTGACGTTGATATGGCAGAAGAGATGGTTGAGTACAGCAAGAACAATATCCTTGCTCAGGCTGGACAGTCTATGCTTGCTCAGGCAAATCAGTCCACACAGGGTGTTCTGTCTTTATTGGGATAGTCCGTTTCTTGAGACAGTACAGAAATGTTTTTTTAGATATTGGAAAGATTCGAATACGAAAAATCCGCAGAGAAATCTGCGGGTTTTTTGTGATATAAAGCTTTTATGGGATGCATACAAGCTTTTCTATGGTCATATAGTATTTCAAGGGGGTGTTTTTTTGAGAGAGAAAATAAAAACATTCTTGTCAGTCTGTGTATTGGTTATTGCAATTCCATATATTGTCACGCTACTGTTTCAGGGAAATGGGCCGGAAGGAGAATCGCAAGGAACCAGCCTGCCAGACAAAGGAAAGAGTACCCTGACAGTTGAGGTGGACGGACAGGAGTTGGAAGTGGAGGAGTATCTTGCTGGGATCGTTGCATTGCAGATTCCGTTGGATAAGGAATCTGAGGCGATCAAAGCACAGGCCGTGATCGCCCGAACCGCTTTGTTGTGGGCCGCAAAACATCAGGAGGAATTGCCAAAGTCCATGTCACGAGAAGAGATGTTGGAATTGTGGGGACAGGACGGCTTTGAGACAAATTACCAGGCCCTTGAAAGTGCACTTATGGCCACAGAAGGCGAAGTTTTAACGTGGAAAGGAGAATTGACACAGCCAGCATTTCACGCAGTAAGCGCTGGGAAGACTAGAAAAGCCAAAGAAGCTCTTGGAACGAAAATACCTTATCTGAAAAGCGTGGATAGTCAGATGGATATCCCAGCTTCCGATTATTTGAAAGTCATTTTTCTGGAAAAAGAGGAGTTAGCAGAAACATTAAAGAAAGCAGTTCCAGAGGCGAATGTGGATGCACAAAATGTAGTACAGCAGATCTCAGTTCTCCAACGAGATTCCAGTGATTATGCTCTGGAGGTTCAGGTCGGAGAAACAACGATGACAGGAGAAGAATTTCGTAATTGTCTGGGGTTAAATTCTGCCTGCTGTTATATAAAAGAAGTAGAGGGAAAAGTCCGGATTGTCACGAAGGGGCTTGGACACGGTATAGGATTGAGCCAGTATGGGGCAAATGAATTGGCAAAGGAGGGAAATGATTATAAAGAAATTTTACAATATTATTATAAAGATGTTGAGATAACAAAGGAAAACAGTGAATAAATCGTGGATTGTTAGGATATTTCAAAATGCGCTGGTAGAGAAAAAATTACATTAATTCTCACAAACCTGAATAAACCTTATTTTTCCGGCAAGACTAACAAGGAAAAAACAAACAGAAATGGAAGGTGACAGGATGAGAAACAAGCAAGCAGCAGCATTTTTTAACAGAAAATCCTATTTGATCGCGGCAGTAATTATGGTAGTGGCGGCATTTGGCATGACTGGCATCTACTATACGCAGCAGGAAAAGAAACAGGAAGAGGAATTGGCTAGAGAGCAGAGAGCACAGATTCAGCAGGCAAAAGCAGAAGATGAGGCAAAAGAGAAGGCCAGACAAGAGGCTGCAAAGAGGATTGTAGAGCAGAACGAAGAGGCAAAGCAAAAAGAAGTGGCAAAGAAAGAGAAAGAAAAGGAAGAAGAGACAGAACAGGTGTCAGGAATTATTCCTCCAGAAGATGATAATTTTATGGATGAACCAGAGGTGATCTCCCAGACAACCACATTTGTGGAGCCAGAACTTCATTTTGACGCAGAGGCAGATTTAAATTGGCCACTTCAGGGCAATGTAATTTTAAATTACAGTATGGATCAGACCGTATATTTTGCAACCTTGGATCAGTATAAATATAATCCGGCAGTGATTATTCAGTCAGAAGTCAATACGCCAGTAAAAGCTGTGGCAGGAGGCAAAATTACATCCGTAGAAACCAGCGCAGAGACAGGAGTTACGATGACGGTAGATATGGGAGACGGATACAGCGCGATCTATGGACAGTTAAAAGAAGTTCCCAAAAATGAGGGAGATTATGTGGAGACAGGAGAAACATTGGGTTACATCAGTGAGCCTACCAAATATTATTCTGTAGAAGGGGCAAATCTTTATTTCGAACTTCAAAAAGAGGGATCTCCAGTCAATCCGATGGCATACCTTCAGTAAAATATAGGAATCTACGAGTTAGAGCGGGCAGTGGTTTGCTGTCCGCTCATTTACTTTTGTCAGAAGAGTGTGATACAATGAAGAAGAAAATGTATAAAAGCAGGAACATCGATCATGTATTTATCATAAATAAATATATATATGTTTAACAATTCGCAGCGCGGTTTATTACAAGAAAGAAACACCCTAATAATTTAGATATATTCGTGATTGATAAGATACCTGTGTTCCGGCGCTGCTTTGCATACAAGAGACTGCATGCAGTCTCTTTACATAAAATGTACTCTCGGAATCTCTTTTTTACCTGCTTTTACGGCTGATTTTGGGCCAAATGCACACAAATTTAATCAACGTACCATCCAGGTACGCCTCCTGAATTTGTGCATATTTGACAGAAAATCTTCTCGAAAAATCAGGTACAAAGAGAATCCGAGAGTACATGAAATGAAATACGGAGATCAGGTTATGGCAGAAAAACAAAATGTCACTTATATGCTCCGATGCAGTGACGGGACACTGTATACAGGTTGGACAAACAATATGGAGAAACGGCTTGCGACCCATAACGCAGGCAAAGGCGGAAAGTATACCAGAGTACGGCTTCCGGTGGAGCTGGTGTATTTGGAAGAGCATGAGACGAAGCAGGAAGCTATGAGCCGAGAGATGAAGATAAAACAGCTTACCAGAAAAGAGAAAGAAGCATTGATACAACAGTACACAGATGGAGAGCAGGGACAAGGTGATGAGGGATGAAGAAAATAGCGGTCTGGAAACAGGCGAGTCTGTGGATAGTTTTGTCGGTTTTGTGGGTCTGTGCCTGTGGATTTCCTGAAGAGGAGAACTGGGATTACACCCATATTTCCTTATTTTGTGATGTGGATTTCTGGACGCCACCCAAATGGGATACGGCAGAGAATACCATCACAGGGAAAATTACAAAGGAGACAGACGTGGCGTTGGAAATTAATGTTCCCCCTCAGGATGCCAACAATCAGCTTCGATTAATGCTCGTGAATGATACACTTCCAGATTTGATTACTGTGACAGATGCTACAACCATCAGCCAATTGGCGTCTTCTGGGAAGTTCTGGGATTTGGAGGAGTTTTTTCAGAAATATCTTCCAGATACCCATATTTTTCAGGATTTTCCGGAGGATGTAAAGGAGGGGCTGGTGAAAAGAGATGGAGGATGGTATGCATATCCTTCTCATCTTGCAATTGGAGAGATTACACAGATATGGAAACCCAGTTCTCCATGCTATCAGGATATGGTGGAATATGCAAGCAACAGCGGTATCATTTGGAACAAAGAACTTTTGAAAGAGTTGGAAGTTGATCCTGAAGAGTTAAGAACAGATCAGCAGATACTACAGGTATTTGAAAAGGCAGTGCGTAAAAACCAAGACAGAGTGGAGCCAATCATTCCAATTATGTTGGACGGGCAGAATTATCAGGATCATTCATTGACATTTTTTTTGGAGACATTTGGGGCAGAGTCGGTGGATGCACAGGGAGACTATATCGATAGAATTCTTCAGCCAGAGGCCAAAGATGCGCTGTTTTTTTTAAACCAGTTGGTACAGAATGGATATTTTCAGACGCAATGGCTGACCTTGTCCAATGCAAAGATACGGAAATTGATTGCAGGTGGTAACGTTCTGGCTTTTGTGGGCAATACAGCCAATATCAATATGGTGCCCCAAGATTGGGTATCTTCTGGACCGATTCTTTCTTCCACAGGAAAACATCCAGTCTATGGAAGAGAGCAAGAAGTAGGATTAGGATGGATGAACACCTTCATATCAAAGACATGTGAACATCCAAAAGAACTGGCAAAATGGCTGGATTATATGACAAGCAAAGAAGGAATGCTTTTGTGGGATTTTGGGGATGAGGGGACACATTACAAGTTGGATGATGGGTTGGTAAAGCTTACAGAAGAAGGCAAAGAGGCGCGAAGAGATTACGGTAATTCTGGTGTGGCTGTCTGGTGGATGTTCCACAATACCGCATGGCAGAGGAGCATACTTGCACCTTATGAAGAGGGCAGTGAGGAGGAGGCAGAGACACAGATTAAAGTTGCTTATGGAAAAGCAAAAAGGACGAAACAATATGACAGTTCTCTGCTACATATGTCCTTGGATGAAGAGGCGCAGAATTTGGACACAGCACTTAAGGAATGCGAAAAGCGACAGATATTAAAAGTAATTTTGGCAGAAAATAATGAGCAGTTTGAGAAGGAATACCAGATTATGATGGACAAGCTCGCAGAATTAGGAATTTACAGTTTGGATGAAAAGAAAAATGAACAATATCAAAAGAATTGTCAACGGGCGTACCATAAAATACAAAAAGTAAATTAAAAGAATAGAGGGGCCTTGTCAATGAGAAGAACAAGGAAGCAAAGTATTTTTAAACAGTTTGTGATGATGGCAGTCATTTTAATGCTGGTTCTTATCATAACCTTTCTGATCACAAGCCAGCAAATGCGGATGATGCAAAAGAAGAGTATTTTGAATTATAATGATCAGTATTTGGCACAGATTGAAAATCTGATGGAAGAATACGATAGAATGATGACACAGATTGCCACAGTCACTGCATATTCGCCCACAATTTATACTTATTTTTTTCAGAACGCAGTGGAGCGGGTGATTTCTACAGACGATGTCAATACCGTGTTTTCTAATACGATTTTATTGGAGAATAATATCGCTGGAATCTATCTGTTTGACAAGGATATGGAGCAGATTGCCAGTATGGGAAAAGGGACACAAGAAGTGGAAGGAATGGAGTTTATCCATGTCAAAAAGGAACGGCAGGAGTACAGCAGCCTTTTTTCTTTTAAAAATTCCAATAATCCATATTACGCGTTTTATTTTCCAGTGTTTAACTTGAACAGTCAGATTTATGGGCAACAGATTGGCATGTGCGTGTTTATTATGAAGACTGACAAATTGTTGGATTTTTTGCAGGAAAAGCAGGCGACAGAACATACACAGCTTTACCTTTTGGATAATGATCTTGAAGTTCTTGCCGTTCAGGGAGGAGATCCACAAGGAAACTGGGAACCAGATTGGATGCATAGTGGATCTGACTATCATGTAAAGTGCAAAAATCTATCAATGGGAGGGTGGAAAATAGTAAGCAGGATTCCGGTGAAAGAGTTGTATACCAGAAATGGCTTGGAAAATGGGTTCCACATGGGAACCAATATCCTTGCCTTTGGTATGTTAGCCGGTATGATGATATTTTTTTATACACGGTTGATTGTGCCTGTCCGCGAAATGGACAGTTTTGTGAATCGATTGTTGACCGAGCCAGAAGCACGTATTACCATCAAAAGACAAGATGAAATCGGCGCTGTTGAACAGCGATTGAATGAAATGTTGGATGCCATGAAGGAAAACAATATCGAGATACAAAATGCCAGAGAAAAAGTTTATCAGATGGAATCGGCAGAAAAGCAGCTTCAGATTCTTGCATATCGCAATCAGATTAATCCACATTTTTTGTACAATACGCTGGATTGTATTCGAGGGATGGCGCTGTACCATGAAGAGGATGCAATCGCAGAAATTACGCTGGCATTATCCAAACTGTTCCGCTTTGCGGTGAAGGGAGGAAACATTGTAAAAGTGGAGGAGGAAGTGGCCCATATTCGAGAATATTCTCGTATCATAGATCATCGGTTTCAGGGCAGGATCCGGGTTCTGGTGGAAATGGACGAATGTGTGGGAGAGAAACCGATCATAAAGTTTCTGTTACAACCACTGATTGAAAATGCGGTCTTTCATGGGTTGGAGCAGAAGATAGAAGGCGGTGAGGTTCGGGCAGTGATACGTATGGCAGGGGAAGACAGGATGGTATTTACGGTGGAAGACAATGGTTGTGGAATGACACAGACACAATTAGATACATTGAAAAGCATGTTGGAACAGGGGGAGAATCAGACTGGAATTGGAATGGCAAATATTTATCAGAGAATTAAGTTATTTTATGGTGAGAATGCGTTGTTTTCTATTGAAAGTGTTTGGAATCAGGGGACAAAAGTGGTTATCGTTGTACCAGCTCAAATAGAGGAGGGAACGGCAGTATATGTATAGTATATTTTTGGCAGATGATGAAGTTTGGGAAACATTGGGACTTAAGAAATTAATTGAAAAATCGGAGTTGCCCATTCAGGTAGTCGGGCAAGCGGAAAATGGAATTGGGGCATTAAAAGCCTTACAGGAAATACAGCCAGATATTTTGATTACAGACATACGTATGCCTGGTCTGAACGGACTGGAACTGTCAGAAAAAATCAGAGAGCTTGGATTAAAAACAGAGATCATTTTGCTCAGTGGATATGCTGAATTTGAATATGCACGAACTGCTTTGCGTTTCGGAATACGCAACTATCTCTTAAAACCTGTTAGCCAGGAAAATTTAAATGAAGTTCTTGGAGAACTTGTTGCGGAAAAAGATAAAAAGCTTCATACAGTGTCAGAAGAAGAGGTTCCAGAAAGTAATATCGAACGAATTTTTCATGAGATTGAAGTGTCATACATGGAAGATATTACCTTGAATAGCTTGGCAGACAAATACAATATCAGTGCAAGCCGTCTAAGCATTCGCGTAAAGGAAATACTTGGAATGTCTTTTTCCAAATATCTCACCTCAAAGCGAATACAAAAGGCGAAGGAACTGCTGGAGGATGACAGGCTGTCTGTGGAACAAATTGCCGAAATGGTAGGTTATCGTGATTACTTTTATTTTACCAAAGTATTTAAGAAGACAGAAGGGGTTTCCCCCAGCAGTTATCGCAAAAACAGGCGTGCGATTCGTTCTTAGAGAATTGGCATATTTGCCACAAAACAGTACATCATAATAAAGTGGCACACACTGCCTCCCATGACAAACAGATGAAAAATCTCATGAGAACCGAAATTTTTATGCCTGGAATTGAAGATTGGAAGCTTTAATGCGTATATAATGCCCCCAATGGTATAAATAATGCCTCCGGCCAACAGCCACAGGAAAGCCTGCTGAGATAAGGAATTCATAATCTGGGTGAAAGCCAGCACGCAGATCCAACCCATTGCGATATATAATATGGAAGAAAACCATTTCGGGCAGGTAATCCAGAATGCTTTAACCAGGATTCCCACCAGGGCAATTCCCCATACCAGAGCGAGAAGCGAATATCCTACCGTACCATTGAGTACAATGACACATACAGGGGTGTAAGTGCCTGCAATCAGTACAAAAATCATCATATGATCCAGTTTCCGAAGGATGCAGTTGACTTTTTTGGATAAATCCAATGCGTGATAGGTTGCACTGGCGCCATAGAGAAGAACCATACTCAGGATGAAAATAGCGAGAGAAACCATATGAATCTTATCAGGATTTAGGGATGCACGAATTAATAGAGGAGTTGTAGCAAACAATGCCATCAACATTCCGATAAAGTGGGTAATGGAACTTCCAGGATCTTTTAATTTGAATTTCATATAATACCATCTCCTTCATGTATTGATTAATGAACAGTATATGTAAAGTATCAAAAAATATTTCACGTAGTATTAAAAACTACATAATTTATAAATAGATACTACACCTATTAGAACACAAAGTCAACCATATTTTAAAAATTTGACATTTAAACATATCTCTGTTATGATTAGCAACAGGCTTAAAATAAGTTAGTGAAAGGAAATATATGGAAACAGTAAGATTTGATGAATTAAATTTGAACTCTAAGATATTAAGAGGTATTCAGGAAATGGGCTTTGAGGAAGCCACGCCAATACAAGGCAAGGCGATTCCGATTGTAATGGAAGGTAGGGATGTGATAGGACAGGCACAGACCGGTACCGGAAAAACAGCCGCTTTCGGAATACCTCTTTTGATGAAAGCAGATCCGCATAATAAAAAAACACAGGCAATTGTACTCTGTCCTACCAGAGAGCTTGCAATTCAGGTGGCAGAGGAAATTCGTAATTTAGCGAAATATATGCATGGAATTAAGGTACTGCCTGTATATGGTGGGCAGGATATTGTAAAACAGATTCGCTCTTTGAAAGGAGGCGCCCAGATCATTATAGGTACACCTGGGCGTGTCATGGATCATTTAAGAAGAAAAACTATCCGGTGTGACTTTGTGAATACGATAGTATTGGACGAAGCCGATGAAATGCTGAATATGGGTTTTCGGGAAGATATTGAGACAGTTCTTGAGTACATTCCAGAGGAAAGGCAGACGGTGTTGTTTTCCGCTACAATGCCAAAACCAATTTTAGATATCACAAGAAAATATCAGAAGGATGCTGTTACGATTAAAGTGGTAAAAAAAGAATTGACAGTTCCTAATATTGAGCAGTACTATTATGATGTAAAGCGCAAAGACAAAGTAGAAGTGTTAAGCCGTTTGCTGGATGTCTATGATCCAAAGCTCTCGTTGGTGTTCTGTAATACGAAACGTATGGTGGACGACCTTACCAGCGCCCTTCAAGGAAGAGGATATTTTGCGGAAGGGCTGCATGGTGATATGAAGCAGGTACAGCGAGATCGCGTGATGAATAAATTTCGCAGTGGCAAGGCAGAGATTCTAGTGGCCACCGATGTGGCGGCTCGTGGAATAGATGTGGACGACGTGGAGGCAGTATTTAATTTTGATTTGCCCCAGGATGACGAATATTATGTACACCGAATTGGGAGAACTGGACGTGCTGGAAGGACTGGACGTTCTTTTACCTTTGTAAAGGGGAAAGAGGTCTATAAGTTAAAGGATATTCAACGTTATTGTAAGACCAAGATTCTCGCTCAGAAAATTCCTAGTATGGAGGATGTAGCCCAGGTAAAACTGGAAAAGATTATGGATCATATTGGGATCGTGATTGAAGAAGAAGATCTGACTCTGATGGTCAATATGATAGAACAGCAAGTCAACGAGTCTGACTATACTGCTATGGATATTGCAGCAGCATTTTTGAAGCTGGCTTTAGGGGGCAGTGAGGAAAATGCGAAAGCTGCCATGGAAGGGTTTGAGTTTGGAGATACCGGAGCCGAAGAAGGCATGGTGCGGTTGTTTATCAATATCGGCAAGAAACAACATGTGAAGCCAGGAGATATTCTGGGGGCGATTGCCGGAGAGACTGGAATGCCCGGAGATTTGGTGGGAGCCATTGACATGTATGATAAGTATACCTTTGTGGAAGTCCCAAGAGAGTATGGAAAAGAGGTACTTCTTGCCATGACAAGCGCGAAAATAAAAGGAAAGAGTATCAATATAGAACCTGCCAATCAGAAATAAACATGATTAACACATGATATCTTTTTCATGATATCTTAAGATTAATAGAAAATTTTTAATTTTTGTGCAATAAAAGGCATTTTTTTCGCATTATCCAATTATCAGGGGAAAGGCGAGGAGGTGCTTTTTATGAAATAGGTACAAAAGGAACTGGTGATATAGAGATGTTTGTAATATCTCACCTGTGTTAACCAAAGCTGAAAGGGGTATATCCCAATGAAGGAAGACGCTCCAAAGCGAAAAGTTCATATTGATGAGCGGATGTTTGAACGTGTTTGCCAGGGAGAGCAGGATGCATTTAAAGAGCTGTATGATCTTTCATACCGGCCATTGTATGCATTTCTTCTTTCGTATACACAAAATGCAGAGGATGCTAAGGATTTATTACAAGATACCTATATTCAGATTTTGAAAAATTGTCGTAAGTACCAGGAAAAAGGAAATCCTATGGCGTGGATGATGAAGATTGCCAAGAATCTCTTTCTGATGAAATGTAGAAAGGAGCGGGAAGCAGACATTAGTTTTGAGGATATGGAAGAACAATTGGGATTTGAGGATATTACCAATACAGATGATCGGATCGTATTAGAGAAAATGTTTGAAACGCTTTCCACAGAGGACAGGAACTTGATCATCATGCACGACATAAGCGGGTTAAAACACCGAGAGATTGCGAAGCTGCTGGATATGCCCTTGGGGACTGTTTTGGCTAGATATAGTAGAGGAATCCGGAAATTGCAGAAGGAATTTGGTGAACATATATGAAAAAGAAGGATATGAAAAAGAAAATAGAGGATGGATTTTCTCAGCTTGCGCCAGATGTGTTTGAAGCAGTGATAAAAGAGGCAGAAGAACAGGGAATGGTCTGGATGCAGGAGCCCATTGCACAGTCCAAGAAAAATCGAAAGATGGTAAGAAGGCCAGCATATATTCTGTCTTTCTGTACTTGCCTGGCTATGTTCTGTATATGTATGTTAGGTTTGTTTATCGAACGTCAACATCATGTATATATGGTTTTGGATATTAATCCAAGTATACAGATTGAGATGAATGAGCGGCGCCAGGTGGAGGGACTAAAGGGGCTGAATCAGGATGGAAAAGATGTTGTAAAAGAATTAAAGTGGGAAAAAAAGGAGCCTGTACAGGAATTGTTGGATGTTCTCATTCAGGATGTGGTGGAGAAGTCTTATCTTAGAGATAATGAAGGGATTTTGGTAACCCTTTCTGCACCTTGTAAGGATGTCTGTGAGAGTTTGGAACGTACGCTGGGAGAAGGGATTGACCGAAAGCTTACTGAGCTGAAGGTCTGTGGCGTTACGACAGCATTTCGTCAAACAAAAAGTGGATCTGAAAATGAGGGCCGGAAACTTTTGGAGACGGAGTTGGCGAAATGCACTGATATGAATGAAGAACAAGTACAACAATTGTCGGTACGAGAACTGATTCAGTATTGTCAAGATTATACAACCCTGGACTTAAAGCTTTCAGAGACATCGGTGAAGGAGAAAGAGCCTGCGTCTGGGCAAAAGGATACACAGCAGCCTGAAAAGACGACCGCTTCGAACGAGGATGAGGAAAAATCGTCAGAGGATAAAAAGGCTGAGAAAAAGGAGAAAAAAGATCGGGAGAAAGTAGCAGAAAAGAAGGAGAACGAAAAGGAATCTGGGGATGCCAGCCAGCAACAGGAAGCTACCAAATTGGATAACGAACATCCCAAGGATAGCAGCGGCGCTGAGAGTGCGGATATTTCAGATGCGGAACAGAAAGCATCTGAGACAGACCTAAGGCAGGAGACATCAGAAGAAGAGAAACCGCCAGAGAATATTGAGGAAGAGGACACAACGCCTCGATTGGACAATCCTGGTGAACAGGAGAGTACGCCAGATTATGAGAAACCTGGGGATCAACAGATTCCCGTTCAAAATGAGCCAGGAAAAGAAGAGTCTTTGCCTGAAGTGGATCTTCCGATAGGGCAGGAGGAGGCAACAAAACCAGAGGAAACTGTGCAACCTCAGCCCTTGAACCCAGGAAAAGAGAGTGAAAATGTAATTGTGCAGCCTTTCAGTATAGAATCAGCGGATTATCGTAATGAACGGCGCATCATGCAATGGTCGATGAGAAAGAGATAAAAAAGTGAGAAAATAGCCTTGATATTCAAGGGCATAAAAGTGGATTTGACATTAACCAATAGTGTCAAATCCACTTTACTATTTCTTGAAATAATATCCTCTCGGCCGTTATAATAAACGTATCTAAAAGAGAGTGATTGGCCAATCATGCTTTAAATGAAACAAAACATTAAATCAAAAAGGCGAGGTGTAAATGGAATGAAAGAAAAAGTACAGGTTTTTGGCAGGGCATTAAGTGGTATGGTAATGCCCAATATTGGGGCGTTTATCGCATGGGGGCTGATTGCAGCGCTGTTCATCGCCACAGGATGGATTCCAAATGAGAGATTATCGGGGTTGGTGGAACCTATGTCTAAGTATCTGTTGCCTCTGCTCATTGCATATATGGGCGGTAAAGTGGTAGGAGATCACAGAGGCGGCGTGATTGGCGCCGTTGCAACGATGGGTGTGATTGTAGGATCTGATATCTCTATGTTTCTTGGAGCTATGATCATGGGACCTCTATCTGCATGGATTTTAAAGAAATTTGATAAGCTGATAGAAGGAAAGGTAAAAGCAGGATTTGAAATGTTGGTCAACAACTTTTCACTGGGGATTATCGGAGCAATTCTGGCGTGTATATCCGTTTATGTGGTTGCACCTTTTGTGACGACATTAAATTCCTTTATGGAAATGGGAGTGGGATTTTTTGTGGAGCATAGTCTGCTGCCTTTGACAAGCATCTTTATTGAGCCTGCAAAGGTATTGTTCTTAAACAATGCCATCAATCATGGAATTTTATCTCCTATGGGGATTCAGCAAGTCAATGAAGTAGGAAAATCTATTTTTCTGTTGTTAGAGTCAAATCCAGGGCCAGGGCTTGGAATATTGTTGGCATACTGTCTTGTGGGAAAAGGGAGCGCAAAAAGTTCCGCGCCAGGAGCGGCCATTATTCATTTTCTGGGCGGTATCCATGAAATTTATTTTCCGTACATACTGATGAATCCGCTGTTGCTTCTTGCAGTGATTGCAGGTGGCGCATCCGGAATCTTGACTTTTACCATATTCGACGTGGGATTGACAGGAACCGCGTCTCCAGGAAGTATTATATCTATTATTATGATGTGTGAAAGGCATTGTTATCTGGGGCTGATTTTGGGTGTGCTTATCTCAACAGCAGTGACCTTTGCCATTGCGTTACCTTTGCTGAAGTTTGCTGGAAAAGATACCAGCCTGGAAGAGGCCACAGCAAAAAAAGACAGCATGAAACGGGATGCAAAGGGACTGACAGACCAGCTTTCAGAAGGTGGTGTGATCAAGATCGCCTTTGCCTGTGATGCAGGGATGGGATCTAGCGCTATGGGGGCCACCGTGTTAAAAAAGAAGGTGGAAAAAGCAGGTATCAAGAATGTGGAGATCAGTCATACGCCAGTTTCTTCTATTCCACCAGATATTAACATTGTGGTTACCCATCAAGAGCTTGGAGAAAGAGCAGGTCACAGCAATCCCAAAGCGAAATTGATACTGATTACCAACTTCCTCGCTGCGCCAGAATATGACCAGTTAATTGAGGAGCTTAAGAAAGTGAAACAATAAGATGAATTTGACACCGCGTTTAAAACAAATTCTTCAGGCCATGCTGGAACAGGATGGAGTGATCCCAGTTAAGGATCTCGCGTCTCGGATCGGGGTCAGTAAGAGGACTGTACAGCGGGAACTGGAGCATATTGAAAACGACTTAAAACCATATCAGATTACTTTTGAGACGAAGACGGGAAAAGGAGTCTGGTTGTCCGGCAGAGAAGAGGACAAGAGAAAACTGTTAGAAGAGTTGCAGAGAGCAGACAACTATGATGTGAGTAATCGTGATGACCGGAGAAAACGTTTGATTTTGGAGATATTGAAAGATAAGGGTTTAAAGAAGATGTTCTATTATGCTAGCCGATTTCAGGTGAGTGAGGCTACCATAAGTTCTGATTTGGAGGCTGTGGAAGGATGGCTCAAAGAACATCGGTTGGTTGTCACTAGAAAACCTGGAAGCGGTATAGAAGTCAATGGCACAGAGAAGAGTTATCGCAGGGCGATTCGTGCATTTATCGAAGAAAATATGGATACCAGGGTGCTTCAGGAATTTTACGAAGATAAGTCGGAGATTTTGGAGGATAGGGCGTCATTGGGGGGGATGAGGCAGATTTTAAGAGATGATGTGTTAAAGCGGGTAGTAGGCTGCATATCTGGGATGGATGACAGCCGTGTGCAGACATTGACCGAACATTCTTATGTAGGACTGGTGCTCCATATCTCCATTGCCATGAGTCGAATTTTAAAGGGAGAGATTATAGAGCAGAAGGATTTTTGGCCAAATGGTCTGGAACAGGATGAGGATTATAGCCTGGCACAGGAGATCACATGTCTGCTTCAGGAAGAATTTCAGGCGGAGATTCCGCAGATAGAGACGGCTTATATCTGCCTTCACCTTAAGGGGGCAAAGCATCAGAACATTGAATGGAATGAGCGTAAAACGGTGGAAATGGAGCGTAAGGAGCTGTTGGATCTCATCAATGAGATGATCAATGCATTTGATAGTCAGAGTGCGTTTGCCATCAAGCAGGACGACGAGTTTATTCAGGGTCTCCTTGCCCATTTGCAGCCAACTTTTATACGTCTAGCTTATGACATGAAAATATCAAATCCCGTGTTGGAGGAAATCAAGCAGGCATATCCTGAAATTTTTGCAAATAGCAGACGTGCAGCAGCAGTGTTGGAACAGTGGATTGGGAAACCCATCCCTGAGGCAGAGATCGGCTTTCTTGCCATTCATTTTGGGGCAGCACAGGTTCGCATGCAAAAACAGAGAGAAAATATCCGTCAGGTGTCTGTGGGCATAGTCTGCGCCAGTGGCATCGGTATCTCCAGGCTTATGCTCTCCAAGTTAGAACGCATCTTTCGTGACAGCATTCAATTGGAAGCATTTGGTCAGAATGATTTGACTCCCTACGTGGTGGGTAGAATGGATTTTTTTGTCAGTAGCATCGGGTTGCGCAACTTTGAGGGAGATGTGATACAGGTAAATCCTCTGCTGAATGACCAGGATATCCAGCAAATACGGCAGAAAATTTTATATTACCAGCGGATGCCACAGAAAAAGCAGGGAGAGACGGAATTTACTCTGCAACTGGAACGCGTGAATATTCTTGCTATGCAGATCAAGACGATTCTTCAATATATGGAGGTTTTTAAGGTTAGCAATGATATCAATTTTCAGGAGCTTGTGATTGCCATTTCAGAAAAAATGTCTCCCTATCGCGACAGACAGATGATGATACAGGAGGATTTGGAAAGGCGGGAAAGGCTGGGAAGTCAGGTCTTTGCAGAATTTGGTTTTGCATTGCTGCATGCCAGGACCAAAGGGGTGATTCGTCCAAGTTTTTGCGTGTGCAAGACAAAAGACAACAAGGAATTTTGTGATCCATATTTTAAGAAAATCGGCGCAGTGCTGGTGATGTTGATTCCAGTGGATGACAATATACCAGTAAATAGTGAGATCTTTGGCTATGTCAGTAGTGGGCTGATCGAAGATTATGAGTTACTTACCTCTTTTATGACAGGAGAGAAAGAAGAGATTCGTCAGGCTCTGTCCCATCATTTAAGGAAATTTTTCAACCAGTATTTTGACACTATTCGATGACGCCAAAGCCTATCTTCTTTCCATTGAAAATGCTGTTGTGGGCTGCTTATAATAGATACAGAAAGTGAACCGACCCCAGACGGGGCAGAGGAGAAGGAGGAAACAGCAATGTTATTTAAAAAATCAAAAAAAGAGGATGTAGCAGACAAAATGGAACTTTTGTATCTGGAAAATGTGCGTATTGGGTGTAAGGCAGATACGAAAGAGAACGTGATTCGCGCAGTAGGGCAGATGCTGGTGGATTCGGGCTATGTAAATCCCTCCTATGTGGATGCAATGGTAAAGCGGGAGGAGACATTTTCCACCTTTATGGGCAATGAGTTGGCGTTGCCCCATGGGGTGGAAGAGGCAAAGAAAGAGGTAAAAGCTTCGGGAATTGCAGTTATGGTATTTCCTGAGGGGACGGACTGGGGAGGAGAACTGGCAAAAGTGGTCGTTGGAATTGCAGGCGTTGGGGAAGAACATCTGCAAATCTTATCCGCTATTGCTGAGGTAGCGCTAGAGGAGGACGGCATGCAGCGATTGATTTCTGGAAGTGCGCAGCAGGTGTATGAGATGTTAAAAGGAGGAAATGCAGCATGATTGTTACAGTGACTATGAATCCGGCTATTGATAAGACCGTGGACATCGACGCCCTGGAGCGGGGCGGGCTGAACCGGATCCATCATGTGGAGCTGGACGCTGGAGGAAAAGGTATTAACGTGTCAAAAACCATTCATGAATTGGGTGGAACGAGTCTTGCTACTGGGTTTATCGCAGGAAATGCAGGTAAAATTATTCGCAATGTTATGGAAGAATGGCAGATTGAAAATGATTTCATAGAGGTGTCTGGGGAGACCAGAACCAATACCAAAGTATTCGAATCTTCCGGGGAGTTGACAGAACTGAATGAGCCAGGGCCAGTTGTGGAGGAGAAAGATATCAAAGCGTTGCTTGAGAAGCTTTTGGGCTATGCAGGGGAAGATACGTTGTTCGTACTTGCGGGAAGTGTGCCACAGGGAGTCTCCAAAGATATTTATCGGGAAATTACAAATCTGGTGCATCAGAAAGGGGCTAAGGTTCTTCTGGATGCAGATGGAGAGTTGTTTACCAATGCCCTAGATGCGGCACCCGATATAATCAAGCCTAATCGGGCGGAACTGGAGCAGTATGCGGGTATGGACTATATTGCATCAGAACAGGAACTGTTGTCAGTGGCGCAAAAGCTGATGGAGAAGGGAATCGGGACAGTAGCGGTGTCTATGGGAAAGAGCGGAGCAATGTTTCTACAGGAGGGATATCAGGTAAAATGTCCAGGTTTGAAGGTGAAGGCACATTCTACGGTAGGCGCAGGGGACGCCATGGTAGCTGCCTTGTCTTATTCCTGGAGTCAGGGAATGCCGATGGAAGAGACTGTAAAAATGTGTATGGCAGTTTCCGCAGGGGCAGTGACCACGATCGGGACGAAACCTCCTGCGAAAGAGGTTGTCTCTTCTCTGATCGAGCAGGTAATCATCGAAAAAATGAAATAAGAGAAGGTTCAATAAAGAAAACAGAGCGTGAATAGAAAGGATGGCAGAGTGTAATGAAGACCAAAGCAGTGAGAATGTATGGAGCCAGGGATTTAAGGTTAGAGGAATTTGAATTGCCTCAAATTAAGGATGATGAAATATTAGTGAAGGTGATAAGCGACAGCATTTGTATGTCCACTTACAAGTTGGTAGAACAGGGAAAAAAGCATAAAAGGGCACCACAGAATATTGATACGAATCCAATTATTGTGGGACATGAATTTGCAGGCGTTATCGTGGAGGTAGGGAAAGAATGGCAGGATCAGTTCCAGCCAGGACAGAAATTTGCTCAGCAGCCAGCCCTTAACTATAAGGGAAGTCTGGCCTCACCAGGATATTCCTATGAATACTTTGGGGGAGCTTGTACCTACTGCATTATTCCTCATGAGGTGATGGAACTGGGATGTCTGATGAATTATGATGGGGATAGTTTTTTTGAGGCTTCCCTGGGAGAGCCTATGAGTTGCATTATCGGTGGCTATCATGCTAACTACCATACAAACAAGAGAAATTATGAGCATTCTATGGGAACAAAAGAAGGCGGAAATATCTTGATTATGGGCGGTTGTGGACCAATGGGCTTAGGAGCGGTTAGCTATGGGATTCAGTTTGAAAATAAACCAAAGCGCATTGTGGTAACAGATGTCAGTGAAGAAAAGATTGCAAGGGCGAGGAAGATGATACCTGAAGAGCAGGCAAAAGAACAGGGAGTGGAACTTTTGTATGTAAATACCGCGGCAATGGAAGAGCCGATTGAAGCGTTGTTTGCTTTGACAGAAGGTCATGGATATGATGATGTATTTGTGTATGTGCCGATTCGCCAGGTGGCAGAGATGGGAGATAAACTTTTGGCATTTGATGGCTGTATGAATTTCTTTGCAGGACCTACGGATAATCAGTTTAAGGCAGAGATTAACCTCTATAATGCACATTACACTAGCACTCATATTCTGGGGACTACAGGGGGCAACAATGACGATCTGATAGAGGCCAACCGCCTTGCAGCAGCAGGAAAAATCGAACCGGCTGTCATGGTGACACATGTGGGAGGCATTGACAGTATCACAGATGCAACCTTGAATCTTCCCAATATACCTGGAGGAAAAAAGCTCACATATACACAGTTTGACATGCCACTGACCGCCATTGATGATTTTGCAGAATTAGGAAAGACGGATCCATTGTTTGCAAAATTAAGTGACGCATGCAAACGGAACCGTGGCATGTGGAACGCAGAAGCAGAGCGAATTTTGTTTGATCATTTTGGCGTGACCTTAGATTAAGGGAGGGAATCTTATGGTATCGAAGAAATTGACAGTGAAAAATGAGTCTGGTCTTCATGCAAGGCCAGCAGGGATCTTGGCGCAGGCAGCTATGAAATGTAATTCTGACGTATGGATCCTGATAGGAGACAAGAAAGTACAGGTAAAAAGCATTTTAAATCTTATGGCAGCTGGTATTAAATGTGGCACAGAGATTGAGTTGCAGTGCGAAGGCGAAAGTGAAGCGGAAGATTTAAAGGGCTTAGTGGAATTGATTGAGAGTGGATTGGGAGAATAGTTTATGGTAGAGATCAGAGTGGATAAGACAGCGTCCAGAGGGATCGCCATTGCACCCGCTTATCTGTACCAAGAACCGGATTTAACTCCCGATCACTATGTGGTGGATAAGGACCAAATAGAACAAGAGGAAGAGCGATTTGGGGAAGTAAAGCGTGCAGTTCTGGCAGAATTAGAACAACTTGCTCAGGAAAATTCCATTTTTGCAGCACACTTGGCAATTGCAGATGATTTTACTTTGCAGGAGGGAGTGCTGGGAAGAATTCGTTCTGGTGAAAAAAATGTGCAGCAGGCGATCGCTGAGACCGTGGAGGAAGTGGCGGCGATCTTTGGGCAGATGGATGATGAGTATATGCGGGAACGCAAGGCGGATGTGCTGGATATTGGAAAACGATTCCTGATAAAATGTAAGAACATTAAGGTTCAGGATCTTGCAGCTATTCAAGAGCCTGTGATCGTGGTGGCGAGAGACTTGTTTCCTTCTGACACAGTGAAGATGAATCCAAAATATGTGAAAGGGATCCTTACACAAGAGGGAGGAGTTACCAGCCATGTATCGATTATGGCGAAAAACTATGGGATTCCAGCCTTGACAGGTGTCACAGGTATTTTAGAAAAAGTACAAAATGGAAATAGGATCTGTATGGATGCCAAAAGCGGCAAGATCGTAGTAGAACCAGAAGAGTCGGTTCTGGCAGAATATAAGAAACTTCTGGAGGAAGAGGTTAAGGAACAGGAAAACATTCGGAAATACCGTTTCATGGAACCAGTTACTTCAGAGGGAAAAAGAATTTCACTGTGTGTGAATGTGGGAAATACGGAGGAAATCAAACTTGCTCTGGACAAAAACATTGATGGTGTTGGACTGTTTCGCACAGAGTTCCTATATATGGAGAACAGCCATTTTCCCACAGAAGAAGAACAATTTGTGGTCTATAAAGAGGCAGCGAATCTCTGCCCAAAAGAGGTCACGATAAGGACTTTGGATATCGGCGGAGACAAGAGTCTACCTTATTATGAATTTGACCCAGAGGAGAATCCATTTTTGGGATGGCGGGCCATTCGAATTTCTCTGGATATGCCAGAATTATTCAAGACACAGCTTCGGGCAATTCTTCGGGCAAGCGTTTTTGGACATATTCGCATTATGTTTCCTATGATGATTTCTTTGAAAGAGCTTGCACAGGCAAAGGCTATCACAGAGGAATGCAAGGAGGAATTGCGGCGAGAAGGGATTCCCTTTGACGAAAATATCGAGACGGGGATGATGATGGAAACGCCTGCTAGTGTGCTTTTGGCTGAGGAATTTGCAAAAGAAGCAGATTTTTTCAGTATTGGAACGAATGACCTTACGCAATATATTCTGGCCGTGGATCGGGGAAATAAGAAGATAGCATCTAGATACGATCCCTTCCATCCAGCGGTGTTAAAGGCTATCGAAATGATTATTCAGGCAGGTCATAAGTACAACCGTAAAGTAGGGATGTGCGGAGAGCTTGCTGGGGACGTGAATGCAGTACATAAGCTGCTTCAGCTTGGGTTAGACGAATTCAGTATGTCCGCTGGAAATGTGGATTATGTGCGTAAAGCGGTCATTGACGAGGCGCAAAGATAAGATTTTCATAAATAACTGTTTCATTTCAAACAAACGCGAAAAAGTCTCCTGTATTAAAATTGTAGGAGACTTTTTCGCTGTATCTAAAACACCCACCTCAACAATAAAACAATCGGAAAGAGCAAAACATGACAGTTTTTGACGTTATTTTGTATTCTTTGCCAAAATAACAATCATAATGAAAATACTCTACGAAAGATTCCATTTTATATATACAATTATATTTTATAGAAAGAAAGTAGTTTTCATGTGTTACATATAGTCTTTCAGACGTTGAGAGGTTAATTGTAAGAATAGCCATGTGCTTTTCTGCCTCTTTTTTCTGTTCTTTTGGATAGTTGGGAATTTTTGCGCAAACAATTCCCAACCATTTTTGCATTTTATTTGACATTTCTTATATTGTTTAATATAATACTTAGTAACACTAAGTATTATATATATGCGTAAATTAGGGAGTGGAGGTGTCAATGAATCAAAAGTATGAGCGTCAGATGAAAAAAGGAGTCCTGGATATGGTGATCTTGAAGCTGCTGGAACAGGAGGCGAAATATGGATATCAAATTATCTTGGAACTGAAGGAGCGAAGTGGTGAGATATTTTCATTAAAGGAGGGAACGCTATATCCCATACTTTATCGGTTGGAAGAAGATGGATTGGTGGAGAGCAGATGGAGTGAACCAGATGGAAAGCGAGTGGCACGGAAATATTACCATATCACCAAAAAGGGGCAGAAAATGCTACAAGAAATTTTTAACTTGTGGAAAAATGTTTCGGAAAAAATTGATAATATTATGGAGGGATAGCGATGACGGCAGAAAAATATGTAAATGCAGTTATAAGAAGAGTAAAATG
This sequence comes from uncultured Lachnospiraceae bacterium, assembly GCA_910580015.1. Taxonomy (GTDB): domain Bacteria; phylum Bacillota; class Clostridia; order Lachnospirales; family Lachnospiraceae; genus Petralouisia. The sequence goes on from CAJTVT010000018.1 coordinate 28,006, forward strand.
TTCTGGGAAACAGCGCAGAGAGCTTAGACAGCAACTTTTATCTGACATTTCAGCGGCCAGAGAACAGGGAGAGCAAATGAATGAAATATTAGAACGCATGGGAAGCATTGATACCGTTGCAAAAGAATTTAATGAAAACCTTCCAGAGCAGGAACAGAAAAAATTTCGCAGGACAAGAATGACTTGTATACTGAGTGCAGTGCTGTTGCTATTGGTTTGCCTCGCTGTGGTTGCCTGGTGGCTGAGTCCAAAATACGCAGAAATTGGCTCTGATGGCAGGTTTCAAGAGCAGGAGATCACAGCGCGTCTCAGTGAAGTGGTGCAGATGTTGAATGAGAACGACTATGCTTCGCTGCGGGAACAATGCATTCCAGTCATGGAGCGGGTCCTCACGGAGGAGACTTTTAAACCCATCAAAGAGCAAATTTCAAAAGATTGGGGTGCATTCCAGTCTCTGGGCAAACCATACATGGCTGAGATGACCCAGCAAGGAAAGGTATTTGCTGTTGTGCAGGTTTCAGCGATTTATGAAAATATATCAGTGACTTTTACTATCACTTTTGACCCAGATATGAGACTGGCTGGTTTGTATATGAGATAAAAGTCAGTGGAATAAGTGCGGTTTCAGTAAGGGAGGGAATCATATGTGGTTTTGGATTTTTATGTTTATCATGGATCTCATGATTCCAGCAGTCATGATTCTGTGTGGCAAGGTCTTTTGGCAGAAGCCTCCGCAGGAAATTAATGGCATGTATGGCTATCGGACTTCCCGTTCCATGAAAAATAAAGATACCTGGCTGTTTGCACATCTGTATTTTGGGAAGCTCTGGTTTTGGGTAGGGTGGATTCTTCTGGTGGTATCTGTGATTGTGATGCTAATGGTTGTTGGCCAGGATAAAGACTGTGTGGGAGCAGTAGGAGGAATTTTGAGTTTTATTCAGTGTATTGCAATGATTGTGCCTATCGTTCCAACAGAACGGGCCTTGAAACGGAGATTTGAATCTTAGAGTCTGTTTTAAGTGCTTATCTCTTGTGTAAAGATATTTTGATAAGACATCTTAAGTTGAAGGACGATATTTTTAAGAAAAATGGCACAGTATTTCAAAATCCCAGTATATTATCATATATAGGCAGCAGTTCATTGGCTACTGTTTATATAAAAATAATATGACGTATTAGGAGATACTGTGTATGGAACAAACGGGAAATGTCATAGTGAATAATTGCAGCTTTGAGGGGTTGCGTCCTTTCATGGCAGATTTACCTTATCCTCCTATTCAGGTGCGTGGGAAAAATCCGGCATATGCCAATCTGTTGAGCATTGATTATTGTGGTTCTGTTTCGGAATTGTCCGCGATCACCCAATATATTAATAATGAAAATCGTCTCTCTTGTGAAAAATGTCCACTGGCCAGAACTCTTCTTGGGATAGCCATGGCAGAGATGATGCATTTACAGAAATTGGGAGAATTGATTGTCTTATTGGGTGGCAAGATTGATTTTACAGCAAAGTTTCGTGATGGAAGACGCAAGATGTGGACACCAGAATATCTTACCATTCCAGAACAGGTGAAAGGGATGTTGCTTGCAGATATAGAGGCTGAGAAAGCAGCGATAGCTCAATATGAAGCCCATATGAAGATGATAAAAGATGATTGTGTCAATGCGGTGTTGGCCAGAATTATCAAGGATGAGGAGTATCACATTATGCTTCTGCGAGCCATGATAAAGTAACTGTTACAGAATCGGGTGATTCACCCAGGAAGATGTCTGAAAATAATAGGTAGATAAGTGAAACGAAGGGTGCTGCATGAAAATGTCGTATATGGTCTTTTCATGCAGCACTTTTTTATGATTTGGTTTCAAATACCAACGCCTCCCATTCTTCATTACCTTTCATATAAGCAAATGTTTCTCTGTCTTGTAATGCAGCCACCAAATTTTTTCGCTGCTTTTCATAAAAGGATTCTGCTACCATCTTAAATTCCATATGAGTATACATAGGAGAGTCTGTAAATGCACAGAGTTGCGCAAAGGATGCCAACAAGTGTCTGACAATGGAAAGAGTATCTGATACATTTTTCTCTAATGTAGCCAGTTCCAATTTGCATGATTCTGAGTGATACAATCCCATATCAAATACAGTTGCCAATTGACTTGCTTTATCGATCCACATTTTGGCCTGGTCAATTTGCTGATCTTCCAAAGATAGTAAATATAAATGGTGCAGCACAGCACTTAGTGTCTGATATTCTGAAAATAATAATTCTTCGTATGTTTTATAGGCGTTAGATCGTCGGTTTGTCTTACTATAAATCTCTGCCAGCAGACGTTTTCGGTCTGTGCTCTCTTCTGGGAAAAAGCAGAGATAACGTTCCGCTTCCTCGTAATTTTCTTTATTTAGATAGTAATGAAATAAAGAATCCGCAGCGTGTCTTTTTACTTCAGGGTTTTGTGATTCCAATGCGCGAAGATACCATCGGATAATCTGTGGTTTATAGAGGGTAGCGTCGATCGTCTTATTCAGTACACATCTGGCGTCTAAAATGATAGCTAACTGCCAAATCAGCATATGGCAATTCGGATAGTTATGAATGATATCGGCGGCATAGTGGAATGCTTCTTCATAAGAAGAAATTTCAAACATGTGGTCAAGTGTTTTGATGATTTTTGATATTTCCTCTGTTGTAGGTTCCTTTTGGAAGGACAGCAAGGTGTCCAAGGGAACGCCAAGAAGTCTGGCGATAGGGGCAAGTAAAGCGATATCAGGTTGGGTAACCCCTCTTTCCCATTTATTAACGGCTGGGGCAGTAACCCCCAGCCGATTGGCCATTTCTTCCTGGGTAATATTCAATTCTTTTCTATATTTTTGAATAACCTTCCCAATCTCCATAGCGGTTCCTCCATTTCTTCAATCAAAGTATGTTGTTACCGCTATTTTAACAGATCGGAATTTCCCACACAATTGAATTTTCTCCAATTTTCAGTTAAAAAAATTAACCATTGTTCAATTAAAATCCAGCCAACATCATCGTCATAAGCTGATCTCTGCGAACCGCATCCTGTGTGCCCTTTACCCCGGACACCATGCCTTCTATTTCCATTTTGCTGGCAGCAGCACGCATTAGTTTTTCCTTAAATTCTCGTTGCTCCCGTTCCGCTCTGGCAGAGCGTCTCTCAGCATTTGCCTGAATTTGCATCCTTAAGGCATGTTCCATGGAATCAAATATCTGTGTTTGAGCTGTTTTCAATGTCATCACCTCCATATAGATTTTGTGCATCAAGAATATGTTTTGTCTTATTTTGCAATTTCTTTATAGTATCTTTATTTTCGGATATTTTGCAGCAGAAAATTAGTTGTTTTGAGAAATTGTATCGTATGCTCCTAGTAGGTGGTGTCGAAAATGGTTCTTAAGTATATATTGCAGTTCAACGAATGAAGTGATATAATATTTTTTATGAAGAACCACATTCAAGGCAGAAAAAGAAGAGCAACTCCAACAAATGATAAAATGCCCTGAATGTAGTTCTTCATTATATTAATGAAGTTATATGTTGGCTCATTAGAAATGTCAAGTGGTCAATACACTAGACACCTCTAGACAAAAAGGATTTCCATCCAGAACATGGAAATGTAAATTTAAGAAATAATTGTATCTCAAACCAGTTTGTGCTATACTTTTAGGTGATAAAAAATCGGCAGGAGAGAAATATGAAAAGAAATCTACCTTCAGCTATTATCTTTCCATACAAAGGTGCCGAAGAAATTAATAATATACTATTACAGTATGAAAGGATAAGAGCTGAAAAAGAGAAACAGGGAGGAGAAGATTATGCACAAGATTTTAGCCAGAAGAATGCTGGCATGGGTGTTAAGCATCTGTATGATAGCCGGGATGGTGAATTTGTCCGGCTTTACAGTGTATGCGGAAGATGAGCCGTTGTCGCTTGCGGGCGCGAAGATTACGCTGGATACGACGCCTCAGATATATGATGGTGGTCAGAAAAAACCAGCGGTTACAGAGGTGAAAGATTTCTATGATATTATCGTGGATCCGAGTCAATATACGGTGAGCTATGAGAATAATATTGATGCAGGAGACGATACGGCTATTGTTAGGGTGACCAACGCCAATGACGATACAGATTTTGCAACAACATCATTTACGATAGAACCTAAGCCTATTTCTGATGATATGATTGCAGAAATTGCCGATCAGCGTTTAGTGAACAGCGCAACCCCGCCTACCCCTGTTGTAACTTTAAGGGATGAGGAACGGGATGAGACATTGCGTGGGCAGATGTCAGAGGTGTCTGTTGCTGGCGTGGATTTTACCTATACATTTACGGACAATGATCGTGTTGGAATCGCTACTGTAAATGTGACTGGAAGGAATAATTATACAGATACAGCGACTGCGACGTTTAATGTGTATGAATTAAATGCTGAGCTACTCACATTTCGGTATGATCCACTGGTATGTTTATATCAAAACGGAAATCCAATTACCAGGCCAAAGGTTACTAATGTGAAGTATGATACTGCGGATTTGGAAGAAAATAAAGATTATAAAGTAGAATATGATAATAACCGCTATGCCACAGAAGATGCAATTGTGCGCGTAGTTGGTCTGGGAAGATATGAAGGGCTTACAAAAGAAGAGAACTTTGCAATTAGTAAAATGGTCAGTTACCAGAACAGTTACAAGGTCGATGGTGTTGATTTGAATCTTACGGTGGATCCAATTCCAGATCAGCCTCTTGACAGTGCAGGAGTAACTTTTACAGCAGATGAGATCTATGTGTATGATCCAGATTATCAGAATCGAAGATTGGAGCCAGACATTGATTATACTGTCAGTGATTTTAAAAATAATACGGTAGAGTCTACCGATGATAAACTGGCATCCTTTAAAATTAAAGGGAAGAATAATAAGTATAATGGAGAAAGAACGATATATTTTAAGATTGTTGCCACGCAGCTTTCGGAAAAGATGATTCAAATTGATGATTCCAGATGTAAATATGATGGCACCAATCAGTACAGTAAAGTAGAAGTAACAGTATCGAATGGTACAACAACATATGTAGAGGGAACAGACTATACGGTTGTTCCTGTGGATAACGGTTTTGGAGCCGGAAGCCATCAACTTAGGGTGATCCCTGTTCCTGGAGGACAGTTAAAGGGTGATCCTGTGACTATGAATTATACAGTAAAAGCACGTGAACTGACCGATCCAGAGGTTCAGATGACTTTTGTTCCAGCGACATTCGATTATACATTTGACAACCGGCCTAAGACGCCAGGAGTGGAACTTCGCTATAAGGGCGACAAGTTAACAGCAGGACAGGATTATGACCTGAGGTATGACAATAATACCAATGCTGGGGTTGATACAGCAAGTGTGGTTGCAGTGGGAAAAGGAAATTTTACAGGTACTTCCAATCCCAAAACATTTACGATTAAGCCAGCAAAATTAACAGAACAGAATGTTACGATCACTGGGGTTACGACAGGTCAGGAATTTCCCTACACTGGAAGAGATATACAACCAAATATCAATGTGCAGGTGCAGAATCTAGGGACTCTCTCTACTCCGCGAGATTACACCGTGGAGTATGCCAATAATCTGAATGTAGGAGAGGAAGCGGAACTGCGTGTTATTGGTACAGGAAATTATGAAGGTACAATTATCAGAAAATTTAAGATCGTTCCTCGGAATCTTTCAGATGGAGTGACAATTACGATGCCTTCCTCGGTAGAGTATACGGGAACTCCTGTGATACCAGATATTACACTGAATTATAATCAATTTGCATTGGTTCTTGACAGGGATTATATGGTAGAATACGATCCAAATGAAAATATAGAAGTGGGTTCCAAAAGCGTAACAATCAGGGGAATCGGGAATTTTACTGGTGAGACAGTTAGAAATTATACAATTACGGCAAGAGGTATCTCAGCCGCACAGTTGCGAGTAACAGATACAGATAAAGGATATAACTATAGTGATACAACACAAACTCCAGATGACCGCTATTATAAATATACAGGTAAGGAGATCGTTCCTACCCTGGCAGTAATTTACCATAATCCGATTACCGATTCAGATTATACGTTCCAGCCAGGAACAGATTGTGAGATAACGTTCAGCAAGAACAAAGAGTTGGGGACAGCCCAGGTGCAGATTCAGGCAAAGGGGAATTATAGCGGAACTGTAACCTATGAGTTTACCATCAAGGGAGACCTTTCAGACTATCAGGATTCCAATGGTTATACAAAGGCCTCGATTCCAACACAGATTTATACCAGCAATAACATTGTGCCGACGAATGCTGACATTACGTTTAATGGAGCTTCTCTGACAATGGACACAGATTATACAATTAATTGCCAAAATAATCTCAATGTGGGAAGAGCTACGGCGGAGATTATTGGTATCGGAAAATATTATAATAGAATACAGAATTTAGAGTTTGATATCCGTGCTATGAATCTTTCGGATGATCCTCTGGATGAGAACGGATATGTTATTTCTAACGTGGAAGATAGCTATGTTTATTCTGGATTTGAGATTAATCCAGTTCCAACTATTACCCATAATGGGAATACACTTGCCAAAGATACCCATTATACGGTGAACTATAATCCGGATAATGTGGTGGCGCCGAATGTGCCGAATGTGAATGCCGGAACGGGAAAACTTACTATCAATGGTGTGGCCCCCAATTATGAGGGAAGTCATGAGATGGAATTTACCATTGAGAAGTATGATATTGGAGCTTCCTATGCTGAGCCTGCTGGGAATATCACAGTAGAAAATTTGGTGACAGATGTGGTGCTGGACGAGGTACTCGCCGGAGATGCAGAGGGCGTGGACTTTAGTGAGTTCAATAAGGATGCAGTGGTACAGACAGAACTTGAGGTAATGTATACGCCAGTAAGGCTGGATGGAACGAAAGGCGACGCTAGGCCGTTGGATGAGACAGAATACAGTGTGTCTTATGAGAACAATACAGAGATCGGTACGGCAACCATTACAATAACCGGAATTGGCGACAACTTTACTGGAACAGTCACGAGAGAATTTAAAATTCGTGGAGACTTGTCAGCAAAAAGTACGACTCTGGAAGTGGAGGATTGGATCTATACGCCTGCCAATGCGGATGGTTCTAGTACCAATACACCAGAACCAGTGGTGAAATACACCTATACCTCTTTTAATGGAACAAAGAAAACCGTTGAATTGGAAAAGGGTGTGGATTATCAGGTACGATATGAGAATCATGAAAACGCTACTGAGGGGAAAGACGAAAAAGCGAAAGTGATCATTTCCCAGGTGGAAGGCGCAGACGGTCAGGTGACAGGGAATTATGTCAATTCTAAAGAGGCAGAATTTGATATTAAGCAGCGTGATCTGTCGAATGCTATCGAAGGAGATGGTATACAGAAGGATCCAGATTTGGATGTGACAGGTCTGGTGGAGGAAGGGTATGAATATACTGGTTCTCCCATTATACCAGAACTTAACATAACCTGTAAGGGCACAAATCTTTCTGGAATCGTAGAAGGGACGTCTGATAGCGATACTTATGACTATGTGTTATCAGCAGCAAACAATGTGGATGTATATACTTATGCCCTGAGTCCAACGGGTGGCCGAGAGCGTGTATATCCGACAGTGACTGTCACAGCGCATAAGAATGAAGATGGAGAGTACGACGGAAATTATAAAGGTGGATTTCAGATGGAATTCCGGGTAAACCCAAGAGAGTTGTCCCAGGAGACCATTGATACTGTGAATCCAGTGGCTGGAATTGAACCAGAGATGGATTATACTGGAAAACCAGTTACATTCCCATTTAATCCAGAGGATCCAACAGATAAACGAAATGCAATTATTGTGACCTGGAGCAAGACGACGCAAGCTGGACCCGTTCAGCAGCTTTTGGTTGAAAATCAGGATTATAAGATAACTTACAAGGATAATGTGAAAATTGGCGAAGCTACCGTAACGATCTCTGGGGTAGAAGAGAGTAATTACAGTGGAAGCTATGATAAGACCTTTAAGATTATGGCCAGCCTGGATGTGGTGGATCAGCCCAATTCTTACATCCATTTGGAATATGACCATAACGTTCCGTATGGAATCGTGGCGGTCTATCCGCAGTTGAAGTTTAAGGATTATTCTGGTGTGCTTTGTCAGGAATCCACGGAGCCAAAGATTTTGGAGGAAGGCGTGGATTTTGAAATTGTCAAAGAAGAATGTAAGAACAATATCAATGTGGCTAGTGAGAACGCAGAGAATGAGGATGAGAGACCCACTGTGGTGATCAAGGGAATCGGATGTTACCGAGGAAAGATCACAAAGTATTATAATATCATCCCGAAGGACCTTGCAGCGGATCAGGGAGATATCACAGCGACATTTACAGGAAGTCTGAATACAGAAGAGTATCAAAATGCTTTTATTTACACAGGAGAAGCAATTACACCAGAGATTGAAGTGTATAACCATGGTGTTGCTATGACTCCGAATATAGACTATACGATTGAGCGCTATGTGAATAATGTAAATATCTCCACGGAAGATAATCCAGCAGGCGTTGTAATCAAAGCAGTGGAAGGTGGGAATTATCGGAATCAAAAGACGTTGAATTTTAATATTATCCGTCGTCCCATTGATAATATGATGGTTACAATAACCGATGGACCACAGATTTATGACCGAACAGAAAAGAAGCCTCAGATTGAAGTTTCTTATATGGACGGTATAGAGCAAAAAGTTTTGGGACCAGATGCCTATGACGTGGAATATGTAAATAATGTCAATGCTGCGTCAGAAAGTATTGGTGAGGAGGCTCCGGCAATTATTGTTACTGGAAAGGATGCTTATGGGGGAACCATTCGCAAGACCTTTACCATAGAACCAGAAAGTTTTGCAGAAGATAATGAAGATTTGATTACGAATGCGGCAAATGCGTTCTATACAGGCGAGCCAGCGACGACTACGGTGGAAGTGAAAGCCAAAGATGGAACCATTTTGGAAGAAGATGTGGATTACACCATCGGTGAGTATACAGATAACATCCAGGCAGGAACAGGATATGTTGCAGTTCATGGTATGGGCAATTATACAGGGACGAGACAGGTTCCATTCTATATTATGCCGATTGATGCGGCAGGAGATTTTAGAATCTCAGACATTCCAGAGCAGGAATACAACAGCAAGCCGATTACTCCGGAGGTCTCTGTATCCTTAGGCGACACAGAAATTGTTCTGACACCAGAGAAAGATTATACCGTTGAGTATGTGGATAATACAGACGCAGGAACGGCAACCGTGATTGTTCGAGGCGCTGGAAATTTCTCAGGGGAAGCACAGGCAGAGTTTGTAATTAATCCTAAGAGCATTGGAACAGAAGAAGGTATGGATCCAGAGATGGCATTGGCAGATATCGAGGATCAGGTTTATACGGGAAATGGCGTTACGCCAGATATCAGCCTTATTTTCCAGAGAGAGAGCGAGGAAATTAATGAGGTATTAGAGCTCAACCGAGACTACACGCTTGCCTATACAGGAAATGTGGCAGTTGGAACGGCGACCGTGACGATTACAGGAACAGGAAATTATTCAGGAAGTCTTCAAAAAGAATTTCGTATTTTGGGAGCAATCAATTTGGCTGATGTTCCACGCATTCCAGTTCAGCAGTACACAGGAGAGCCAGTGACACCGAAGCCGGAGGTATCTTTTGCAGGAGTCGTGTTGGTGGAGGGTACAGATTACACCCTGGAATACGAGGATAACATAGCACGAGGAACTGCTAAGATTAATATTACTGGTATGGGATGGTATACTGGAACAAAAGTTGTCACATTTGATATTGCAAGGGAATTTTCCGATGCTACAGTGATTAAGGGGATCGCGGCAGCTTACACATACACAGGAGCAGCGATTACCCCAGTGGTCCGTGTGGAGGACAATGGAAATATCCTGAGCAAGGGAGTGGATTATCAGGTAACATACAGTGATAATGTAAATGCAGGAACAGCGACCGTAACTATTACAGGAATTAATATATACCGTGGCACGCAGACGGCAACCTTTAAGATTATGCCTCAGAATCTGGGAAGGGCAAATGTGACGAGTATTTCTGACCAGACATATGATGGCAAAGAGAAGAAACCAAAAGTTGTAGTTAGCAGTGAAGGACTCATTCTGACCCAGGGAACAGATTACACGATAAGTTATTCACAAAATAAGAATCCTGGAAAAGCAAGCGTAGTGATCAAAGGAAAAGGAAACTTTACTGGATTAAAGACCGTGAATTTTAATATTAAGGTTCCAGCAGTCACTAGAGTAAAGGTTTCAAAATATACAGATACCAGTATTACATTTACTTGGAATTTGAATAAGTTGTTTAGTGGATATGAGATTTACAATTCCAGTAATAAGAAAGTGGCGTCTGTAAGGAAGAAGGATGTCAATAAGGCGAAAGTATCCAACTTGAAAGCAGGTACGACCAAAACATTCCGTGTGAGAGGATTTGTCATTAAGAACGGAGACTATTATTACAGTCCCTTTGTAAAAATCAAGACTAGCACAGCGCCAAAGGCAGCCAAGATCTCAAGTCTTACTTCCAAAAAATCAAAACAAGTTGTGGTAAAATGGAAGAAGATCAAAGGCGCAAGTAGTTATGAAATATACAGAAGCACCAGCAAGAAAGGCACATATAAGAAGCTTGCATCTACCAGCAAGACTTCTTACACGGACAAAAAGGCAACGAAAGGAAAGACTTATTATTATAAGATCCGCGTGTGTAAAAAGGATAAGACGGGAACCTATTACAGCGGTTATTCATCTATAAAATCCGTGAAAGCTAAAAAGTAAGAAAGGCGGCACGGAGGAAAGGAAATTGATATCGATATGGGAAAAGTATATTGTATTGGAAAATTCGAATTTGATTCCTACGCTGAATATCAAGAAGCGCTGGACGATATAGAAAAAATCAGATACATGTCAAAAAAAATGGATATCAATGAACCTGGGGTGGCGCAGCGGCTCTATACGCTGATCCGAGAGGGGAAAATTGTGTTTAAAAGCGTTATCGGCGACGATTATCTGCTGTACCTCTCGGATTTGGTGGCAGAGGACTACCGCAGCATGTCCAGAAATTCCTTTGGTAGAAGAATGACAAAAAGACTTCAGCAAGTATCGCCCAGTCAGGTGATTGGAGCGCTCTGTATGGCTGGAGCAGTAGTATGTTTTCTGATATTTCTCGGAAGCGAGTATCGAGATCAGCAGAAAGCAAAGGAATTGGAGCAGTTAAAGAGTGAGCAAGAAATTTCCGCTGCCTCTGGCTGGCTCTCCTCCAAGCTGTTGGATGTGTTAAAGAAGCCGGAGATGGAGGAGGAGCTAGTTGTGGCGGAGACAAAGACCGTGGAGAACGAAGTCCATGCGGCAGAGTTTACGGAACCTGAGGGACCGAAAATTTTATCCAAATATCAGAAATTATATGAAAAAAATTCTGATTTCGCAGGATGGATCACCATACCAGGAACAGAAATTGATTATCCGGTTATGCAGGCAGTCTCTGAAAGCAGTGAATTTTATCTAGATCATGATTTTGATGGCAAATCGGATATCAATGGTTCTATTTTTCTTGATTCTAGAAATGATCTGGAAAAACCAAATGACAACATGGTGGTCTATGGACATAATATGAAATCTGGAATGATGTTTGGGGGCTTAAAAGAATACCTGGACAAGAATTATTGGCAGGAACACAAAAGCATTACCTTTGATACAATTTACGAGGAAGCAGAGTATGAAATCATAGCAGTCTGCCTTTCAAAGGTAGAGGAAGATGATAGCAGTTTCAAGTATTATGATTTTATCGATGCTGGAAATAAAAAAGCCTTTAAACGTTATGTGGAAAATATCAAAGCATTGAATATTATGGACGAGGACATTGAGGTCTCGTATGGAGATAAATTATTAACACTTTCCACCTGTAACAACTATACCAAGGATGGAAGATTGTTTATTGTGGCAAAGAAATGTGAAAAGAAGTAAGAAAGGTAATGCAAGGAGGACGAGAGGATGAAAAAAATGTTAGGCAGGTGTTTGAGTCTGATGCTGATACTGGCTCTGAACCTGGTACTGTGCCCTATTATGGAGGCAAGGGCACAGGAGGATATCAGCGTGTACACGATGGATGGCACAGTGATCACAGGTTATAATGGAGCAGGAGGCGATATTATTCTTCCAGCAACTGCGACAGGGATTGGTGATTATGCTTTTGCAGGAAATGGAAATATCTCCAGTGTAACAGTTCCAGCAAACATTACCAGTGTGGGATCCTATAGCTTTTCAGGATGTACAGGTCTTGGAAGTGTGGTATTTGGCGGACCAGTAAGTCTCGGAACGGGTGTGTTCTATGGTAGCAGTGCATTAGGATATGTGGAGCTTCCTGGAGGACTGTCATCGATTCCTACAGAGACTTTTGATGGTTGTAGTAGTTTGGGTTCTATCTCTATTCCTGATAGTGTAAGTTCTATTGGCGCGCGAGCTTTCAATGGCTGTGGAAGTCTTGGAGCTGTCAGCATACCTTCCAGTGTGTCAGAGATTGGAAGTGGAGCATTTAATAATTGCTCAGGTTTATCTGATATCTCTATCCCTTCTTCTGTCACATCAATGGGAAGCGGTGTACTTGCAGGTTGTAGTGGTCTTTCCTCTGTAAGTTTTTCAGGGGGAATGTCTTCGATTCCAGAGTTGACTTTTTATGGTTGTAGCAGTTTGGGAAGCATCAGCATTCCAGGTTCTGTTGGAAGTATTGGTTCTCAGGCATTTGGTTCCTGTACAGGTCTTTCGGAGATTGTGATTCCGGCAGCAACATCTTCCATTGATTTGAGCGCGTTTGATGGTTGTAGTAATTTGAGTGACATTTCTGTTGAGGGCGGTAACGGAAGTTATGCGTCTGAGGGAGGCGCGCTGTATGATGCTTCCAAAACGCAACTTTTGTATTGTCCAATGGGAAAATCTAGTTTAGAATTGGCAGATGGGATGACAAGCATTTCTTCTTCTGCATTTAGCGAGTGTCCATATGTGTACAGTCTGGTTATTCCAGATTCTGTATCTACAATTGAGGCAGATGCATTTACTGGAAGTGGAATCGGAACAGTAACAATTCCAGAGAGTGTTACCAGCATTGGTTCTCAATCTTCTTGGAAACCAGATGTTATTTATGGATATGCAGGTTCTGAGGCAGAGCGTTTTGCCAAGGATAATGGATATATTTTTGAGGATCTTGGTGGTAGTGATGAACCAAACCCGAGACCAGAGCCCACTCCGAGACCAGAGCCTACCCCAACTCCAACTCCGACGCCTAATCCAAAACCAGGAACGGATGGCAATGGCGGGAGCAGTGGAACGGGAGGTTCTCAGGCTGGTTCCGGCGGCGGAACAGTGGCAAAGGCTGGAAGCTCTGTTTCCAGAAATCTTGGAACTGCTCAAGTAAAGAGTGGTACACCTAAGACAGGAATTGCTTTTGATGCAAGATATGTGCTTTGTGCTGGAGTATTCTTGGCAGGAACTTGCCTGTTAATTACTAAGAAAAGAAAAAGCATGAAAACCAAATAAAGGATTGTTTTTTTAGAAAGGAAAGAGACTGGAACAATACCGACAGTCTCTTTCCTTTTGTACTTCTGTGGGAATTTCCTGTGAATTTTCTAAAGTTTCTTTTTAAACAACCGATAAATAAATTAGATATGATAAATGCAAAATAATAGATAGAAAAATATCAACAGAAAGGAGAGGTCTTTATGCGTATAGAAGCTTATAATCAAGTTACTCAAATTTATAACAGCAGCAGGCCTTCCAAGGTAACGGGTGCTGATGGTGTTCGCAAGAAGGATCAGCTTCAGATATCCCAGACTGGTAGAGATTATCAGGTAGCAAAGCAGGCGGTAGCCGCATCTTCTGATATCAGGGCGGACAAGGTGACACTGATTAAAAATAAGATGGCATCTGGCAATTATAAGGTTGATGCAGGCGATTTTGCCGCTAAGCTGATTGAGAAATATGATGCATACTGTTAGAAATGAGGTTTTTGCGTGGCAAGCTTAATGGAAGATTTTATGAATGTATTGGAACAGGAGAAAGGGGAATATCAGCGTCTTACAGAGTTGTCCCTAGAAAAGAGACAGATTATTATTGACGGTGATATTCCTGCTCTTGAACAGATTACGGATAAGGAACAAGGAATTGCCAGTATCCTGAAGAATTTGGAAAAGAAAAGAGAAGAAGTTGTCAATGATATGTCTATCGTACTTAGTAAGGAGCCAGAGGAGCTGACTGTTACTAATATGATAGCATTTTTAAATAAACAACCAGAGGAACAGAAAAAACTTATAGATCTTCGGGAACAGCTTCGGGAGACCCTGGAACATATGGCGGATATCAACCAGCAAAATGAGACACTGCTCAAGCATGCAATGGAGATGGCAGAATTTGATTTGACATTGTTCCGCAGTATGCGGCAGGCGCCGACTACGGCGAATTATGATAAACAGGCGAATAATACCGGAGACTTATTGGGAAGCAGCGGTTTTGACGCCAAGCAGTAAAGGAGAAATAGTATGGCGAATGGAATGGGAAGTCTGTATATCGGGGCCTCCGGTTTGCAGAATAGTCAGAATGCATTAAATACCACGGCAAATAATCTTGCCAATGTAGATACCAAAGGATATGTAAGGCAACAGGTACTGTTTGCAGATCGAAGTTATGTGACATTTAGCAAAAATGCCTCTATCAGTTATCAGCAGGCGGGATTGGGACTTGATATAGCCGATGTAGTCCATACCAGAAATTATTTTTTGGATAATTATTATCGCACTGAGAACGGTAGACAGTCATTTTATGAGGCATGCAGTGAGTCTACAAGTGAAGTGCAGACTATGTTTCAGGAAATGGAAGGAGAGGAGTTCCGTACAACAATAGAGGAATTCTGGCAATCCTTTGAAGAGCTCGCGAAACAGCCGGATGAGGAGGTTGCGCAGAATCTGGTAGTTCAGAAGGCTACATTGTTCTTAGAACGTTCTCAGAGTATTTACAACAATCTGAAATCTTATCAGCAGAAGTTAAATATTAAAATCAATGATACCATTGACCGAATCAATAAATTAGGGCATACCATTCAAGATTTGAATCAGCAGATATTGAAGATTGAATGTGGTGGAATTGAGACGGCGATGACGTTAAGAGACGAGCGGGACAATGCCTTGGATGAATTGTCATCTCTTGCAAAGGTGGAATTTAAGGAAGGCGTGGACGGAACCGTAAGAGTGAAGCTGGAAGGTGTAGAATTTATTGATGAGATTCATGTATTTGAAGTGAAGGGAGTGAAAGACCCTGTTACTGGATTTATCAATCCCATTTGGCCCCAGCTATCCGATATGGGTAGAGGACAGTACAACAGCATGTTTAATTTTAATGTGGATATTGACACCTCATTAAATACAGATATTGGACTTTTAAAAGGATTGGTGCTCTCCAGAGGAGATGATGTAGGGACATACCGAGATATTACAGGACTTACCAAAGAAGAATATGAGGATACCACTGGTATGACGGTAGTTTTGAATGCTCAGGCGGAATTGGATCAGATGGTTCATGAGCTTGTAACAGCGATCAATGATATTTTCAGCCCTACCACTACAGCAAGTTTTGTAGGGAACGATGGTACAGTGTATCGGAATGTTAAGGTATGGGACGAAGAAAACGGATGTGTGGGCAAGGATGGGCAAAAACCTGGACGGGAATTGTTTGTGCGCCAGGGTTGTGAGCGTTACACAGAGGTTACCGCAACTGATGGCAAGGTATATTATGTGTATAATGAGGAGGACCCAGTAGATACTTCTAAGATGTACAGCATCCGGTCTATGGAGATCAATGCCGATCTTTTACTGGAAGAAAGCGGATTGCCTCATCTTAAGAAGGATGGAGAACCAGCATGGGATATGGCCAATGCATTGGTGGATCTTTGGAATCAAAAGAAACAGACGATCAATCCAAGCAATACAGATCCATGTACGTTTAAGGAGTATTATCGAAGGATGGTACAGGATGTGGGGGTAGCTGGTTCTGTGTATGAGAAGATGGCTTCCACCCTCAACGATGAGGTGGAGGTGATTGATAATAACCGCCAGCAGGTGTTTGGAGTGTCCTCCGATGAGGAATTACAGAATATGATCAAATATCAGAGCGCTTATAATGCTTCCAGTCGATTTATCAACGTGATTTCTGAGATGTTGGAGCATCTTGTAACCAGAATGTAATCGAAAGGCAGCAGTTTTTGTTGAGAATAATATGGAACGGAGGATAATATGCCATCAACATTTTTTGGATTGACAATCGCAGGTTCCGCACTGAACAGTTTTCAGGTGGCGGTGAATACAACTGCGAATAATATAGCAAATGTAAATACAAAAGGTTATACCAGACAGGAGGCCGTTCGCATTGCGGCGGAAGCCTTGAAGACAAATCAACGTTATGGTATGGCGGGAAGTGGTGTTACCACTACAGATATTATACAAAAACGCGAATTTTATTATGATGTAAAGTACTGGGAGAATAATGCCAGAGTCGGAATGCAGGACTGTAAGTTGTATTATATGCAGCAAATTGAGGAGTATTTGCTTGACGACGATGCAGCCAAAGGATTTTCTACGATTTTAGATGAAATGTTTAATGCAATGGATAAGCTGCGAAGTGAGCCAGAGAATTTGGACACAAGAAAGCAGTTTATCAGCAAATCTCAGAATTTCGCTGATTTCTTCCGCAGTATGAATGTTGGCCTATTACAGCTTCAGGAGGACTGCAATCAGGAAATTGCTACCCAAGTGGATAATATCAATGGTATTGCCCAGAAGATCGCTCTTTTGAATAAACAGATCAATGTGATAGAACTTCAGGGAACGAGGGCCAATGAGCTTCGAGATCAGCGTGCACTCTTGATTGATGAATTGTCTGATGTAGTTCAGGTAGATGTGACAGAGACACCGGTGGTTGATCCGAATAATCCAGACCGATATACAGGGGCAACGAATTACAGGGTCAAGATCAATGGACAGACTTTGGTAGATACCTTCGATTACAATACGCTTAGTTATGTGGCTAGAGAGAAGAAGGTGAACCAGTCGGATGCAGATGGGCTGTACGATCTTTGCTGGAGTGAGACAAATGTGCCCTTTAATATAACAGGAAAGACCTGTGAAGGAAGGCTGGCAGCTCTGTTCCATGTGCGAGATGGAAATAATAATGAAGGATTTGCTGGACGAGTACAGTCCATAGCGCCAGGGGCAAATGGAGATGTGGTTACGATTTCAAATCCCAGTATTACCGACGTGAACAAGATTAATATGGCTGAGGACGGAATTATTGTGATCAATAATACCGAGTATCGTTATTCGGGATTTTCTTATGATGCGGCTACTAATACGTATCAGTTCCAGCTGAAACGTCCATTGACAACGGAAGAGCGTGAAAATCTGATCAGTCGTAATGCTTCTATTGGTTCTAATATTGATACCATGGGTGTTCCTTATTATCAGTCTCAGGCGAATCAATTTTTGAGGGAGTTTGCAAAGCAATTAAATGAGATCCAGAAAAAAGGTGTGGATCTAAAGGGAAATAAAGGTGGCTCGTTCTTTGTGGCAGAGAATAAAACAGATGGAAGTGAGTATGATTTTGCAGATTATGATGCTTCAGGTAGCATGAGTACCTTTAAAAATGATTATTATAAATTGACAGCAGCAAATATCACAGTGGCAGACGCATTGGATGATCCAGAAAGATTAGTCACTATGATGGAGAAAGATGTGGCAGACGGATCAGCGGTTCAGAGTCTGGTGGAAGAAATGCAGAAATTGAAATCTGATGTAAACATGTTCCGTGGCGGTCCAGCAGACCAATTTTTAAAATGTTTGATCAATGATAATTCTGTAGATACGCAGAAAGCACAGACATTTTTAAAGAACTACAGCAACATATCAGAATCCATTTTGCAGAAGAGGATGTCAATTTCTGCTGTGGATGAAGATGAGGAAGCCCTTGATATGTTAAAATTTCAGAATGCGTATAATTTGGCATCTAAGATGATCCAGACAATGACAGAGATGTATGACCGACTGATTTTGGAGACTGGTGTATAGGAGGTTTGTAGATGAGAGTAACGAACAGTATGATCAGCAGAAACAGCATGATCAACATGAACAACAATAAAGTGAACGTGGATATTTTGAATAATCAGATGACCACTCAGAAAAAGATTTCTAGGCCGTCGGAAGATCCGATTATTGCCATTCGTGCTTTAAGGCTTAGAAGTAATTTGAATGAATTAGATCAATACTATGAGCGTAATATACCAGATGCCAAATCTTGGATGGAAGTAACCGAAGATGCATTGGAGAATATGCAGACGATTCTGGATAATATTTACTCACAGTGTGTAAATGGAGCCACGGATACCCTGACCCAAGATGACCGGTCAGCAATCTTGAAGAATCTTCAGTCGCTTCGGGACCAGGTATATACAGAGGGAAATGCAGACTGCGCTGGAAGGCATGTGTTTACAGGGTATAAGACGAATAAGCAACTTACCTTTGGCGAGAATGAGAGTGAAACTGCCTACACAATTACAGAGAATATTTCCTATGAGGATATTGAGGAAAAGCGATATTATAGTAACGATGTAGTGCTGCCAAATACCATGGATGAGGTGGTTGTGGGAGTGCCGATTGCGGATATGCCTCAGGAGCATGCCAATAAACGGATCCGTCTTTCTTATGAGGAGACAGATACGTTGCAGGCAGATAATTTGAAATATTATAATGAAGAAACAGAAAGTTGGGAAAATCTAGGTTCCATGGTCTTAGACGGGGCGTTGGTTTCTGTTGTGACAGATATGTCTTATGATGATTGGGCAGCAGACGATTTTTATGTGGGTGAAACCCAGGCTATCTATTTTAAGGAGACTGGAGAGCTGGTTCTTGGTAAGGATGTTGCGAATCAGTTATCAACTCAGAAGACGCAGCTCAGTGTTACCTATGATAAAAAAGGCTTCCGCGAAGGAGAGCTTCGGCCAGAACATTATTTTGACTGTGTGGATATCAGTGATCCGAATAATACCATTACGTATACCAAAGAAAACCAGGAGATTCAGTTTACGGTTGCATTTAAGCAAAGTATTACTGTGAATACGCAGGCCAGTGATGTGTTGGACGCTTCCATTGGTAGGGATGTGGATGAATTGACCAATGCAGTTCAGGCAGCCATTGCAGCTCATGATAAAGTCAAGAAACTGGAAGCTATGCAAAAAGAACAGCAATATTCTGACCCAGCAGCGCAGGCAGGTTTGGCTGAGTGGTTGGAAGCTGCAAAAAAAGAAGCTGTATATGCAGATGATAATATGCAGAAGCTGTATTCAAAAGGGGTTGGAAAATTCCAGAAGTATAAGGATACGGTTACCCTTGCAAGAACGGATTTGGGAAGTCGAGAAGATCGTTTATTGCTGACCGAGACAAGAATGTCAAATCAGCAGGCAACATTTGAACAGTTAAAGTCCAGAAATGAGGATATGGAGCTGTCCGATATTATTATTCAGTATACAGCAGCCTACAATGCATATCAGGCTTCCTTGCAGGCATCTTCCAAGGCAAATGGTCAGACATTACTGAACTATCTGTAATATTCTGTGCACTTTGGACAGTTTTGTAGAGAGAGCATAATAATATAGATGAAATGCTGTAAAAGGAAGCGGAGGAAGGATATGCAGTTAAATACAAGGTTATTTGGAGAGATAGAAATAGAAGAAGAGAAGATTATTTTCTTTGAAAAGGGAATTATTGGATTTCCCCATTGTCAGAGATTTACGTTGATTTATGATGAAGGGGAGGACGGAAAGCATAAAAATATTTCTTGGCTGCAGTCCATAGAGGAACCAGCTTTTGCACTTCCGGTAATGGATCCACTGCTTGTTAAGGAGGATTATGACCCACAGGTGGAACATGAACTTTTGAATACTCTGGGTACGTTGACAGAAGAAAATACCTATGTATTGGTAACCGTGACAGTCCCCCAAGATCTGAAGAAGCTTAGTGTAAATTTAAAAGCGCCGATTGTGATCAATGTGGAGGAGCGCAAGGCAGACCAGATAATTGTGGAAGATGATTTTCCGGTAAAATATCCTATTTATGACATTTTGCAGGATAAAAAAGAAAAGGCAGGTGAATAGGATGCTGGCGTTAACCAGAAAAAAAGGTGAATCCATCATTGTAAATAATGACATCGAAATCAGTATCCTAGAATTGCGGGGGGATCAGGTGAAGATCGGGATCACTGCCCCCAAAGAGGTGCCTGTATATCGCAAGGAGGTATATCTTCAGATTCAAAAGGAAAATGAAGCAGCCGTAAGTCTGGAAAATGCGAACCTTCTAAAAAATATTTTGTAGAGCGTAAATTTTTGTAAAAAAATACCGATATTTACTATAAGATTCAGGGGACCGGATAGATGGGGCTGCCGATCCATCTGTCTAAAATATCACATGGAGGTGATTACAATGGCAATCGAGGTATTAAAATCCGCTGGGCTTGCGGTATATCAGGGAAGTAACCGCAAGCCAACAGTCAAGACAGTTGAGGCCAAGGCAAAGAGCAAGCCCCAGGTTTCAACAGAAGAAATTAAGAGTGAGAATATAGCGGAAAAAGCTGTTGATACGGTAGATAGGAGACCAGAGAAGAGTTTTGAGCAAAAACCCAAAAAGGGAAACACAGAACCGATGACAGACGGCAGTGATAGAGTTCAGGAAAAACCGGCCAAAGAGCCTGCTAAGGCGACGAAATTTGTAATCCCAGATAATACACAGGTATCAGAGGAGAAGATTCCGACAGAAGCGCTAAAGCGTGCTGTGGAGGAACTGAATAAGAATGCAACAAATTCAGAGGCTGTTTTTGGTGTCCATGATTCCACAAATCGGGTAACGATCAAAATTGTGGATAAACAGACCAAGGAAGTGTTAAAGGAATATCCGCCGGAGAAGACGTTGGATATGATCGCAAAGGTATGGGAACTGGCTGGATTGTTAGTCGATGAGAAAGGTTAGGAGGAATTATTATGGCAATTAGAGTATCAGGTTTGGTATCTGGACTGGACACGGATTCCATTGTTCAGGAACTGGTATCTGCGTATAGTATGAAA
Source organism: uncultured Lachnospiraceae bacterium (assembly GCA_910580015.1). Taxonomy (GTDB): domain Bacteria; phylum Bacillota; class Clostridia; order Lachnospirales; family Lachnospiraceae; genus Petralouisia. The sequence goes on from CAJTVT010000018.1 coordinate 49,264, forward strand.
AAAGATAAACATGTAAAAGCGCAGACCAAACTGGAATGGAAGATGGATGCCTGGAAGGAACTCAATAAGAAGGTTAATAAGCTGTATAAACGATTGGGAAATATGAAGTTGAGTTCCTATTACAATAAGAAGTCAACAACAATTTCCGATACAACAAAGGCAACGGTTGTGGCAGGAAGCAGTGCCATGAATGGAACACATACCTTGTCCGTGGATGAGGTTGCAACGACAGGACAGCTCACTGGAGCACAGCTCAAAGGGGCTAAGAGAAATACCACTTTGGTAGAATTAGGCATGGCCAGCGGCAAAGGGCATATTTCTGTGAATGCGAACGGCGGAACTACAGATATTGAAGTGGATTCTAATATGACAGTTGGGGACTTTGTATCCAAACTGCAGGAAGCTGGAGTGTCTGCTAATTTTGATGAGACGAACGGTCGTTTTTATATTTCAGCTAAGAAGAGTGGAAAAGAAAACGATTTTGCGATTATGGCTACAGATTCTGCCGGAGTGGACGCGCTAAAGAGCATGGGTATTTATATGAAGCCCAAATCAGGCGGCAAAGAAGAGAGCGTAATCAACGAGTGGAAAAAGTATGCGCAGTATCAGGCGGATGGAGTTACCTTGGATGAGGCTGCGACTAAAAATAATATCAGCACTATTTTGAGTAATATTGCACAGTATCAGGGGACAGGAGCAGGTAGTATTGCAGAGCTTGAAGATTTGAATGCAGCGAAGAAAACAACCCTTACCAATCTTCAGTCAGAGCGTAATTATGCAACTGCTTACCGTTCATCAAAGGATACGCTGCAAGCATTAAATACAACAGAGCAGGAGGAACTGGAAAAGTTAATTCTTAAAAACGAGGCGGATCTTACTGGGACAGAAAAAGCCACTTTGCGTGATTATCAACAGAAACTTGGATTGAGTGATGAAGATTATGCACAGTTTAAGGCAAATGTGAAGGCAGTGGATTCTTATGAGAAAGATCCAGATGTTGATACGAATCTTGTAAGCGATGTGCATACAAAATATGCAAATGGAACGATACAGGAGTGGTTTGACCAAAATACAGCAGGTATCGAAAGTATTGTTAACGATATGAAGGGGATTGCAGAAGATATCGCTGATAAACAAGATTACATTAAGGAACATGCGATATTAACTGGTACTGCACCGGCAACCGATACAAATACGATCACCGACCGCACAGACATTTTGTGGGATAGACTTTCCTTTATGGTGAGTGCACAAGATCCAAATTATAGTGATGCAGATGACACTAAGGCTGGAAAAGCAGATGCCAAAGATGCAACGATTACTTTGGATGGCATAGAATATACTTCTGCAACAAATGATATCACGGTAAACGGTCTTACCATTACTGCATTGCAGAAAACGAATGGCCAGGATGTTACCATCACAACGCAGGCAAATGTTCAAGGCATTTATGATAGTATCAAGGATTTCCTGAAAGAGTATAATGCTCTAATTAAAGAGATGGATGAGCTTTATAATGCGGATTCTGCTAAGGGATATGAGCCTTTGACGGATGATGAGAAGGGGGCAATGACTGATAAGGAGATTGAGAAATGGGAAGATAAGATTAAGAAATCTCTTCTCCGCCGGGATGATACTTTGTCTACCGTTATGAATTTGATGACCACAAGTATGGCACAGGGAATTACACTGAGCGATGGCAAGAAATATAGTCTGGCAAGCTTTGGGATTAAGACCCAAGGATATCTGGCTTCTGCTGAAAATGAAGGAAATGTATTCCATATTGACGGAGATCCAGAGGATGAGGTTACTGCTGGTAATAATGGCGGTGCAGATGCGCTTATGGCAGCGATCCAGAACAATCCAGAAATGGTACAGGAATTTTTCCAGAAATTAAGTGATGATCTGTATACTAAGCTGGATAAGAAAATGCAGAGTTCCACAATGAACAGTAAGTTTTGCATTTATAATGACAAAAAGATGCAGAAGGATTATAATGAGTATAGTAAGACCATCAAGAAATGGGAAGAGAAGACTTCTGCGATGGAAGAGTATTATTATAAGAAGTTTGCTGCAATGGAGAAGGCGTTATCGTCTTTACAGAGCAGTACCAGCGCATTGGGCGGCTTGTTAGGTTCCTGATAAGTATTTTGGCTGTCCGGGAAATTCCCGGGCAGCTCTAACATTTTATTTCAAGGAGGAAATAAACCATGATTTCTAACCAGGGTTATGCAGCGTACAACAAGAATAAAATTATGACGGCGTCTCCGGGAGAATTAACATTAATGTTGTATGAGGGGGCGATTAAGTTCTGTAATATTGCCATTGTTGCAGTGGAACAGAACAATATCCAGAAAGCCCACGAGAATATCGTAAAGGTGGAACGGATTATAGAGGAATTTCGGGCAACCCTGAATCATAAGTATCCAGTAGCAGAAGATTTTGAGAATGTGTATAAATATATCTATGACAGGCTGGTAGAGGCGAATATAAAGAAAGATAAAGAAATATTGGAAGAAGTTTTAAAGCATCTGCGTACAATGCGAGATACATGGAAAGAAGTTATGCGGAGAGCAAAATAACAGATAAAAATAACAGACTATTGCAATACTGCATTGCAGTAGTCTTATTTTTTAGAAGGTACTTTCGTAATTTTTCATATGCTTAATACTATAGCTGATTTCCTGACGATTACACATAAATCAAATTAACAGATGTATAAAAAATTTATGTACGTTGGACAAAAATCTTTTATCGAAATCAGGCAAATAGAGATTTTGAGAGTGCCATTAGATAGAACAGGAGGAGAATATGCAGGATAAAGAGTATATGGCAGTTATGATTCAAAGTCTAGAAAAGAAAAGAGATATCCTGGATTTGATTATAGAAAAAAATAGAGAACAGAAAATCTTATTTTCGGAAGAAGATTCGGATCCAGATAGATTGGAAGAAAATATGCATGAAAAGAGCAGGTTGGTAGATCAATTAAATCAATTGGACGAAGGATTTCAGCAAGTATATGATCGAATCAAACCTGCGTTGCAGAAGGACAAAGAATCTTATAAAGAAGAAGTTGGTATTATGAAGCAATTGATTGCGGAGATTACGGAAAAGAGCACAACGATTCAAGCTCAAGAGCATAGAAATCGTGAGCTTGCGGTAAAGCGATTTGCGTTAGTAAAGGGAAATATCCGCCAGGCACGCACAAGTAATAAGGTTGCAAGTCAGTATTATCAGAACATGTCAAGGGTGAATGTTGGGGATTCTCACTTTATGGATAGTAAAAAATAAAAAAATTTTAATTTAGGTGTTAAGTATCGAAAAAACTCTCCGATATATGTTACAAGTAAATAATTTACATTACTTAAAATTTCGGTGGCTGGATTGGAAGGAGCGTACGGCCGGACAGGAAAGCCACAATCCCAATTATTAAGTGCAGCATGGAAGCTGCAATACATTCAAGGAGGAATAATATTATGGTAGTACAGCACAATTTACAGGCAATGAATGCAAACAGACAGTTAGGTATCACAACAAGCGCACAGGCTAAGTCCACAGAGAAATTATCTTCTGGTTACAAAGTTAACCGTGCAGGCGATGACGCTGCTGGATTATCCATTTCTGAGAAAATGAGAAGCCAGATCAGAGGTTTGAACAAAGCTTCCGATAATGCTCAGGACGGTGTTTCCTTAATCCAGGTTGCTGAAGGTGCTTTGAATGAAGCTCATTCTATCTTACAGAGAATGAACGAGTTAGCAACTCAGGCAGCAAACGATACCAACACCAGTATTGATAGAAATGCTATCATGAAAGAAATCGATCAGTTACAGTCTGAGATCACAAGAATCCAGTCTACTACACAGTTCAACACCATGAACCTGTTAGACGGAAGCTTTACAGGAAAGAACCTGCAGGTTGGTTCCTTATCTGGACAGAAGATCGATATCAAGATCAGCAATATGTCTGCTGGATCTCTGGGAGTTACAGGATTGAGCGTATCTTCTTACAGCACTGCTGGTTCCGCAATGGATAAGATTCAGAGTGCTATCAATATGGTATCTGAGCAGAGATCTTATCTTGGAGCTCTTCAGAACAGATTAGAGCATACTATTTCTAACCTGGATAACATTTCCGAAAACACATCTGCTGCTGAATCTCGTATCCGTGA
>CAJTVT010000019.1 GCA_910580015.1 uncultured Lachnospiraceae bacterium
GGCAGATTTTCAACGGTGTAGCGGTGGCTACAGCTAGAAAATCTAACGCAGCAGCTAATACCTTATCAAAAAAATCACCTGTCACGATATTTTCCATGCAATACCCTCCTGGTTAAATTGGGTAGAAAACATTTACCCAATTCATATCAAAATATCTTTCAAAATTACAAGAATCTAAAACCTCTTTTTATTGTCACATTAAGGCTCTAACCCAAATACAAATGATGTAGTAGTGCTGTGATAACTTACATCTTCCCAGATAGAAAACTCTTCAAATAACTTTCCAAATTTCAAAAATCATATCTGCCTCTTTACAACCTACCTATTCTGCATTATAATTGCCCTATTATGACTCTGGTGGTAGAGGCTAACCCATTACCGCTGAGGCAATCATACTAAATTAACTGCTCAGGAGAATCACATGGAAATTGAACGTAAATTTTTAATTAAACATTTACCAGACAACTTGTCTTCCTATCCGTTCCACCAGATCGAACAAGGGTATCTGTGCACGGCCCCAGTGGTACGCATTCGCAGACAGGATGAAGAATATTATCTTACCTACAAATCTAAGGGATTGATGGTGCGAGAGGAATACAACCTGCCTTTAACAAAAGAGAGCTATGCGCATCTGCTGCCCAAGATAGATGGGATTCTGATCTCGAAAAAGAGATATTTAATTCCAATAGAGTCTGGCCTCACGATCGAACTGGATATTTTTGAGGGAAAATTGGCCCCATTGATTCTAGCAGAAGTGGAATTTGATACAGAAGAACAAGCCAAAGCATTCACTCCGCCAGAATGGTTCAGAGAAGATGTGACCTATTCTATGGATTATCACAACAGTGTGTTAAGTCAACAAACACCCAAATAATTATAGCGCCTTCGAATAGCCGATGTTGAAAAACGCCGGCTATTCAGAAAATGACCTGTCAACTGTGGCATGTTCCGCTAAACTTTAAAACGGTAACCCACTCCCCAGATCGTCTCAATATACTGAGGCTTAGCTGTATTAATCTCAATCTTTTCTCGGATCTTCTTAATATGCACAGTCACTGTTGCAATATCACCCACGGATTCCAAATCCCAAATTTGACTAAAAAGTTCTTCTTTGCTGAATACTCGGTTTGGATTTTGAGCCAAAAAGGTAAGCAAATCAAATTCCTTGGTCGTAAATTGTTTCTCCTCCTCATTGACCCAGACACGACGTGCAGTCTTGTCAATCTTCAACCCACGAATCTCTATCATGTCATTCTCTTGGATATTACTATTAATCAACCGTTCGTACCTGGAAAGATGAGCTTTCACCCTTGCAACAAGTTCACTGGGAGAAAAAGGCTTTGTAATATAATCATCTGCCCCTAACCCCAACCCCCGAATTTTATCGATATCATCTTTCTTGGCAGACACCATCAAAATTGGCGTATTCTTATTCTCACGAATCTGTTTGCAGATTTCAAATCCATCCACTCCTGGCAACATCAAATCCAGAATAAACATATCAAATTCCTCATTTAATGCCCGAATCAGTCCACGATTGCCATTATTCTCAATTTCCACAGTAAAACCACTCAATTCCAGATAATCCTTTTCCAGATCTGCAATGGCCACTTCATCTTCAATAATTAATATCTTGCTCAACTTACTACCTCCTGATATTTCCGAATTACAAAGTACATGATCGTACCAGTTCCCTCTTTGCTGTTGGCCCAAATCTGCCCGCCATGATCCTCGATAATTTTCTTCACAATAGACAATCCAATCCCACTGCCCCCAGTGGAAGAATTACGTGAGGCATCTGTTCGGTAAAACCGGTCAAAAATATAGGGCAAATCTCTTGCTGCAATTCCCTTGCCGTTATCCTCAATCTCCACCTGAATAAAATCTCCCACATCCCGAATGCGGATATTGATAAATCCTTGTTCTTTATCCAGATATTTCACAGAATTACTTATAATATTATTGATCACACGACGAAGCTGTTCCGGATCTGCGATAATCAGCACATCTTTGTCCGCATAATCAATGTATGTAAGCTTGATATTTTTTGCTTCCAAATCAAGCCCAACTTCCTCTATACAATCATCAAAATAATCTGCCACATTGATCCGATTAAAATTATAGGGAACCCGATTGGTATCAATCCTGGAATACAAGGTCAGTTCGTTGATAAGAGTGTCCATCTCATTCGCTTTATTATAGATGGTTCGAATATACTTATCTTGCTTCTCTGGCGTATCTGCCACCCCATCCATAATTCCCTCGACGTAACCTTTGATCGCGGTAATTGGGGTCTTTAAATCATGGGAAATATTACTGATAAGAACTCTGCTCTCCTTCTCCCCTGCTAGCATTTCCTCTTCAGACTCTTTCAGTCTGCACCGCATCTCTTCAAAGTTGCGACACAATTCCCCAATTTCATCCTTCCCATCCGTCTCCACGGTGAAATCCAAATTGCCCTCCTTAATATTCTGAGCCGCCACCTGCAACTTATGAATGGGATTGATAATCCCCTGATAAATCCACACTGTGAGCATTCCAGCCGTAAAGATTAAAATCAATAGAATTGAGATCATCAAATCCATTAAAATTCCCTTGATATCAGGCATAAGTCGTTCCATAGAGGTAATGATAAAAACACTGCCCTTGCTGTCATCTTGAAATTTAAAATCAATCTGTTTAATAAGCGCCTGTTCTTCTCCTTCTATATAGAAGCCAGAACCGGCGCTCTGTAATACATCACTGTCATATTCCGGGAGATCCTCTCTTAAAGAACACTCGGAAGACTTACAGCCCTCGTACACCAATTCCTCTTCCCGCCGCAAAATCAAATACGAATATTTCCGCTCCAATTCCTGGTTAATCTGTTCTAAGAATTCCGGATCCTCCAGCTTTTGAGGCGTCTCGTCTGCTATCTTTTGCAACTTCTCGTAGGTAGATTTCGTAAAGTGACTGAGAACTTTAAACGAATTAAGAAAGAAATCATAGGCATTCCCTTCCACATTGTAAATCTGCCGTATCGCTTTTCTCTGATACTGGCCAAATCCCCACATTGTCGCAACTGCCAGCAACACTGGCACCAATATAATGATAAAAAAGGAAATAATCAACCGGGTTCGTAATTTCATAACCATTCCTTCCTCAGTAAAAATAAATGATAATTTATATTATATCAGTGTTGTGGACAAAATCCTATGGATATTTTCTAAAAAATCTTAAATTTGTGTAAACTACTCAAATGCCACATCGCTCTCATATAATCCCTCTCCCGAATCATGAGAAAATATGATATGACAACCTTGAACTTCATGATCTCTTAACTCTCCTGCCGTAAACACCCGCTCTCTGACATTAAAATAATCAAGTTCTTCTGCTGACACCCCCCATTTGTCGTAAATCTGCTCCTCACCTCCATCCAGATTTCTCTTCCATATACCTGACGACATATAATAGACATAACCATCCTTCACCCCACACAACAGCCCTGGCAAATCGTCCACAAACTGAGGACCCCCGCTGAAGTCTGGCCTAATTCTGCACAAAGGTTTTGGAGATGTATTATCATTGACCCAGCCTGTATAATAAATCCAGCCGTTGTCTTCGCAAAGTCCGTCAAACTGATGGTACATAATCGTATCCGCCGTTTTTCGATCGCTTCCATCCATGGCGATGCTGACAAGCATTGGCGTCTTTACCCCTATGATATCTGCTGTGGGAGCTGCCTTATATAAAATCCGACCATCCACAAAAAGCACAGGGCATTCCTCCCACAAGTCCTGGTAGATCAGATCCTCCAAAATCTGTCTCTGGTCATCTCGATAACGTGTAAGCAAGAATGGGTTTAGCACATCCGCAAATTCCCAAATTGGACTCTTTTTGTCTCGATCTTCTTCCAGATAATAGGTCCACCCTTCCTCATCCTGATATAAAAATTCTTTCTCGTCTATTTTTCCTAAGTCACTCCATCTCAAATCAAAATCTACTTCCTCCTGTACTTTCTCATTTTCACAATTTTCTAAGAATTTGGCATAAACCGTTCCCTTACTTGTTGCAATATTTTCAAATGCAATTGTTACACCTTTCCTATTCGCAAAAGAAGCTGACTGTATAGACATCCCTTGATATTCCTGCCTTGTCACCCCAAAAGTTACAAACAAACTTACAGACAATAAGACTACAACACCTACAACCGCCGCTAGAATCCCCTTCTTTTTTCTTCCATCAGAAAAAATATTTGAAAATCTCTTTTTTAATGTCTTGGCGTCTCTGGAAAACTCGCTAGTACACAGAATATGAGAACTTCGTGTTTTGGAAGCTGCACAAAATAAAAGCGCTTCACCGTATTGTTTTTTCTGCTCTTTTGTATAATTTCTTACGGTCTGACTATCACATAATAGCTCAATGTCTCTCGCCGCCTGTCGCTCCATCCCATACACAAAAGGATTAAACCAATGAATTGTTCTAGCCCCAGCAAACAGAAGCTTCACCCAGAGATCCTTTCTCTTGTAATGCATAAATTCATGATTTAAGATAAATTCCAATTGCTCTTCTTCAAAATCTTTTTCTGGAAGTAAAATCTGGGGTTTATAGATCCCCATCAGCACTGGAGAGGCAACCAGGGCACTTTGATACACTGGAAGATTCTCCTTATTTCCTAAGAATACCTTGGTTTTATCTCGTTTCCGGCAAAAAAGTACATAACACCCAATCTGCCAGGCAAAAAACATGACTGCACCCATAGCCCAAATAACTGCTGCCCATGGAAGCAGTGTTCGATCGCTCCCCAAATGATCATTTCTCAAATTTAGAGACCCAGATTCTGGCAAATCCTCTGTTATTCTGTCCTTTGTATGTAACGATAAATCGCGTTCCCTATCAGGCACCTGCCAAGAAGAAGCTTCTCTTTGACCACTTTGCAATTGTTCAAGCTCTGATTCCTCCACAATTTTTCCTTGATTCTTAATCTTTAAAAACCCTGTGACAGAACCAACGGGAGTAATCAAGGAAATTTCCTGCCCTTTCACTGACCGCAACATCGGAAGCGAAACAGGCGTTGCATAACCTGGAACGGAAAAATCATAGGGCAAAACAAGCCGCACCGCAAACAAAATCCACAAAAGATATCTCCAAAAAACCGTATGCCTTTTCTCCAATAGGGGAGAAAAAATCATAACCAGAAGGATTCCTCCTATCGAACATACGGATATTTTCAGTAAAATCAAAAACATTTCTGCGAAAATATTGATATCTAAAATTCCCATAAACCCTCCTCTCTACAGACTGTCCAAATAGTCCTTCAGCTCATCAATCTGATCCCTGGTAAGCCCATTTCCATCATATAACGCCGCTACGAACTTTTTAACAGAACTTCCATAAAGTTTCTTTAAAATCGTTCCACTTTCCTGTTCCAAGTAATCCTTTTCCTTCACCAGAGGAACATAAGAGTTATGCCTTCCCTCCTTTTTCACCTGGACAAATCCCTTTTCCTCCAGCCGTGATAAAAAGGATAATACTGTTGTTTTTGAAAGCTTTCTCTTCTTCGGCAACTTTTCCTCAATTTCGGTCCTGGTCATCGGTTGGTCCGAATTCCATAAAATCATCATCAATTCCAATTCTGAATTTGGCAGTGTTTTGTATTCCATCTAAGACTCCTTTCTTCCAACACAAAAATTATTTTATATTTTCGGCATTTGCCGAACTATATTTTATATTCTACATTTGCCGAATATATAAGTCAAGTGTTTTTTAATATTTTCACTGAAATCAAAGCTTTTACAAAAGAAATCTCCTGGGCATTTTTTCCAGTATTCTTGCAATACTGCAATGTGTGTGCTATACTGACTAATAATTAGAATAGTTTGCGCCGATATAATATATGTCAGACGTAAGGAAATGGAAGTCCATATTTTTATTCAAAGGAGTGATGACAATGGGTATGAATCAAGGTTATTCTCAACTGTTCCAAGGTCTTTCATCCAGTGGTGGCAATTCTGGAAATATGAATTTTTTCTCAGATTATGCCAGCATTAAAAACGGAAGCTATGGCAAGCTTCTGAAGAATTACTATGGGACAGGGATGAGTTCAAGTTCAACAGGAAATGGTTCGACAGCCAAGACAGGTAATGTTCTCGAAAGAATTCTAGAAGAGAGAAGGAATCCGAAGGTTTCCGAAGATGTAAAAGAGGCAAATTCCAATCTGATATCTGGAATTTCAAGCCTGAAGAATTCTGTTTCATCGTTGCAAAATGACAAAACTTATACAAACACAGAAAACGGACAGACTGCAACAGAAAAGGTAGCTTCTGCAATGAAGTCCTTTGTGTCAGAGTATAATGAAGTTGTGAATGCTTCAAAACGTTCCACATTAACCAACAAAACAGCATATATCGCAAATATGATGACCACCACGGCTGCAAATGCCGACAAGCTCAAGGAAATCGGCGTTACTATCAATGCCAATGGGACACTTCAGCTCAATGAAGGGCAATTGAAAGCAACAGATCTCTCTAAAGTGCAGGAATTGTTTTCCCCCAAAGACAGCATGAGCTACGGCTCCACCGTTATGTCTCGTCTTTCATTTGCAGGTATCGGCTCTGGCGTTACAGACAGTACAGAAAAAGACAATACGGCAGGTTCCAGTGCAGCTTCCTTAAAGGCTGACAGTGAAGCTCTTGCATCTGACAAATTATATGAGAAGATAAAGGATAAGGATGGCAAAGAGACAGATAAATACGATATAGACAAGATTCTTTCCACCGCAAAGAGCTTCGTAAAAAATTATAATGGTATGTTTGATGCCGCAGAGTCCAGCTCAAATTCTGGCGTAATAGCAAACTTGTCTCAAATCAGAGAGAAAACAGCTCAAAATAAAGACGCACTGAAGCAGTTTGGAATTAGTGTCGACGAAAAGGGCAGAATGAAGCTTGATGAAGAAACATTCAAAAAATCAGATATGTCCATGGTACAGAAATTTTTCAAAGATTACGGTTCTTCGATTGCCACCAACGCATCTCTTGTAGATTATTACACAACTACAAAAGCAAATGCTGCCAGTGGTTATACGGCTGCTGGCGCATATAATGTCCAGGGAAGTTCCCGTTTTGCTGATTTCATATAATTTGTGGGAAGAACCAAAGAACCACATTGACTAAAATATCAAAAGCTATGCGAAAGACTCTTAAAATAGTCTAAAATATTTAAGGTACTGCGATTCCGCTCAGGAATTACAGTACCTTAAATTATTGGCATCGGCTTCTATTGGGCAGTGCTTTTTTATAATATGCTATGCCCAATTCAAAAAAGAGGGCGCTCCTTGATTCTTTAATTTTGAATGATTATAAATATTTTTTCAAAAGATCCACTTTATCACAAGCCTCCCAAGGCAGATTCAAATCATCACGACCGAAATGCCCATATGCGGCTGTCTGCTTATAGATTGGACGGCGTAAATCCAGCATTTTGATAATCCCAGCAGGACGAAGATCAAAATTCTCTCGAATGATAGCTACCAATTTCTCATCAGAAATCTTTCCAGTTCCAAAAGTGTCTACCATGACAGAAGTAGGCTGTGCCACACCGATCGCGTAAGACAATTGAATCTCACATTTCTCAGCAAGACCTGCTGCAACAATATTTTTCGCAACATAACGAGCGGCATATGCAGCAGAACGGTCCACTTTGGTACAGTCTTTACCTGAGAAAGCTCCACCGCCATGACGTGCATAACCACCATATGTATCGACAATGATTTTACGTCCCGTAAGCCCTGCATCCCCGTGAGGACCACCAATCACAAAACGTCCCGTGGGATTAATAAAGAACTTTGTCTCACCGTCAATCAGCTCTTGGGGCAAAATAGGGTCAAATACATGTTTTTTGATATCTGAATGAATTTGCTCCTGGGTCACATCCGCATCATGTTGCGTGGAAAGAACCACTGCCTCCAGTCTGGCCGGTTTACCGTTCTCATCATATTCCACAGACACCTGTGTCTTACCGTCGGGACGCAGATAACTTAATGTCCCATCCTTACGAACCTTTGTCAATTGCAGTGCAAGCTTATGAGCCAGAGAAATCGGATAGGGCATCAACTCTGCCGTCTCGTTGGTCGCATAACCAAACATCATTCCCTGATCCCCTGCACCAATCGCTTCCAATTCCTCATCAGACATCTTATTTTCTTTCGCTTCCAATGCCTGATCCACACCCATAGCGATATCGGCTGACTGCTGATCCAAAGCAACCATTACCGCACAAGTATTTCCATCAAATCCGGTAGCTGCATCATTGTAACCAATCTCATTTACGGTATCTCTTACGATCTGAGGAATGTCAATCTGTGCCTTGGTCGTAATCTCACCTGTCACCAACACAAAACCAGTACAAGCAGCCGTTTCACAGGCCACACGGCTCATTGGATCTTGCTCCATCAGAGCATCTAAAATCGCATCTGACACTGCATCACAGACTTTATCTGGATGCCCTTCTGTCACTGATTCTGATGTAAATAATCTTTTATCCATTCTAAATTCCTCCTTCGAATTAACAGGAAAACTCCTGTTTTGCAAGATTCTCCGACTGCGGTGAATCGCCTCAGCGACATTCTTTCTCTCGGCCGCAGTGCGATAAACAGCGGATAAATCCACTTTTGTTCCTCTGTTCCCCATCATCAATAGAAAATAAGGCGCATTTTTATTTAATGATACAAAAAAACCGCTTATAAAAATAAGCGGACCTGACGTCAGAAAGATAATCAAATCCTCTTATTGTTCGATTACTCGCTCAGGTTGGCACCTTCCGTAGAGGGGTTGCCGTGGCTTCTCAGATCCTATGTATCTCCACCACTCTGAATAAGAGAAATTATTACAATATGGAATTTTCAAATCTTCTGTCATTTAGCATACTCTCTTTCAGACTCAATGTCAAGAATTTATTTTCTGGTTTTCATCATTTGTTTTCCATGTTCTTCCATGTAATAACTTGAAATATAGGATTGACTTTTAAAATTTGCGATGTTATACTACACACGAATAAGCTGCACAAAGGAGGAATTGATATGACAGACAAAAAACATCTTGTATCGTTTTTACTGGCTATTTGCGTAACGATTGTTATGCTGTTCTCCGTACTCTATATTGCAGCAGAGTCAAACCATGATTGTGCAAACGATAGCTGTCCGATTTGTTATCAAATCAATGTATGTGAACATACGTTAAAGACGCTTTCCACAGTAGTCACTGCAATTGCTACGATGCTAACAGTGTCTTATTGGGGACGTATCTGTATGCCAATCTGTCCAAATCACAATCTACTTTTCACTTTAGTTACCCTTAAGGTCAAGCTCTCCAATTAAATAGAATCAATGAGACAAGGATTGTAGTCTGTTTTTAGGTACGAATCGTTTGATCTACTCGTACACAGAGCAGGCTTATAGATGTTTTCCGCATTTTATAGAAAGCATACGATCCTTGTATTTTTATGCCAAAAATTAATGGGTGCACTGCAAAAACACAATATCATTATGTTTGTATATGGAACTGCGCATAGGAAAAGATGCCTGTTTCTTTAGTTTTTGCACTCTTTTTTAAGAAATTTATTTGTCGATTCTAATTATTAACTTTTGGAGGTACTTTTTTATGAAAAAATGGATGAAATGTCTTATTTTCGCATTAATGGCAACAGGACTGATGACAGGATGCGGTACTGGAACAGAACCAGCCCTTAAGGATGACGACAGGATTAAGATTGTAACGACAGTTTTCCCAGAATATGACTGGGTGCGTGCGATCTTAGGAGAACTTGCAGAGAATACCGAACTTACATTACTTCTTGACGATAAGGTCGATCTGCACAGTTTTCAGCCGACTGCGGATGATATTGTAAAAATATCAACCTGCGATTTGTTTGTTTACGTTGGCGGAGAATCCGATGAGTGGGTAGAGGCAGCCTTGAAGGAGGCTTCCAATCCGGACATGGTTGTAGTAAATCTGCTGGATATTCTTGGAGATATGGTGAAAGAAGAAGAAATAGCCGAGGGGATGCAAACAGAGGAACATGAACACGAGCACGAAGAAGGGGAGGAGGAAGCGTATGACGAACATGTCTGGTTATCCTTGAAAAATGCCAGACATATCTGTCAAACCCTTGCAGAACAACTTGAAAAAATAGACCCTGAAAATGCAGAAAGTTATCAGTCAAATGCATCTGCTTATATCGAACAATTAAATAGTTTGGATGCAAAATATCAGGAAGCAGTACAACAGTCTGACAAGAAAGTGGTATTGTTCGGGGATCGTTTCCCCTTTCGATATCTGACAGATGATTACAACCTGGAATATTATGCCGCTTTTTCTGGGTGCTCCGCAGAGACAGAGGCTAGTTTTGAGACAATTGTTTTCTTAGCGAATAAGATGGATGAACTTAGCCTTAACAACATTCTGGTTATCGATGGATCGGATCAGAAAATAGCAGATACCATCCTGTCAAATACTCAATCTGGAAAAAAAGAGCAGAAAATTCTGTCCATGGATTCCATGCAGTCAACTACATTGAATGACGTGGAACATGGGGTAACCTATCTTTCGGTGATGGAAAAAAATCTGGAAGCGCTCAAACAGGCGCTGGAATAGGAGGTAGGAACATGGCACAGCTTAAATGTGAAAATGTAACATTGGGATATGATGGAAAAGCAATTGTAAAAGATTTAAATTTCTCTGTTAATGCTGGCGATTATCTCTGTATTGTGGGAGAAAATGGCTCTGGAAAAAGCACTCTTATGAGAACAATTCTGGGACTGCAAGCCCCATTAAAGGGAACCATTCAGACTGGAGATGGACTGAAAGCAAATGAGATCGGCTATCTTCCCCAACAGACCTTGACTCAAAGAGATTTTCCTGCATCTGTAATGGAAATTGTGATGTCTGGATTCCAGGGGAACTGTGGCCTTCGTCCCTTCTACAACAAACAGGAAAAATTATTAGCTGCTCAAAATATCCAGAAAATGGGCATTAGTTCCTTGACAAAACGATGTTACCGTGAACTCTCAGGTGGCCAGCAACAGCGTGTCCTTCTTGCCAGGGCACTTTGCGCAACCAGAAAAATACTCCTTTTGGATGAGCCCGTATCTGGGCTAGATCCAAAAGGAACCGCAGAAATGTATCAACGAATCTCAGATTTAAACCATGAGGATCAAATTACTGTCATTATGATCTCTCATGATATAGCAGCCACACTCCAATATGCAACTCATATTCTTCATATTGGCAAGAATGTGTTCTGGGGGACAAAGAGAGACTATTTAAAAAGTGAAACTGGAAAAATGTTTTCGGAATGGAAAGGCGGTGGAGAAGAATGACAGAGATGTTCGAAAAATTGCTGATGTATTTAGAATATCCTTTCGTACAATATGCGTTGGTTGTGGGCGTACTGATTGCGCTCTGTTCCTCACTGTTAGGCGTTACCCTAGTGCTAAAACGTTATTCTTTTATAGGAGATGGACTTTCTCATGTGGCGTTCTGCGCCATTGCCATCGCAGGAGTTTTAAATTTTACAAATGATATGCCTGTCGTATTATTCTTTACCGTTGCCAGTGCGGTGTTGCTGCTGCGAACCGGACAAAATGCCAAAATAAAGGGAGATGCTGCGATAGCGATGATTTCTGTAGGCTCTTTGGCGATGGGCTATCTCATTATGAATATGTTTTCAAATTCGTCAAATTTATCTGGAGATGTATGTACGACTCTTTTTGGCTCAACTTCCATACTGACTTTGACTAAAACGGAAGTCTGGCTTTGTATCGTATTGTCTATTGCAGTTGTGACGATATTTATTCTGTTTTATCACAAGATATTTGCAGTCACTTTTGACGAAAAATTTGCAAAAGCTACTGGAACGAATTCTAATGCATATAATTTGCTGATTGCCGTTGTCATTGCCATGATTATTGTGCTGGCAATGAATCTGGTTGGATCCCTGTTGATTTCAGCGTTAGTGATATTTCCAGCTCTTTCTGCCATGCGGTTATTCAAAAGTTTCCGCTCAGTCACAATTTGTTCCGCCATATGCTCCGTCTGTTGTTCCCTGGTTGGAATTTTAATCTCAGTGACAGCAGGAACACCTGTGGGGTCTACCATCGTCGCCGTAGACATTGTAGTTTTTCTCGCATTTTGGAGTGCAAGTTTTGTTGTAGGAGGTGTAAGACAATGAAAGAAAGAAAATACTTACCTAAATATTTCTATCATGCTATCCCTATCTGTAAGACAGGAATCCGTAGAAATCGTTTCCTAAAAACACTTGTTTTCTTGGGAATGGCTGCCTCATTCTTGCTCGTAACAGGCTGTGGCAGCGGAGCAACGAATACCAAGATACCATCTGAAACTACACAAGAAAATATTGATGTTGATCTCACAAAACTGAACAGCACTATGGTTTATTCCGAAGTATATAATATGATGACTACCCCCGATGATTATAAGGGAAAAATCATAAAGGTAACAGGACAATTTGCTGTATACCACGATGATGAAAACAATAAAGATTATTTTGCCTGCCTAATCGCAGATGCCGCTTCTTGCTGCTCTCAGGGTCTGGAATTTGAATTGGAAGGTGAGTATACATATCCCGATGACTATCCTAAAGTGGAAGAAGAGGTGACTCTTTATGGAACATTTAACACCTATGAGGAAAATGGGAATACTTACTGCTATTTGGAAAAAGCCAAATTTTTATAATACACAGATATCTTTGACTCCTTTTTATAAGTTGGCTTAATAAATCTAAAGTTTTTAAAAATGATTTATAGAATCTTTATGATTTCAAAATCTCTGTCTGCAACAAATGATACACTTTCAAAATGGTATCATTTGTTGCACAGAAAATAAGCTGCTTTTTCAACTCTTAGCATATTTTTTCTTTTTTGTCACAAATTCTCCACTTATTTCATGAAATGTCTTAGAAATTGACTCTATTTCTTTGTTGACAAATTCATCCTTTATTTTTATACTTGTAATTATAGAGTTTCTTAAGCAGTTATTTTTAAATGGAACAAACAGGGAGATTAATTTTATGAAAACTTTAGCAATCAAAGATTTAATCCCTGGCATGGTACTCGGTGAGACCGTATATACCAGCCAGGGACAATTAATTATGGAGGCAAATTCCACTTTAACCTCTGAAGGAATTTATAAGTTGTCCTTTTACAACATCTCACATGTGAATGTGGAAGACTCTGATTCTGGCTTGTCAGAAGGATATCTGCCCAACCCAAGCCGCGCTTCCAATCCATCGAATTCCCAGAAGGTAAAGTCCCAGCCGGAATTTATGAAGTTCCAGATCGAATATACAAAAGAGACAAACGCTCTTCGGCAAGTATTTGATGGGATTATCGCGAACCCAAAAGCCCCCATAGATCTTGATCAGATCCTGAACAATTTTTCTACCCTGGTTGCTTCTATCAATACCACCGTGGATCTCTTTGATAAGCTGCATAACATGCGTCTGGACGACGACAGTGTCTATTCCCACTGCCTGAATGTCGCTCTTATTGCTCGCAGAATGGGAAAATGGCTTCGTTTCTCTCGTGAAGAATTGAATATCCTGACCCTTTGCGGATTGTTCCATGATATTGGCAAGACTTCCATCCCTGATGAGATCCTCAACAAACCAGAAAAGTATACTGACGAGGAATTTACACTGATCAAACAGCATCCTCTGTTCGGCTATAAGCTTCTGAAAAAACTGCCAATTGACGATCGGATCAAAAAAGCCGCCTTGCAGCACCATGAACGATGCGACGGCTCTGGTTATCCTCAGGGACTTCTGGAAAATTCCATCGACGACTATGCAGAGATTATCGCCATTGCCGATGTTTACGACGCGACAACGGCTGCGCGTTCCTACCGTGCCCCTCTCTGCCCCTTCCAGGCAATTGCCCTGTTTCAAAAAGATGGATTACAAAAGTATCGCCCTCAGTACATCCTGACGTTTTTAAACCGGATTGCCAGCACCTATCAAAATAACCGTGTATTGTTAAACAGCGGCCAGAGTGCAAAGATTGTTATGATCAACGCTAAGCACTTGACAAAACCTATGATTCAGATGGACGATGGCTCCATCATCGATATGCTTACCAAACCAGAGCTGGAAATTATAAAAATTATTTAACACCAGCAAAGGAAACAGGGCTGCATATAAAAATATCTATTTGCAGCCCCTTGATAAGCCTATCAAGCATTATCTTTTATACTCAAAATCTGGAATCCCCTTCCACCTTTGACGAAAATAATGAGCCGCCAGCTTTGGTTTTCGATCTCTACTAAAGATTCCTTTTTTATTTCCCTGTACTCGCAAAAGACTCTGACTTGTGGCAAAATCAGCAAAATTCCATACCTGTTCTCCCACTACGATCTTATACTCGTCAAATACCTTGTTATTCATCTTGTAATATTCAACTTGATATTCTTCTGTGTACATCACAGGTGTCGTATCATGGAATCCTTGCACTGTGTCTGCACCATACTCGGTAAATATCACTGGTTTTCCAAGTTCCTTCCAATAATCTAGTTCTTTTCGCAAAGACTTTTCTGGTCCCTCCAAATCAGGTCCTCCAAAATACCAACCATAATATCGATTTAAGCAAATTACATCACTCAATGTGCCAGAGCAATCTTTTTGTGGCTCAGCCATCTGCACACTCACAAGCGTACAAGGGCGTTTCTGCTGATCCAACTCTCTAGCTAGATCATACAGCGGCTTAAAATATTCATAAGCTCCTGAAGCAGCAGAGTCAGGCTCATTGGCAATGCTCCACATGACAACACAAGCATAGTTTTTATCTCTTGCGATCAGATCACGCACAACCTGCTTGTGATGCTCCTGGGTCTGTACACCGTGTTCTGGATCAAAGGTGCTTATTTTTTCCCCGCCAAAATTAGCGCCGCCACCAAACTGTAAATTGATCCCCACGGCTGTCGTCTCATCGATCACAACGATTCCCTCCTGATCGCACAGACGCATCATCTCCTCGCTGTACGGATAATGACTTGTGCGGAAACTATTCGCTCCCTGCCATTTCATCAGCGAAATATCCTTTGTATTCATGGGCAGATGGATTCCTCTGCCATTGGGAAAAGTATCTTCGTGCTTACCATAACCTTTAAAATAAAATGGTTTTCCATTTATCAAGAACTTATCGCCTTCGACTTTTACCGTGCGCACTCCATAAGGAAGGGTATATTGGTCTGAGCCATATTGTACCTTCACCTGATACAAATAAGATTGCAAAGGCTGCCACAAATGAACCTCCTCCACATGCAACACACCCTCTGCATCGGAACTTTCTGATACCTTAATCCCTCTCTGGTCATAAAGTTCCACCTTGCATTCTGTGGATGCACTGCCCCCCACTGTGTCGATCTGATAAGAGATATCCGCACTGTTTCCATCTACCTGAGACACAAGCGTGATATCCTGAATATACTCTTTTGGGGTACTGTATATTCTCACTGGCCGCGTAATACCACAATAATTAAAGAAATCAAAATTTGGATGATTCTGAGGTTTCCCATCTTGGCTCCCTCCAATTCCTCCCATAAACCCACCTAACATATCTCCTTTGCCGCCAACTGGAAGCGTTGTGTAATCAATGATATTATCGACTGCAATGGTGAGAAGATGGTCCCCTTCTGTTATCTTGTCTGTAATCTGTACTTCAAAAGGCAAAAAACCTCCATGATGTTCACAAATAAACTCTCCATCGATATATACTTTGGCATGATGGGTCACTGCATCACATCGCAGTATCACGCGATTTCCTGCCACCAATTCTGGTAAGGCAAATTTTCTCTGATAAAATACCCAGCCATAATGATCTCGAAATTCAGGTCCTTCCTTCAAATCATTATAAGAAGCCGGAACTGGCATTGTCATGGCATTTTCCAGTGGCTTTTCATACCACTTTTCTAAAAATCCTCTTCCATTATCTAACTTAAAATCCCAGATCCCGCTTAAATCGAATAAAAAACGGGATGGCGTCAAAATCGGATATAACATTTCTTCCTCCTTTACACATCTGACAAGAGCGTGTTTTCTACTTGCTGTTCAGATATTTCACATTTATTTATTACCATTCCCGCAATTTATTTTTCTATTCAAGTTTTATGGGACAGGGCACTCTTTTTCCACTAATGTACCGCGATATTTCTCTGAAAAATCACATACGCAAAAAAGGAAGCATCTGAACCCTTTCCCAATGCTTCCTGTCTAACTTGTTTTTCAATTGCTATACCGCCTTAAATTGGAACTTCTGAATTTCTTTCTCGGATTCCACTTTACGGATCTGGGCACCAAGACTCTCCAATTTCTCCTCAAAAGCCTCGTATCCCCGCTGAATATAATGGATATCATCCACAATTGTAGTTCCTTCAGCAGATAATCCTGCAATCACAAGCGCAGCTCCTGCCCGCAAATCTGGCGCACTTACCCTTGCTCCGGTATAGCCCTTCACTCCATTAATAATGGCAATATTACTCTCTACTTTGATATCTGCGCCCATACGGGTCAATTCATCCACATATTTAAAACGATTCTCAAAAATGCTCTCCGTCACTGTACTGGTTCCGTGGGCAATTCCCAACACAACAGCCATTTGGGGCTGCATATCTGTAGGAAACCCTGGATAGGGAAGGGTCGTAACCTGAGAATGACACAGTGGTTTGGATGCCACAACCCTGACAGAATCATCGGATTCCTCCACTTCACAACCTGCCTCCAATAACTTCGCCGTGGTAGCCTCCAAATGCTTAGGAATTACGTTTTTGACCGTGACATCTCCTTTGGTAGCCGCTGCTGCAAACATAAAGGTGCCCGCTTCGATCTGATCTGGAATCACCGCATATTCTGTCTTATGGAGCTTTTGTACACCATGAATACGGATCACATCTGTCCCAGCTCCACGAATATTGGCCCCCATACTATTTAAGAAATTCGCCACATCCACCACATGTGGTTCCTTCGCTGCATTCTCTATGGTAGTTTTCCCTTCTGCCATAGCTGCTGCCATCATAATATTAATGGTGGCCCCCACAGATACCTTATCCAGATAAATATGGCTGCCCATTAGTCTCTCTGCCTCCGCCGCCACGGCGCCGTTGCGAATCTCCACATGGGCTCCCAAAGCCCGAAATCCTTTAATATGCAGATCCATCGGGCGACTGCCAATATTGCAACCTCCTGGCAGAGTCACTTCCGCCCGTTTATATTTTCCTAAAAGAGATCCCAACAAATAATAAGAAGCTCGGATTTTCTTCATAGAATCATAATCCACTGGAATATCTTTTACAGAAGAACCATTGATCTTCACTGTGTGTGCATCGACTCTTTCTATTTTTGCTCCGATCTCTCCCATTGCATAAAGCAGAGCATTTATATCCCGAACATCGGGTAAATTATCTATCGTCACGGTCTCATCCGTCATGATAGCCGCCGCCAGAATTGCCAAAGCAGCATTCTTTGCTCCGCCAATTTCTACCTCACCGACCAACGGGATTCCGCCTTTAATCACATATTGTTCCATACTGCACCTCTATGTTCTGTTTTCGTACAAGAAGTTATTATAGTAACATATCCACCCTTTTGTCAAGTTCCTGACAAAAAACCTATGTACTATTATAACATACTTTATCCATTTGTAAATCTTTCCCTGTTAGCTTATTTTATGCTGGATTTTATTTTCTGTGCCTGCCCCCAGAGCGTGTTTGTAACATACTGGGGTTACAACGTTTATTATAAACGATTTCCATAAAATCATACACTGCCTGTCCAATCATCTACCGAAACTAAGCAAGCGGTAATATGTTTGGATTATAATAGATTTTTTCATTCACACTGACATCCCGCCCCTTTTGAGGCGGGAAATATATCATACCTTGCACCCTGTCTATCATCTTATCACATTTAAAACCAGATTCCTACTGTATATTCTACTCAAAAACGACACTTTTTTGTAAATATTTTGTCTTAATTACCAGATATGGATAAGATTTTACCTGATTTACCTGTTCTCCCTTGGATGGTCCTACCAATGTGGTATCAAAATAAATTGCATTTTTCGTCAGATAACATTGGTTTACAGAAATACTGTAACCTCCTGTTTCCTGAACTCCATATCCCACTGCTATGTATAAATTTTCCTTGTCTGTATATGTGAGTTTGAAAATTTCCTCTTTCTTTTCCTCTATTACAGTTAAAAATTCTTTGGGAATCTCTTTGTCTTCCAAAATTGTATAGGATAAATCTTCTAATTTTTGTCCGTCTGTCTCTTCCACGCCGCATCCTGTCCAGAAAAATCCCGGAACCATCAAAAATATCAACAGGCATATCAAATATTTTGGGGAAAATGTTCTTTTTTTCATGGGCAGCTCCTTTCAATTAATACGTTCTACCCATATTGTATAGAACTTTCCGCATATTTATGATTGTATTTTACAAAGTACCTTTGTATAATAGAAAAGAATTAAGGATCCACACTAGAGAAGGAAAGGTAGATGACATGATACGATTAATTCTGGTTTCACTATTTTTAATTATTTTTCTAATTCTCTCCATCCCGATTATGCTATTAGAACGGGTAATCAAGAAATTCAACCCACATGCTGCTGACATCAGCAGTCTACGTATTGTCCAATGGGCATTCAAGGTGATTTTATTTTTCACCGGAACAAAGCTTACCGTTATCGGAGAAGATCGCATTCCCAAAGATCAGGCAGTCTTATATGTTCCCAATCATCAAAGCTATTTTGATATTGTAATCACATATTCTCGCTGCCCTGGGCTGACTGGATATGTTTCCAAAGATTTTATGGAGAAAATCCCTCTCCTTTCTAATTGGATGAAACACCTATACTGCCTTTTTTTAGATCGTTCGGATATGAAAGCAGGCTTGAAAACAATTTTAACTGGCATTGATTATATCAAAAATGGCATATCCATCTGTATCTTCCCAGAAGGAACGCGAAATCCTCATCCAGAAGAAGGATTGCTTCCCTTTAAAGAAGGAAGCCTAAAAATGGCGGAAAAAACCGGATGCCCCATCATTCCCATTGCCATCACAGGCAGCCAGAATATTTGGGAAAAGCACATGCCATTTATGAGAAAATGTAGGGTAATCGTAGAATATGGCGAACCGATATATTTGAATCAACTGGATAAGGAACGCCGGAAATTTTCCGGCGCATACACTCAATCCAAAGTCGAAGAAATGCTGGAAAATCATAAATCTATGATCGCATAACGTTCTTACAAATACTTTTGAGATTTTACTTTTATGGCTTCCACCACTTTGGGATATTCCATGAAATGAGAGGCTTTTACCAACACGGTATCGCCCTCTTTCAGATATCCCAATAGCTGTTCTATCAACTCCCCAGACTTTTCGAAATGAAATACTTGCTTCAATCCCCCATCTTTTGCTCCCTGTGCAAGCTGCGCCGAGAGGCTTCCTGCACAAAACAGAGCATCAATCTGTTGTTTTGCCGCATAAGCACCCACATCATAATGAAGCTGTTTCTCGTGTTCTCCCAATTCTCCCATATCTCCAAGCACGGCAATTTTGCGTCCCAGCCCATAGCCAAGCACATCCAATGCGGCCCGCATCGAGACTGGATTTGCATTGTAACAATCGTCAAGCACCAGCAGATCCCCAAAATCCATAAGGTTGCTGCGCCCCCCGATGGTCTGTGCTTGCTCAATTCCAGTCTGTATTTCTGGCAATTCCATTCCCAAACAAAGTCCCACTGCCGCTGCCGCCATTGCATTCCACACGTTATGCTCTCCAGGTATGGGAATTTTTACAGAAATACTTCCTTTTGGTGTATGGATAAGAGCCTGAACACCTTTTAAACCCAGATTTTGAATCTGATCCGCATAGATCTCTCTGCCAGTTCCATAAAACAATGGCTGTACTCCCTGTACCTGTTCAATCGTAGCAAGTTTATCGTCCTCCCCATTTAGCACAATATGTCCATCTGGTTTTAAATAATCGAAAATTTCGCTTTTAGCCTGTAGAATCCCATCCCTGGTCTTTAGCTGTTCCAGATGACAAATCCCAATATTGGTAATCACACAAATATCTGGCTTTGCCATCTTAGCAAGGCGATGCATCTCACCAAAATCGGAGATCCCCATCTCCACAACTGCTATCTCATGTTCTTCCCGAATCCGAAGCAATGTCAACGGAAGCCCGATTTCATTGTTAAAATTCCCTGCCGTTTTTAATACCTGGTAATGGACAGACAGCACAGAGGCGATCATCTCCTTCGTGCTGGTCTTGCCCACACTGCCTGTAATACCCACAATTGGGATTGTAAGCTGACTGCGGTAATATTCTGCAATCTCTTTCAGGGCCTGCTTTGTGGATTCCACTTGGATATAGGGTATGTTGCAGTCTGGCAGCTCCCGTTCCGATAAGACAGCGGCAGCTCCTTTCTCTGCTACTGCTGGAATAAAGTCATGTCCGTCCACTTTTGCTCCCTGAATAGGAATAAAGAGATATCCTTCCTCCACCTGGCGACTGTCTGTAACTACTCCTTGGATCTTCGTCTGAAGCATTTCCTTCCTGCCTATGTATCGCCCATGGCAGGCTTGTGTGATATGTTCCAAAGTCATATTTTTCATAATGTCCTCCATCTTATTCATACTTTTCCAATGAAATCTGAATAATCCGTTCACAGAGCTGCGGAAAATCCATTCCAACTGCCTGTGCTTCCTGGGGTAGAAGGCTGGTTGAAGTCATTCCTGGCAATGTATTCGCCTCCAGACAGTACATGTGATTTTCTTCATCCAGCAAGAAATCCATTCTGGAATAAGTGGTAAGCCCCAGTGATTTTGCTGCTTCCTCTGCATATTGCTGCATCCTCTTAGAGATCTCTTCTGGAAGCTCGGCTGGGCAGGTTTCCACTGTGCTGCCTGCTGCATATTTATTCTTATAATCATAAAAGCCTTCCAACGGTGCAATCTCAATGACTGGAAGAGCTTTAAAATCTATGACACCTACTGAAAATTCTCGGCCTCTGATATAAGTCTCAACCACCACCTCGTCTTCCCATCGGAAAGCCTCCTCTAATGCTTTCTGAAAATCTTGTTCTGTCCACACAATGGACACACCCACACTGGAACCACCCCGACAAGGCTTTACCACACAGGGCAAGGATAAACCTGTCTCTTCCAACTTCCAATTCGCAGAATCCCGCTTCATAGCAATCCCTTCGGGTGTAGGTATTTGATTTGCCGCAAAGAAACGTTTGGACAAGTTCTTATCCATAGCAAGGGCGCTGCTCAGATAACCCGTTCCGGTATACTTGATCCCATACAGATCAAATGCCGCCTGGATTCGTCCATCTTCGCCATGTTCCCCATGAAGAGCCAGAAACACAATCTCCGCCATCCTGCAAAGTGCAATCACATTGGGGCCAAACAGACATGGGCTTTGATCCTTTCTGCTTCTCTTCACTGCTTCCAGATCGGGCGCTGTACCAGTAATCCCTGTCACCTGTGTGCTGGCCTCCTGGGAACGTTCGAAGATACCTTCCAAATCTTCTTCCTTGTCACTATAACCCATAAAGACATCCAAAAGGATAACTTGATGTCCATTTTTCCTCAGTGCTTTCGCAACGTTACTGCCCGTTGCAAACGAGACGTCCCGCTCTTCGCTTAAGCCCCCTGCCAATACTACAATATTCATGAAAAAACCTCCTGTATTCACAAATTAACAATCACAGTTATCTTATACCATTTTATGGGGAATGGCAAGTTTTTATGGGAACTTCAAAGAAAACTTCCAAAGTGATGAACCGTCATAATGTATTGACCACTCAAAATAATCTGTATAAAGAGAAAGACGCTGTCGCACTAACATCAATTGTAAGACATAGATTGGTTCAAAAAGTTTGCATTGCAAAGCAATGCAAATCAAATACCCCGCTGCAAGCAACGGGGTATCAAACTTGTCCTTAAAATTCCGGCTCAATTAATCCGTATGTACTTCCTTTTCTCTTATACACCACATTGACCTCTTCTGTCTCTGCATTCTGGAACACGAAGAAATTATGTCCCAACAGTTCCATCTGTACACAGGCATCCTCTGGATACATGGGCTTCATACCAAACCTCTTGGTACGGATGATCTTCACATCCTCATCCTCTTCCACCTCTTTATCAATGTATTCCTTCTGGAAATGAGCTGCTGACTGCTGCTGATCTACAATCTTATTCTTATACTTCTTTAACTGCCGCTCAATAACTTCCTCTACCAGATCTATCGAAACATACATATCATTGCTTACCTGCTCGGAACGGATGATATTGCCTTTTACTGGAATGGTAACCTCTATTTTCTGACGTTCCTTTTCCACACTCAATGTCACTAAAATGTCTGTCTCTGGTGTGAAATATCTCTCTAATTTGGATAATTTATCCTCCACTGCCTGTTTTAAACCTGGTGTGATTTCGATATTTTTTCCGCTAATTGTAATACGCATGGTGTCCAACCCCTTTGCTGTTTATTTTTCTGAATGTCTGTATTATAGCATATTTATCTTCTGAATACAACAAATCTCAACGGGATTTTCTTGACATTTCTGTATATAAAACATAGTATAGTGACTGTCTAGGTTTTTTCTAATAGCATAAATTTATAGAAAGGAAAGTATTTATGAAGCCTGAAATTGCTTTTATCACTGGAGCCTCCCGTGGCATTGGACGTGCTATCGCTGTAACCTTTGCCCAGGCTGGCTATCATCTGGCCATCAACTGTCGCCAATCTGTTCAGGATCTAACTGCATTTGCCAAAGAGTTGACAGAGACTTATCATATCCCCTGCCTTCCGATTGCTGGTGATGTTGGACAGGAAGCTTTTGTGGCAGATGCTTTCTCTCAGATTGAACAGGAACTGGGCCCTGTCACACTCCTTGTAAATAATGCAGGAATATCCCATATTGGCCTGCTCACAGATATGAGCTTAGAAGAGTGGAACTGTGTGATTCAAACCAATCTTACCTCCCTTTTTTGTTGTTGTAAGTATGCAGTGCCTGCTATGGTTCGTCAACAATACGGCAGGATATTAAATATTTCCTCAGTCTGGGGCAAGGTAGGTGCCTCCTGTGAAGTTGCATACTCTGCCTCCAAAGGTGGTGTCAATTCTTTCACAAAAGCACTTGCAAAAGAACTTGCCCCCAGTGGAATATCTGTGAATGCCATTGCCTGTGGGGTCATCGACACACAGATGAATCAATGCTTTTCCACGGCAGAACGCAGACAACTTGTAGAAGAGATTCCTGTTGGTAGATTTGGAACTCCTGAAGAAACCGCTTCCCTCGCCCTGTCATTGGCCAACGCTCCCTCCTATTTAACAGGTCAGATTATTACTATGGACGGTGGCTGGCTGTAGC
The DNA here is from genome assembly GCA_910580015.1 of uncultured Lachnospiraceae bacterium. Taxonomy (GTDB): domain Bacteria; phylum Bacillota; class Clostridia; order Lachnospirales; family Lachnospiraceae; genus Petralouisia. Next base: position 23,439 of record CAJTVT010000019.1, read on the forward strand.
GCGATTCACATTTGTGAATCACATCCGAGTTTCGCGAATTTCCAGTATTTTCCAACAAATTTTTCGTAAAATATTGTTAGCGCACTTAGATCTTTTTACTAATGAGGAATATTTTATGAAATTTTCTACCAGACTGGAAAATCTTTTGGAAGAACGAAATCTCACCCAAAAATTCTTATCTTCAGAACTGAATATTGCTCCCTCCACACTAAACGGCTACTTGCGCCGCAACCGGGAACCAGATTTTGAAACTCTGATTAAATTAGCAGAATTCTTCAGTGTTTCTATTGATTATCTGTTAGGTGTTACAGATATCCGAAGCCCTTATATTCTCAAAGGATGTTATGACGACAATGAGGGGGATCTACTTGAAATTTATCGCTCCCTGGGGCCCCAGGAGCAAAATTATCTGCTGCAACAGGCTCATATTTATTACCAGCAGGATCTTGATACACCTTCATCCAGGCACAAAGCGATTCGATCCGCATCCACACATTTTTCTTCTCAATCATAGGGGAATTTACTTGCTTGGACCTTGATTCTGTGTATGACAAAATATAAAACTCAATAAGCGTATTGTCGCTCTCGATACGCGTAATTTTAATTTGGGAGGATGTAATTCTATTAGAATAAACTATATTGCGATTCTATTTTTAGGGGAGGTATCTGTATGGATTTCAGTGTCCGTCTTGAAAATCTCGTCGAAGAAAAGAACATCACGCAAAAGCAGCTATCTATTGAACTCCATATTGCGCCTACCACATTAAATGGATATATCAATAACTATCGGGAACCGGATTTTCATACTCTCGTCCGCCTGGCACGCTATTTCGATGTGTCTACCGATTATCTGCTTGGGCTCAGTGATGAGAAAAAGCCTGCACCTTCCAGCTTAAATGCCACTGAGGGTACTTTGATCAATATCTACCGTTCTCTGATTCCAGAGCGACAAGAACTGCTCATGGAACAAGCAAAATTTTATCAGGGGCTTTCTAAGAAACAACCAACGGGTGGGAGATAAGATAAGATAAGGTAAGAATATTAATGATATCACACTGCTTCGCAAATAAACTCTGCTTTTTTGAGATAAACTGCAGGCAGTGAATTTTGTATGTACTATTTTATGGGCATAAACAACACAAAATAGTACATACTTGCTTGATGGAATCAGAATCCTCGAATTGCATCACTCTCGTCTTCTGAAGTATTTTCAATTTTACGAATCACAAGATAGTAACTATAGTTTTCATTGACCTTCACCGGAACACGCTCTCCTTCTTTGCGTCCTAGAATTGCTTTCCCAATGGGAGACTCCGTACTGATTAAGTTCTTCATGGAATTTCCCCGAATGGAAGTCACCAGACGGAATACCTGCTCCTCATCATCCTCCTCAAAATAGACGGTAACTGTATTGTTAATTCCCACTTCATCCTCTTTTGAAGTATCTGATACAATGCGGGCTGTTTTCAGCATCCGCTCCAGATAACGGATCCGACTCTCATTTTTATTCTTATCTTTTTTGGCTGCGTGATACTCAAAGTTCTCACTTAAATCTCCATGAGCCCTTGCCTCCTTCACTGCTTCAATAGCCTCCTTGCGCACCACAAGCTTCCGGTATTCAATCTCTTCTTCTATTTTCTTCACATCGCTTTTTGTCAATTGTTCACTCACTTACTTGTCCTCTCTTTGCTTTTTAAATTTCATAAAACATTTTAACACAGAGGAAACTCCAATGTCACCACAAACTGTTCTTCATCCTGAGTCTGAAAAAAAGCTCCCTCTTGTATTTCCACCATCCTGCGGACACTCCGAAGTCCAATCTCATTGCTTTCCACAGTGTGTGTTTGTTTCGCTTTCTGATTTTCAAATACAAAGCGAACCCTTCCCTTGTCCACTGACACACACCAATTCACTGGAGCTTTTGGATTGGCATATTTTAATATATTGGTAAACAAATTGCTGAAAATCCGACGAAACAGAACCAAATTCCCACGAATTTTACCTTCCTCTGCCTGAATTTCCAATGTCACGGAAAACTTTTTGATCTCCAAAAATTCCCGATTCTGTTCCAATTCTTCCAAAAGTTCTCCCAGATAGATTTCTGTTAGCTTTGTCTCTTCCTCCTGACCATATACAAGAGCATACTCAAACATTTTATCGGAGAGAATACGAATTTCCTCCACTTTCCCCACACAGCGGGCAAGATAATCCTTCTGTTTTTCCTGAGAACAGCGGGTTTGTCCCATAATTTCCAAATAGCCATACAGAGTCGTCAAAGGAGTTCGCAGATCATGAGATATGGAACGGATCAATTCCTGGTTCGCTTTCTTTCCTTCCAATTCCTTACGGATATTCTCATCAAAGGCTATCCGCATTTCATCCAAATTCTTTGCGAGAATCCCCAACTCATCTCTGCCCTTGACGGCAATGGGATGCTCCAGATCTCCTTCCGCCATTACAAGAATATCATCTTTAATTTTGATCACATACCGCATTCTATTCCAAATATAAACGGGCACAGGCAAAAGCATGAGCATACTGATAAATAAGACCGTAAAAAAATAAGGGACTGTCATTTTCGCCAGATGCATAGAATAGACAAACACTTGCTCCGTCGTATCTTTAAATTCAATATCTTTCATTATATCAGGTCCATAGTAACCACCATGATACCAAAAACTGGAGAAACCAATATCATCAAAATAATCTGGCTGAAAAATGTAAAACTGAAATGAGCCTGTATCGCCTTCGTAAAACGAGAAATAAGTATATCCGTCGTCGTACTTTTCCAATTCCAACTGTGTTATCAACTCTTCTTTACTTACTTCATAAAATGAGATATCCTTAGCCTTCTCTTGTATCTCCTCCAAAATTTTTTCTGGCTTAAAGGAAAACATCATATTCCATTTCACCATTTGAAAATAAAACCAGGTCTCATACTGCATCAAAAATTGAAAACAAACGATACTCAGCATGGCGCAAACTGCAAGTAACAGTAACATTCTCACTGATATCTTGGTAAAATACCCTGGTAAGTCCCTTTGATTATGCTTTTGAAACCATTTTCTGCTTCTACTCACAGCGATACCCCTTTCCCCAGACATTTTTAATCAGCTTTGGATTCTTTGGATCTTCCTCAATCTTTTTGCGCAGATTTCGAATATGCACCATCACTGTGTTGGCAGCGCCATAATAATAAGGCTCCTGCCAGACGCTTTCATATAGATGCTGCGCTGAAAAAATCTGCCCTCGATTTTTGCCAAGAAGACAAAGAATGGCAAATTCCAAATCCGTCAAATCCAGCTCCACCCCATTCTGTAGCACCCGCTCCTGATGTTCCTGGATTTCAATACCTGAAAAAGCAATCACAGACTGGGCCTTTTGTTCCTTTTCCATGTTGTCCAATTCCTGCTGTCCTTGCTCTTTTCCTTGATAAACCTGATACCTACGCATCAACGCCTTTACTCTGCTTAACAATTCCTGATAGGAAAAAGGCTTTGGCAGATAGTCATCTCCTCCACTGGAAAACCCTAAGGTTTTGTCTTCCACCTGGGAACGTGCGCTCAAAAAAAGCACTGGTGCATTGCTGATTTTGCGAATTTCCATACAAGTCTGATAACCGCCTAAATTCGGCATCATTACATCTAAAATAATTAAGTCAAAGCTGCCTTGCGAAAGCTTGTCCAACGCCTGAAGCCCGTCCGCAGCCTCCTCCACTTCATACCCTTCTCCAGACAGCAGAATATTCACAACTTCGCGGATCTCAGGATTATCATCTACCATCAGGATACGGGACGTTTCTGTTTCATTCATGTTCTTACCCTCCTATATGGATTGTACCACACCTTTGCTTTTAAAAAGAAATTCTTAAGAATTCTTCAGATTTTCTTTGGTGGTTTTTTAAGATTTTTCTCTTATACTCTTTCCTGTAGTGAAAAACGTGTTTTACTCGTTTTTATTTTATAGGATTCGTATTACACTAGAAAGGGACTTTGACATGAAATCTTACGCAAACTTTAAAAACGACAACTCTAACACCAGAGCTATTCTGGCAAATCTGGGCTTTCCCATGCTCTTGCTTCTTCTTGTATTGTTCTGCCTTTGCCTTAGCGTTCCAAAAGGCTCCTTCTTTGGTTCTGAAGGAGACTGGCTTTGCCAACACGTACCTGTAGCAGAGCAATATCGACAAGCATTTTATGAAACTGGGAAACTGTTTCCGGACTATCTTCCTCTGGGCGGTGGGAGCAACAGTTACGATTTTTCCTATTATGGATTTCTCCGACCAGATGTACTGATCTCCTATCTACTACCTGACATCCCAATGGCATACATCATTTCCTGTTATGCCATCCTGGAGCTGGTCGCTGGCACCATGCTCTGTTATTTCTGGCTGAAACGACATGTCTGTTTTCCATTGATAGCATTTTTAGGAGCTACGCTTTACTCCTGCGCCTCCTGTTTCTACCATGCACACCGCCAGATCATGTTTGTAAACTACATGCCTTTTTTGATCCTTGCTCTCTGGGGGATCGAATCATTGATAAAAACAGGAAAAATTCGACTGTTGACCATATCGTTGTTTTTGGTATATATGCATAGTTTTTATTTTGCTCCTGCGGTTCTGATCGTGTGTGGTATATATTTTGTATCACTGCTGGCAAACCAGACCAGAGATTCCGCTGCTCGCTGGCCAAATGTTGGTAGATTCGCAATGTCTATCGGATTATCGATCGGCATGGCGGCAATCCTCTTGCTTCCAACGGGGCTCGATCTCTTGTCCACCACCAAGGATGCTGGAACTCCGCCCACTTTGCAGAAAATATTTTCGTTTTCCCCAGGTTTTAACGGCCTTTTGTATCAAACCTATAGCTGTGGACTCACCATTCTCTGCCTGTATACGTTGTTGTTAAGCATCCGCCGGAAAAGTACACGGATCTTAAGTATCTTTCTTTTCCTTTGCTTAACCATAAATACATTTCCGTACCTGCTGAGTGGTCTTTTATATGTACGCTACAAAGTATTAATCCCACTGGTTCCGCTGCTACTTTTGCTCTGTGTCAAGACACTGGAATCACTGTTTATGGGTAGGGAAAAACACAGTCTGCTTCTCGGCGCTGCCTGCCTGATACCAGCCGCTTTTTCTAGCTATTCCCAGGGCATTTTGATCGACTGTCTTTGGATGCTGGTTTCTTTCCTGCTGATAGCCTTTTTAAAGCGTTACCTCCTTCGCATTCATCCAGTTCACTCTAAGCAGGAACAGACGCCATCGCTTCAAAAAGCGCTTCCTCTTTGCCTGATTTTATGCGTGCCTGCTGTCTGTCTTTCTGTGTGCATGGGCCAGAAAGAGGAATATATTTCTGTGTCAGACAGTCGCCAGGACTCTTTTCAACAGGAAGATTTATCTGGAATCGACTTAGACCAGAATTACCGCTTTGAATGTTTGATTGAGCCTTATGCCAATACAAATACACAGCCTCTACCGAGAATTGGGCGGACTTCCATGTACTCCTCCGTCACAGACTGCCATTATGCCAACTTTTATTATAACACCATGAAAAATCCTATTCGAGTTCGAAATCGGGTAGCGCTATTGACCGACGGCAATCCCTTTTTTTCCTATCTAATGGGAATCCGTTACATATCAGCAAACCTTGACTGTCTGCCCCTGGGCTACATCCCCTTACAGGAACAGAAAGACTCGACTGTGTTGGCGGAAAACACCAACGTTCTGCCCATCACTTACACCAGCACTTCCCAGATGAGCCAGAATGAATTTGAAAAGCTATCCTTCCCCTATACGCTGGAGGCCCTTACACGTTATACCATTGTCGAAGATCTGGAAGATCGTAATGCAATCACGGCACAAGCCTTTTTGAAAACCTCCCAGATCACCCCAGTTTCAGACCAAGAGTTTCATCTGGAAACATCTGTGAACCGCAATATCAACCCTGAAAAAGAGGTACAACTTACCATACCAGTACCTAAAACTATCAAATCCCGACTGCTGATTTTGTCGGCAGATGTCGTTTCCCCCAATCAAAAGGAAGTGACAATTGATATGAACCAGATCCGTAACAAGCTCTCTGGGAAAAATGCATCTTATCCCAACCACAATGATACCTTTACTTGGATTTTATCCTCCAATGATATCATTGAAACATTAGAGATCACCCTGTCTGCTGGGGATTATCACCTATCCAACTGGCAGATTTGGAGTATGGAGACGAAAGACTGGGGCAACGATTCGGCGATCCCCCTTGAAAGAAGCGAAAACAATCAGGCATCTTCCAAAGGTCTTGTCTCTGATCACCCCCTGCATTCCCAAGGCTCACTTCTGGTCCATGGGCGGGCAGCCTTAGATGAATCTGGTTCCCTGGTTACCAGTCTGCCATACCGACAAGGGTACAAAGCTTATGTCAATGGGGAGGAAACCGATGTTTCAACCGTAAATCAGACGTTTGTCGGCATTCCATTGGAAGCGGGAGAATATGAAATATCTATTTTTTACACTCCTCCTGGCAAAATCATTTCCATTTGGATCAGTCTGGCATCCTTGCTTTTCTTCCTTATTTGGGAACTGCTTCACCTTCCAAAATTACGAAAGCACACGGATAGCCACACTACCACCTAAGGGATTCTCCAATAACAAAAAGGGAGAGACAACACCAAAAATATTCGAAAACAGAGATAGAAAAGAGGTCATGAAAATGCAAAATAATCAAAAATTTTCCAAAAACAGCCTTGTGGAATTGCTTCGCTATCTGTTATGTGGCGGCGCAACCACCTTGGTCAACTATTTGGTATATTTGACACTGCTTCATTCCAAAGTGGATTATCTCACTTCCAACACTGCCGCCTGGATGACTGCCGTAATCTTTGCCTATGTCACCAACCGGATTTTTGTATTCCATTCCCGGAACCAGATTGGAAGGGAACTACTTTCCTTCGTATCTCTGCGCTTTTTGACACTGCTTATGGAAAACCTGCTGCTGTTTGGATTAATTGATGGCCTGTCCCTGCAACCAGGAATTTCAAAACTCCTGGTAAGTATTGCGACTGTCCTTGGAAATTATGCATTCTGTAAATGCAGTATTTTCCAAAATTCACAAAAATCACATACATTTCATCAAACCAACTTCCAGAAAGGAGAAACCATCCATGAATAAGATCAGTATTATCGTACCCTGCTACAACGAAGAAGAATCTCTCTCTCAATTTTATTTGGAAACGAAAAAATCAGTCAGTTCTATTTCAGGTGTCACTTATGAATTTCTGTTCATTGACGACGGAAGCAAGGATCACACCCTGGACATTCTAAGGTTGATCTGTCATAAAGATCAAAATTGCCGCTATTTCTCCTTCTCCAGAAATTTTGGAAAAGAAGCTGCCATGTATGCTGGTTTAAAACATGCCAACGGAGACTTTTGTGTTATTATGGATGCAGATTTACAACACCCTCCCAAACTTCTTTCTGACATGTACGATGCTGTCAGTAAGGAAGGTTATGACTGTTGCGCTGGTAAGCGAATCGGACGTGAGGGAGATGGGGTTGTGCGCAGCTTCCTTTCCCACGGATTCTATTCTGTGATACAGAAACTTACCCATATGAATATGAGCGATGGCGCCGGAGATTTTCGCATGATGAACCGTACCATGGCAGATGCCATTCTACAGATGCAGGAATATAATCGTTACACCAAAGGCATTTTCTCTTTTGTGGGATTTGAGACGAAATGGATTGAATTTGAAAACGTGGAGCGTGCTGCTGGTCAAACGAAATGGAATTTAAAAAGCTTGTTCGCTTACGCTTTTGATGGTATATTATCTTTCTCCACAGCGCCGTTAAAGCTTCCTGGTATTTTAGGTGCTCTGCTATTTTTCATTGCTTGTATCTTGGGAATTTGGGGACTCACTGGACCACTTTTCTTCCATCAGACCGCCGACAATGTTGTTTTTGTACTGGCAGTAGTGATATTGTTGAGTAGCCTTCAGATGATGATGGTATTTATCTTGGGGGAATATCTTTCCAAAGATTATTTAGAAAATAAAAAACGACCAATTTATATTATTCGGGAATCCAACTAATGATAAATCCAGTGTATCGGATTATGATCAAATCAAGAAAGAGCATAAAGAATCCTGAATGATTCTCTATGCTCTTTCTTAGAATTATGTGAATGTATCACTTATTTTACTGTGATCTTCAGTTTCGCTTTTTTGTTATTGAAAGTTTTCACCGTAATGGTTGCTTTCCCCTTCTTTTTCGCTGTAACCTTACCACTGTCTGACACAGTCGCAATCTTCTTATCACTAGACTTGTAAGTAATCTCATTGCTGGCTGTATTGGCTGGAAGTTTCACCTGAATCTGAAATTTTTTGCCCTTTTTCAAGGTCTTCTTTTCCGCATTCAACTGAATGCTCTTAGGTGCTTTTTTCACAGTTACAGTACATTTCACTGTCTGCTTATCAATCTTTGCCGTGATCACTGCCTTGCCTGCTTTCTTTGCTGTGATCACACCCTTGCTGGAGATAGATGCCACGGACTTCTTGTCAACGCTCCAGCTCACCTTATTGGTCGCATTCTTCGGTGTCACTGTAGTCTTTAACGTAAATTTCTCATTTACCCCAAGTGTCACCTTTGTCTGATTCAATTTCAGCTTTGTTGCAGAGATCTTTACGGTAACCTTGCATGTAGCTGTCTTACCATTCTCTGTGGATGCCGTAATCATTGCTGTTCCTACTGAATAACCAGTTACTTTTCCATCTTTAACGCTAGCCACTCCATCGTCACTGGATTCCCAGGTAATTGCCTGATCGGTTGCATTTGCTGGTGCAACGGTTGCTGTCAATGTCATGGATTTCCCCAAGTCAAGGGATGCGCTGGTCTGATTCAAGGTCACCCCTGTAGCTGGAATGATTTCTTTTTCTACTACTGTTACATAGCAGACAGCCGCCTTACCATTTGCAGTCATCACAACCACAACTGCATTTCCAATTGCTTTCGCTGTCACTTTTCCATCTTGTACAACTGCCACCTTGGTATTGCTGGAGGCCCAGCTTAATATCTGGTTGGTTGCATTTTCTGGCGCAACGGTTGCTGTCAATGTCCCACTTGCACCAGGTAAAAGAACCATACTGGTCTGATCCAAAGTCACGCTGCTAACTGGAATCTCAGGCTCAATGGGTTTCTGATCCTGGTCTACGGTGATCGTCGCCGTAATGGTACGGTTTTCTGGTGCAAGCTCTTCCTCATAGCTCATCTTCAAAATCGGTGTGCCGTCTGCTGCCCAGTGTACCCGTTTCAGTCTTGCATCACGACAGGGATCATACAGAGAGCTCTCATTTGCCCATGCACACTGATTATCATAACATTTCTGCCCTCTTGCATGGTATACAAAGATGGGATTTCCCTCTTCGTCCACAGTAAAGGAATTGTGTCCTGGTCCATATTCCCCTGGTACATCAGCGGAAGTTAATACTGGATAAGGCTGTTTTACCCATGCATTCTTATCCAACATATTTGCATTTTCATCGATAGACAGTAAACCGATACAATACTCTGGTCCAGTTCCAGAAGCGGAAAATGACACATAAATCTTGCCATTATTCTTAATCACGGAAGGTCCCTCATCAACGTTTTCTACCTGTCGCTCCCAGCTATACTCTGGTACACTAATCTTTACAGATTCAGAAATACATTTCCATGGCTCTTCTGGATCGATCTCCGCTAAGAACAGAGAAGAATATCCATCAGTCTGTGCCCAGATTACATACCAGTGACCTTTATTTTCAAAGACAGTCATATCCAGGGAGAATCCTGAAAATGCCACACCGTCAGATTCTACGCTCTGCATCATTCCCATTGTTCTCCAGCTATCCGGATTCATAATATCTGCCGGATTCGTGCATTTTAACACATGGGGACGGATAGACCATACGCTGCTGTCAATACTGGAGGTATAGAATACATAGTAATTTCCATCCACTATGCGAATCTCTGGCGCCCAGATATAACGGTATTCCTTCTCTACATCTGGATTCCAATCGCAATCCCAAATGGTAACTTCCTCTGCGTCTGCTAGACCTTCAATGGTCTTGGCGCGTCTCAATACCACCTTATCATACCCATTATTATCGCTTCCGCCCCTCATCGGATAAGAAGCTGTAAAGTAGTAATATCCGTCGTCTCCTTTTAAGATACATGGATCTGCACGCTGTTCAATAAATGGATTTTGGTACTGGGTCTGCTTTACGGTTCCAGTTACAGAGTAGGTGCCTTTTTTATTCAGATCTACGTTCGCCAGATCCTGTTGATTCCAATCTACACTAAAATCTGCGGACGTTCCATCACTATAATCTGCTTTCACCTTATTTGGAAGAAGTTTGGTCACATCATCTCCCATCTTACCCTTTACTGCCACCTTCTCAATTCCAGTATTTTTAACTACATCCAATTTCTGAACCACATATTGATACTCTGCCTTGCCAACCCCCAAAAGATCTGAGATCACGGCACCCTCTGGAGCAGTCACTCCTGTGGTATCGTCTTGGACGGAAACGTATTCTGTCTCTTGTTGTTCCATCACTGTCTCAAAATCCTTTGTCAGTGCACGATAATGTTTGTTTCCACTCTTAAAGTACACTGCATAGGTAACCTCTGTGCCATCGTATGCATAGGGGCTGATCTCCAAATCCCCATTCACATCATTGTCCACTGTAAGCATTCTCTCATTGGTAAAATGTACCAAGTCTGTGGAGTCGTAAAAATATATGTATTTCTTGGTGGAGGAATTTCTCGCAGCCATTCCATAGGTTCCGTCCGCTTTGCGGAACAGATACATATCACACAGGCCATTGGGGTTTGAATTCTTGCTTCCTCCTGCGTTATTTGCAAAACAGATTCCGGTATTGGAATTTAATGCTGTGTAAATCTTGGAATCTTGACTGTATGCAAGATGAAGACTGTTGCCAAGGGATGATGCTTCCTTGCTGTTGGTATATGCCATCAGAGAACCATAATCCTCTGCCCGAACAGTCACTGCAAAGTCTTTGGATGCATCGAGTTTCACCGCTCCATCCTCATAGGTAACAATCGCCTTCAATGTCACAGTTGCGTCTTTCACTTCTTTGTTAGGACGAGTGACAGATGCAGTCACCTTATCTCCACTTTTCTCAATCTTTATCACATCTGTATTGGTGCTGCTCCAAGCAACCGTTGTGTGCGGATCCAACCTGACTGGCAATTCTATATTCTGTTCCAAAATAGCGCCTGCAATCGTCAGATGCTTCACCTGTAAATCTAACTGACTCTGCTTGCTGTTGCTGATCACGGTTGCCTGAAACACTGCCGTATCTGTCTTTCCACCTAATTTGATGGTAGCTGTCAGTGTTACCTCTGTATTGGCTGTCTCTGGCCTTACCACGGTACCATCATTGGCAATCACTGCTGTGTTGCTGCTGCTCCAGGTGATCTCAGCGCCACCCTCACCCTGTGTGGGAAGTTCCAGATTCTGTGTAACCTCACTCAAATCTCCCAAGCCCACTGACAGATTTTCTTTGATCTTTGCCATCACACTTGTTACAAATTCTGGTGGCATATCATTTTTATATTGTTCTTGGATATCCTCCTGGGTGAGTTCATCGGTATATACAGACACTCCATACACACCACCCTTATAGAACATATCATTGTAAGAAGAACGTCCGATGTATGCCACTAAGTCTGCTCCAAAGCTTGTGGTTGTCTTGGTCTTACTATTGTTGCACACCTCCACACCATTATAATAACCTTTGATACTATTAGGTGTAATGACTGTGGTATACATTGCCCAGTCAGAGCCTGTCTTCGTCTTGGACACGGCTGTCTCTGTATTATATGGCGCTCCTGCATTATCACTGTCTGTCCATACAGATTTAAAATAACCGTCTGGTTGTGCTGGATTCAAAATCCAATAGTTTAATGGCATATCCGCTGTGGAAGCACTGTCCACGTGACGGGTCTTTGTTCCAAAGTACATTGCAGAATAATTATTAGAACCAGTCTGGTTTTTCAGCCATACATTGATTGTCAGAGTATCTTGCCCTACAAACACCTCTTTGGGGATAGACACATACGCTGCACTGGATCCTGCACCACCTCCTGGCAGCGTCAACATACCATCTTGGATGGATGCGCCAGTTCCTTTCAATTCTGCATCAAATCCATTTCCTGATGTATCAGAAATCATCTTATCTGTCAAATCATCTTCTGAAAACGTATATGCTGCGTGCACCTTCAAAGCTTCCGCAGCTTTTACAATAACTGGAAACTCCTTGGTGGTCTGATACGCTCCTTTGGTGATGGTGGCTGTCATAATCACTTCTGTATCGTTTTTTGGTGCCTGCACCACTGTTCCATCGTTGTCAATCAGGTCTAAATTCCCAGATTTCCAGGTAATTGTCGTACCATACAGACCTGTGGATGGAAGATCCAGTTTATTCTTAACACTCTCTGGCAATGTAAGTTCTGCCTTCGCCTGCTCCACAATCTGCTGCTCTGAAATCGAAGTTATAGAAAGCGTTGGCGCCTTCTCACCATTCTTAGACACTTCAAATCCGCAGATAACCGTCTGTAAACGAAAGATTGCATAGGTATCTTTCTTGGCAATGGCTTCTTTCACCCACTCTGTCACATCAAAGGTGGTCGTCCCTGCACTTTCCAGACTCAACCATTCCTTGCTAAAAATGGTAGCATCTTTGGAATAGTCATTATTGACTGCTGGGAAAAGGTCTGTGGCTGTGCTATTGCTCACTCCATCGCTTCTCATAACGTCATAAAAACTTTGATCTACCCGGAATACTCCGGCCCTTGTCTTTCGGGAACCCATATTGTCCTTGTTGCAGGTTGTAACATTGATGGTCAATGTTGCATTGGAAATCAGCTCTGGATCGATTCCATCCCCAGAAGGAAGCTGAAATGCCATTGCACCTACACGGGTGGAACCCAATCCTCCAGCAGCTTCGGTCGCCGTCTCATCCTTTATATATGCTGCTGATCGTTCTGTTCCGTTCGTTCCATTTTCATTGGTTGCAATCAGCCAAGTATCTGTTCCATTCTGTCCGCCTGATGCCACAAATTTCGCACATTCAATCACATCTGGCTCCGGCATTTCCGCATCTGAAATCGGGGCAATTCCCTTTGTCTGCATTTCTTTTGCAGATACAAGGCTTGCAGGTATCGATGTAACCATCATGGCTGCCGCCAAAACCATGGAGATACCTGTCTTAAGAAGTTTTCCTCTCATCTTCTCTTTCCTCCTTGATTCTTGTTGTCGGTATCATAGCATATTCTTATACAACATGAGACATGAAAATTCATGTCCCACGTTGTCCTAAACATTATTTAACAGTAATTTTAAGTTTTGCCTTTTTCTTATTAAAGGTAGTGACTGTAATCGTTGCTGTTCCTTTCTTCTTTGCTGTTACCTTACCACTGGAAGATACGGTTGCGATTTTCGTATCGTTGGATTTATAGGTAATCTGATTGCTTGCCGTATTCTTAGGCAATGTCACCTTGATCTGGAACTTCTTGCCCTTCTTCAATGTCTTTGTTTTCGCGTTCAACGTGATGCTCTTTGGCGCTTTCTTAACGGTGATAGTACATTTCTTGGTTAAACCGTCAATCTTTGCTGTAACAACCGCTTTTCCAGCCTTCTTTGCTGTAACAACACCCTTGCTGGAAACCGTTGCCACTTTCTTATCATCCACACTCCAACTAACGCTATTGGTAGTATTTTTTGGTGTTACAGCGGCTTTCAAGGTGATCTTCTCGCCGACACCTATCACTGCCTTACTCATATTTAAGGTTAACTTCTCAGCAGAAATCTTTACGGTAACTTTGCACTTTGCTGTCTTGCCATTCACCGTAGTTACTGTAATATTTGCTGTACCCACCGCTTTCGCAGTTACTTCTCCGTCTTCTACCACTGCTACTTTTTCATTGCTGGATTTCCAAGTTACCGCAGGATCTGTTGTATTAGCTGGCGCTACTTCTGCAACCAATGTACCACTTTCTCCTGGTGCCAGAGTCATGCTGGTCTGATTCAATGTTACACTTGATGCTTCCACCAATCCACCTTCTAATACCATCACTTGGCAGATTGCCGCTTTGCCGTTTGCGGACATTGCAACAATCACAGCCTTTCCTTCTGCCTTCGCTGTAATCTTTCCATCCTGTACTTCTGCAACCTTAGTATTGCTGGACGCCCAACTGATGTACTTATTTACAGCATTGGAAGGCTCGATCGTTGCGATCAAAGTCTCATTTTCACCAGGCGCCAAAACCACCTGATTCTTATTTAAGGTCACCCCTGTCACTGCAATTTGTTCTGCTACCGTTACAGTACAAATTGCTGTCTTGCCATTTGCAGTGGTTACTGTAATAATCGCAGTTCCAGGCTTCTTTGCTGTAAGTACGCCATTTTGCACGCTTACTGCGTCTTGATTGCTGGAACTCCAGGTAAGTGTCTTATCTGTGGCATCTGCTGGTGTAATCGTTGCTTTTAACGTAGCTGTGCTGCCTACTTCCATGGTAAGTGATTTCTGATCCAAGGTTACTCCTGTCACCACTTTATCTGGTTCCCCAGATTTCTTCTCAACAGCAAGTCCTGCAATCACTGGATCTGAACTTCCCGCTTTTACTGCCAAGAAATGAACTTCTGTCGTATTTGCCACGTTGTCAACCTGGAAGTCAACAGAAATGGACTTATTCTTGTTGGACTTGTTGATCTCCACTTCCACTTCATCACTCTTAATAACATTATTGTTATCATCTTTGTACTCTACATAGAATTTCATTGGTCTAGTTACATCCCACCATTCACCAAAATATCCGGTTGCTGTGTAGCTGCCCTGTTCCAATGGAATGATATATTCACAATTCTTTCCGCCCTTTGCCCACCATCCATTGGTGTAGATGGAATCTGTCTCAGAGGTACGGTTTCCTGCCACGCTATAGTCTTTGTCATTCACAAATCCCCAGCTTCCTGCTTCATATAACTGATCTGGAATCGCATTGCGAAGCTCCACCTCTGATTTCACTGCATTGTAATAGCCAGACTCTTTTAATTTCTCATTCCAGCTTCCTACACCAGAATCAATGAAATAGATAAGTTTTTCGGATGCTGCAATCACCTCAATCTGTGCTGTTACCGTTTTATTTCCTAAAGATGCAATCGTACCTGTAGCAGTTACCATACCAGGCTCTTTGAAATCATTTGCTGTCTTATCCCATGTGACAGCAACTTTGCTCTTCTCTCCTTTATAGAGAACTTCTACTTCGCTTGGAAGCGTATAGCCTGGAGCCGCGTATTTTGGAACGCTTCCATCCTCCAGGGTAGGATATGCATAAGCATCCATAAGTGCTTCATATTCTGCCGCAGTGATGTTCATTACGGTACCATGACGTGGCTTTTTGGGAAGGTTTGCAGATATTCTGGTAAACTGCCCGCTCGCCAAACTGTCGGTGATCATTGGATAGTAACCACCTCCACCAAAGTCATCCTGGAGCAGACACCATTTCGCCCCAGCATTTTCAATGTCATCATCATTAAATTTAAAACAGCAAGGTCCTTCCACACCGCTAGCGATCTTCTCATTTACAATGGTCCAATCTCCCAGTAAGGAATCTGATTTTTCCAGATATATATACGTCTCGCTTTCATTCTTCGCAAAACGGTAATAAGTGCCGTCATCATCCCTTACCACTGTGGAATCGATGGTACTGTGACTCTCATCAATCCACAACTGTGGCTCTGTGAAGGTATAAAAATCTCTCGTCTTACAATAATACTGTCTCTGTTTGGAATAATTGTCTGTCTTCACTTTGGAGGACCAGAAAACCATATATTCCCCAGTTGTATCATCGTAGAACACTTCTGGTGCCCAGGTACAACCTGCTTCGATCTGTGCACTGATAGTTACCATACGCTGGTCTGTCCAGTGAACCAGGTCATCAGACTCCCATACCATAATTGCCTGGCTGCCATTGGTCTGTGCTGCACCCCAGTCCCAATCTGTGCAGATTCGCAGGTCTGTTGCAACCAGATAGAATTTATCTCCTTCGGGAGAACGAAGAATAAAAGGATCACGCAGACCCGTGGTTCCCATCTCAGATTTTAAAACAGGTTCCCCTTTATTCAATTCTTCCCAATCAAGACCATTCTGGCTTGTTGCAAGATAAATTTCTTCCTCACCTGGATTATTTCCGATAAAATAAGCAAATACATAATCCGTCATCTTATCTACGTTGGCAGCAGCCTTTACCGTCACCTCAAACTTCTTCTCCTTGCCGCCAATGGAAGCAGTCAAAGTTACCTTGGTATCTGTTGCCTGTCTGGTTACGACACCTGCTGGCTTTGCCCCATCTGCCTGTGGATTAATAACCTCATGATTGCTGGATGTCCAGGTGATTGGTGTACCATATTTTCCTGCCGCTGGAAGTGTGATATTTCCTTTGATATTATCCATATTGGAAATTGTAAGAGCCTCATATTCCGCATTCACTTTATTGACTGCGCTCACCGTATAAGATTCTACAAAAACCTCTTTCCCAAAATATGTACCTGTCACTTTGATTGTCACATTTTTGGACTCCTCTCCGCTATAGAGAAGCTTTCCAGTTGCGTCAAATACCGTCAGATCACTTGGCTCCCATGCAAGCTGAACCCCATCTAGCTCTGCTGGAAATGCAAGATCAGACGTTACTTCCTCCACGGACGCGTTTCCATTCAGCATCGTTGTAAGAAGCTTAGATTTTACAACATTCACGACATTTTCCTTGGCAAACTCATCATGAATGCTGTTCACCTGATCATCTGTCAGCGCCTGATCATATATTTTGAAATCACTGAGCGTTCCCTTGAAATTGGCGTCTCCAGAATACAAGGATTTTCCAATATATCCGATACAAGTATCCGTATTGCTGGCTTTCAAGATATCCTGGATGGAGAACCCAGACTCTGTAACGGCTGTTTTGTCTCCATTCAGATAATAAGTTACATTTCCCTGTTCAAATACAACAGAGATAATATTTTCCCCTTCGGTACTCCCCTGCAAGATCTTGCTCTCTGGATAACGCAGCTCAGAACCCTGCGCAATCGCTCCTAACATTTTTCCGGTATACGCACCCTGATTTGCCGCACACGGAGATACAAACAGATAATTCTTGGTAGAATCATTATTCCACACTGCTGTACCTGTTCCCAGTGTAAACAACCATGCCGTAGACTGGGTATTGTCCGTATAAACGGCCTCAATCGTAAATGCTTCCTCGCTCCCCGCTGAAGGATTCTGATAGCTTCCGCCATTTTTGATTACGCCTGCTGGAAGCTCTACATACTTATTTGAACCGTCAAAATTCAAAATATTGTTTCCTTCAGACCCTGTAAAATCAGCATCTGTAATTCCGCTCATTGTTCCATCCAGATGATTTCCGCTGATATCAGTCAGCTTGCCATCCGCATGGCTCATGTCATAATGCAACACTGGTTTTACTGAATTTTCTTCTGCCTGAACTGGGCCCAAGGCTCCTGACGGAAGCAGCGTCACTGTCATTGCAAACGACAAAAGCCCTGCCAGACATTGTTTCACAAGTTTCTTCTTAATCATATAATCCTCCTTTATAAAATGTAAGTTTGCATGCAATCTGCCAATGAAAAAGGGGTTCATTCTTGGCCATGCACAATGCTACAAATATTTTACTAAAATGGAAAAAAAAATGCAATATGAGTAATCAAAAATCTGCAAAAATAAATTTTCCCGCGCCATTCTCTTCCACCAGCGCAGCCAAATAATAAAATGCGGCGCAGCTTCGTAAATCTATACTTTGCTGCGCCGCATTCTATTCGTCATGAAAATCTAACTTTTAATAACCATAAGTATCAACATCTTGCTGTGTGATAGTAGCACCGTCAAAACCTTTCTCTTCCATGACGGTTACCTTCTCAGCAGGAGGATTGCCAGCTTCCAGATCCTGAATTACCTGATCAATGTAAGAAGCCTGGTATGGGTTACACTGTCCATCATAGTTCCAATTTCCCTTGAGCAGTTCTTCCAATGCCCACTTGTTGGACTCAAATCCCATGATAATTACGTCCTTACCAACACCATGAGAAATATTAGCCGCGTCAAGAGCCGCAACCGCACCCTTGGCCATATCATCATTCTCTGCGTAGATTACATTAAATTTGTCACCACTTTCGATGGCGGTCTGAACGATCTGCTGGGCTCTCTCAGCACTCCATTCTGCGGTCTGTTGTGTTACCATTTTCCACTTATCATCTTCCTGAACCTTTTTATCAAGAGCTTCCGAACGTCCTTTCTGGGGATTAGATCCGATCGTTCCCTGAATATGAATAATATTGTACTCTTCAAGGTTCTGACCCGCTAACCACTCAACTGCTGTCTGCCCTTCTCTATTCATATCAGACATGATAGACGTCTCGTAAAGACTTTCATCTACATCAATGGTACGGTCATATAAAATTACCCTTATTCCCTGTGTTTGGGCATCTTTAAGAACAGAATCCCATCCCTCTGTATCTGCTGCGGAGAGAAGAAGATAATCTACACCATCCTCAATAAATTTCTGAGCTGCTGTAATCTGCTCAGCATTCTTCAAACTGTATGCAAAAGACGCATCATATCCATTTTCTTTTGTAAATGTTTGTTGTAAATCTTTGACATTTGCAGTACGATAGCTAGATTCATTGGGATCATTGTTGATAATGCCAACCTTAATCAAATCTTCCAATGTGTCATCCTCGTCACCTGCTGCGTCATCTTTCGCTGTATCATCTGTTGTACCATCATTTGTTGATGGTGAATCGTTTTTCGTGTCGCCGCCAGCGCATCCAACTACTGTTACTGCAACCAGAACTACAGCAAGAAAAGCTGTTAATTTCTTTTTTAACATTTTACATGTCCTCCCTTTTTTCGGCTTCCAGCCGTTCGTGTTTTCATTTTAAGATTTTTTGTTCTTTTCGTCAATACGTAGCAAACATTACTTTTTCATTATTGCTTTCTGTCAGATAAGTTCTGGTACAACAATGAAAGGGCTGGTGCCAACAGCGCCAGCCTCAATCTCTATCTTTCTTTTTTATGTATTGATTACAATTGAAAAAATTTCATCTGTTCATCCATCTGACTTGATAATTCCATCAGACTGTCAGCCGCCTCTGCTAAAAGGTTAATCGTTGCACCCAGCTCTTGCATTGACGCCGTAGTCTCTTGAGCTGAAGCCGCATTTTCCTCAGAAAGCGCTGAGAGATTTGCAATCACATCCATCACATTCTTCCGGGAAGCGTCACAGATCTTCGTCTTCTCCTCAATCATAGCCGTATCTTCTCTGGTCTTTATAATTCCCTCTTCCAACTCGGCAAATCCTCGCTGTGTGGTTTCCAGTTTCTGGCGCTGATCTGCAATGATCTCTTCCACCTCCTGCATAATTTTCACGGTCATATTGGATTCTGCAATCAAAGAGGCAATGATATCTGCAATAGTCTGTGCTGAACTGCTGGATTCATCCGCAAGTTTTTGTATCTCAGATGCAACTACTGCAAAACCTTTTCCAAACTCTCCAGCCCTTGCTGCCTCGATGCTGGCATTTAAAGACAATAGGGAAGTTTGACTAGCAATGGAAGAAATAAAATCCACTGCTTCTCGAATCTTCTGAGCTGAGTCATTGGTTGCATAAATCTGTTCCCCAATCTTATGCACTGCATCATCTGTTCTATGAATGGAATCTGCCAAATTGCGCATGATCTCCGCAGAAGTGTCACCTGCCTGCTTCATGTCAATGGAAGCGGCATGTAGCTTGTCCACACCCCCAACAATCTGTTCTATCATAGCTCCCATCTCCATAATCTGCCCAGAAGCATGTTCTATTTCTTCTGCCTGGGAAGTGGCTCCCAAAGAAATCTCCTCCACTGCTTTGCCCATTTCTGCCGCATTGACATTCACACGCTCCGCCATCTCATCCAAGGACTGTCCCGAATTCATAAGATCACCAGACGAACGCTGAATGTAACGCAGTATCTTTGATATTTCAGTGATCAGATTATCCAGCGCCTTGCCAATTTTTCCAAGCTCATCCCTGCGTGCCTGTAGCTTAGAATCGACTGTAACATCCATATTACCTGTGGCAAGCTGTTCAATCACATTCTCCGAAGTCTGAACTGCTTTGGAAAGATTTCTGGAAAAACATACAATAAATATCACACAGATCAGAATAATCCCAATACAGAGCAACACAACTTTCAAAATTTCTGCATAAATAAATTTCCGAATCCCGCTGCTTGGCTCTCCTGCAAAGATCATACCCACAATTGTCCCATCCGCCCCCTTCAACGGTATATAACAGCAAAAATATTCTTCCCCATTCAGCTCAAAATCCTTGTCTACAAAGCTTATTCCTTGGTCCAAAACTAGATTCCGTACATATTCCGAAGCCTGCGTCCCCACGATTCGTTCGTTGGTGTTTTGATCGGTCAGAGTTGTAATCCTGCGGATATCTCCAAAAAACAATGTAAGTTCAATCCCGCTCTCCTGTGCGAATGCATCAATATACGGCAGACGCTCCAAGAGATTTTCTTCTCCTTTATATAAAGTCTCTCCTTCCAGACGAAAGTCCCCTTCATCGATTGCATTTAAGGTTTGCTCCACACCATTCACAATATCCTGTAAACGCTTTATCGCCTCCTCCTCCATTCCCTGTCTAATGATTTTAGCAGAGAACAAGGTCCCGATCATCGCAAGGGCAAGCAACGGCCCCAATGCAATCAACAGAATTTTTGCCATAACACCCATTTTCACTCTGGTATTTCCAACATCTTCTCTCATGTCCGCCATTCCTTCCATATTTAACTGCAATCCACATTTGTGAAATTGATATAGTATATACGTAAAATTATATCAAACTCTCCAAAATTTCGCCACTAAAAAATATAATATTTATGCAAGCATCTTAAATGGCCTCTATCCACTTTCGAAGTTCCAGCACCTTACTATCAATCTGCTGAATTGCATTGGCATACTCTTTCAACTCCCTGCCAATATTTTTGGCCTCTCGATTTTCCTTCTTATATTGAAGCTGGTAATCCAACCCTGCCCAATAATCCATAGCAGAAGTTCGAAGCTGCACCTCTATTTTAATCCAATGCACTTCTGACTGAAAAGAAATGGGCACTCGAAAAATTAGATGCATACTGCGATAACCGCTCTTTTTCGGCTTTTTTATATAGTCCTTTTCTTTCAACAATCTCATATCCTTCTGGGCGCAGAGCATTTCTGCAATCTGATAGAGGTCGTCTGTGTAAGTGCACACAGCACGTACCCCCACCATATCATTTATATGTTCGCTCACTGACTCTATCGTTTCTGGCAGTCCCTTGCGTTTCAGTTTCCCTGCAATGCTGTCATAGGATTTAATTCGGCTGGACATATTGTGAATGACCTTCCTTCCAAAACGCATGCCAAGCTCTGCATTAATAATTTGCAGTTTTGCATTCATCAGGCTAATCCCGCATTCGCATTTAACCACAAACTCTTCCTGCTGCAAATATTCCTTTAAATCCATTCCTTCCTCCTTGTTCTCACCTGATTTTACAGGGCCGTCCATCAAAATAGTCCGGTTCCTTCCTGTACTGTGTTTCAGGAAGATACCGGACTGTATTCTGTCACAGCGTTTTACTGCGCCATCTCTTTGATCATAATGCGTGAATAAAAATTCCGCTTCTTAATTTTGGTTCAAACCAAGTAGATTTTGGCGGCATAAGCTTTCCTGCATCTGCCACTGCAAACAATTCCTGAATAGAAGTTGGATACATGGCGAATGCTACCTTACAATCTGTGCCGCACCGCCTCTCCAATTCTTCCATTCCACGAATTCCTCCTACAAAATCAATTCTGCTGTCTGTCTTTGGATCCTGTATTCCAAGCACCGGAGCCAAAAGTTTCTTTTGCAGCAGTGATACATCCAACCCTTCTACCGGATCCTCCGGAATCTCATCTGGTGAAATCTTACATCGGTACCAGTTCCCTGCCAGATACATGGAGAATTCCCCCTTCTCCCCAGGTTTTATCTTCTGCCCTTCTATGGGCTCTACTTGCAATATTTGTGACACCTTATCGAAAAATGCCTCCTCAGACATACCATTCAGATCTCTGACCACCCGGTTGTAATCCATAATCATAAGCTGTTCGTCCGGAAACAGCACCGAGAGGAAATAATTAAACTCCTCCTCATTCTTATATCCAGGATTGGCTTCCCTGCGCATCTGCCCTACTCTCACTGCTGAAGCTGCCCGGTGGTGCCCATCTGCAATATAAATTTCACCGATGGAGGAAAAAGCAGATTCCACCGTCTGAATCTGTTCCTGTTCAGAAATTCTCCAAACTCTATGACGGATTCCATCCTCCGATACAAAATCATACAGGGGCTCTTTCTGTTTTACCACATCCACCACCGCATTAATTGTCGGATTGGAGCGATATGCCAAAAAGATCGGTCCAGTCTGTGCGTTACAACGATTCACATGACAAATCCGATCCTGCTCTTTCTCCGCCCTGGTATTTTCGTGTTTCTTTATCACACCCTGCTCATAATCATCGATGGATGCGCAGGCTGTAATTCCAGTTTGCGTACGGCCATCCATCGTAAGTTCATATATATAGTAACAACTCATCTCTTCCTTCACAAAGGAACCATCTGCCACCATCTCCCACAGAGTATCGTGTGCCTTCTGATACACCTCTTTCGCATACATATCTATGGAATCCTCAAACTGTGTCTCCGCCCGATCTATTTTCAAAAAGCTGTCTGGGTTCTTCGCCACTTCTTCCTTTGCTTCCCTGCGATTATATACATCATAGGGAAGTGCTGCTATTTTATCTGCTTTTTCTTTGCTGGGCCTAATTGCACAAAACGGTCTAATTACTGCCATATTTTCTCCTCTTTTCTTGATTAAATTCATTTCACCCCATTGCGGGCACAAATATCCTGAACACAACATCGCTCACAATGCGGGCTGGTGCGGGCTGTGCAGACATCTCTGCCATGGTATACCAGTCGGTGGCAGAAATCGCTCCCCTCCATTGGAGGAATCAATTTCCACAACTCCATCTCTACCTTTTTGGGATCTTTTATCTGATCCACCAATCCCATACGATTTACGAGACGAATACAGTGCGTATCTGTGACAATTGCAGGTTTATGGAACACATCCCCCATAATCAAATTCGCACTTTTTCTCCCCACGCCTGGCAACTTGAGCAGAGCGTCGAAATCCTCTGGCACCATCCCATGATACTCCTCATGTAAAATTTTCATACATGCGCTGATATCCCGTGCCTTACTCTTCCCAAGGCCACAGGGCCTTACGATCTTTTCAATTTCCTCCACTGGGGCTTCTGCCAAAGACTTTACATCTGGGTATCTGGCATACAAACCCTCCACCACCACATTGACTCGTGCATCCGTACACTGAGCCGCCAGACGAACACTTACCAGAAGTTTCCACGCCTGATTATAATCCAAGGTACATCCCGCATCTGGGTATTCCTGTTTCAATCTTTGAATCAGCTCTAAGGCCAGTTCCTCTTTGGTCATCTGAAATTTCCTTTCTTCTATATAAATTAATTTCCTGCATAAATTAATTCCCTGCGACACCGTGCAATAAGAACCTGAACGAAGGGAAAAAATATTCAGGGAAATCCCTGCCTGTCGTAGTGAAGAACTACAAGGAGACAAGAGCTAAAGCAGCCATTATTTATGTCGGACAGTATTTTGGCGTCTTTCCCTTCCTTGAATTCCTACAGCTCTATGCAGAATGCACTTTAGAAGTACGACGGCTTCTCGATCCGATTTTGGCTAAAGTATAACAGGCTTTTGGAGCTATTTCCAAAAGCCTAATTGAAGTTCTGCTTAGTTGTGCTTGTTATTGCCGTTATTGTATGGTAAAACATGTATTTAAATAATTAGTGTATTGACCGTATTATATTTAGTTAAACCTATTTATTCATTTTTCAGCTATTTTTACTGATTATAGAAAATTGAATTAGGCTAAATATGGACAGGTCAATACACTAGTGTACTGACACGTTTATATTTGGTGAAACTACGCAGAATTTTCATTCTTCTGCAAGGCAGATTTTCAACGGTGTAGCGGTGGCTACAGCTAGAAAATCTAACGCAGCAGATGGATGAAAAGGCAAGTAGGTTTGCCTAATTATAAATGTGTCAGTACACTAGCGTTACGGCAATATCGCCAGGCAAAGGTTGGTAAATCCGCTGCCACACAGTACATAGCAAATCTGCGATACACTTCCTCATTATAAGCGATATTTACTTAATTTACAATAAGGAATGTGTATTTTAGCAGGACAAACGCAAGATACCGTTACTGGTCACACGTCACTGTTCCGCACAGAGAGATTATAACAAAGAAATGGAGGCAACGTAATGAAAAAAAAGGGAATGAAAAGATGGAAGAAATTACTTGCTGGCGCGCTGGCAATGGTAATGATGCTTGCAGGAATGCCAACATATCGCACCGAGGTGCAAGCGGGAATATCGGAGGATGATTCCGACTATATGATAGAAGAAATAGAAGAAGATGGCGTGGAAATTACAAAGTATAACGGGAATGACAACGACGTTGTGATTCCATCAGAGATCGATGGGAAAAAAGTAATCAGAATCGCATCGCGGGCTTTTCGTGGCTGCTACAGTTTAGAAAGTTTAACGATTCCCGATTCGGTCACTTCTATCGGGGATGCTGCTTTTAGTGAATGCATCCGTTTAACCAGCTTAACGATTCCAAATTCGGTCACTTCTATCGGGGATGCTGCTTTTTATGACTGCAACAGTTTAGAAAGCTTAACGATTCCCGATTCGGTCACTTCTATCGGGATTTCTGTTTTTGGTTTCTGCAACAGTTTAACCAGCTTAACGATTCCAGATTCTGTCACTTCTATCGGGATTTCTGCTTTGGTGCTATGTCAAGAATACCGGGATTGCCGTGATAACCATCAAGGCCGGAAAGAATGCCGTCAAGGTGACTGTCAAGGTCAGCCCCAGGAAAGCGTCCATAAAATCAGCAACTGCAGGCAAAGGCAGAAAACTGACTGTGAAATGGGCAAAGGACAAGACGGCGTCAGGATATCAGGTGCAGGCAAGCACAGATAAGAATTTCAAAAAAGATGTAAAAACCAAGAAAGTCTCAGCGGTTTCTTACACATTCACAAAGCTGAAAACAGGAAAGAAATATTATGTAAGGCTCTGCAGTTATAAGAAGTCTGGCAAAGAAACATTGTGCGGCGCATGGAGCAAGCCCATGCTAAGCAGCAAGATTAAGAAATAATCCATGATGCAGAAAATGATAGCGTTCCCATCCCTTTCCATGATAGGAGCGCTATCATTTGCCTATGGAGCAGTCCTGTTATAAATTTGCTGCCTCCCTTATTCTACAATAATCTCTCGGAATCTTTAAGCCAGCAAATATCAGGCTTTCAGATTCTCTTTTTATTAAAACAGCTGGAATCCAGAGCTTTTTCCATCGATGACCAACCATACTGTTCCCTTTTTAAAATCTACAATAAGGAATTCCTAAGTTAGTCTGTGGAAAGGGGGTTGATTGTTACTTCTAATCTTTCCACTTTATTATTTTATTAGGGTCATCGTCATAATCTATGGAAGGCAGACCGATAGAGTCATAGCTATACTTATATGTGTGATAGCTTTTTCCCCTTGTTTCCTTTTCAATAATTTCCATATATTTTAGCCATATGAAACTCCTTTTTTTCGCCATTCATTTACCGAGGAAATCCAGCGTTCAGTTAGGTCATTATCGGTAACAGCCGCCATAAATGGCTTGGCGAGAAAATTGTTTATCTTTCTCAAAACAATTCCATAATCCTCTGTATCTGTATCAATTTTTCGGCAGAACGCTTTCCATTTCTTTTGCATTGCTTCATCATTTCCAAACCCTATTATTTGTTCGAACTGTCCAATCGTAAAGTCATGCCCCCGGTTTTCAAAGGTCTTTTTTAGAGCCTTGGCAAGTGTCGCACCGTCAAAATCAAATCTATTTGCAAGGTAGTAAATGTCATAGTAGTCTTTCATTCTGCTGGAGAACTCCATTAGGCTGAGTATTGCGTCTATCTTTTCTGCAATTGTTGTTTCAAGTGAATAAGTGTTCACTGTAGGGGAAGGAAAATCATCAAGCTGTGTGGGGATTTTTCGTTTTTCCTGTTTTGGTACAATGACATCGCCAACACCAAAATCAATACTGAATGGTGTTCTGGTATTCTTAATTCTCTCCACAAGAGAAACCCCAATACCAGCATACTTTTTTGCAACAGCAATCGGCGCAATTTCTTTGATTTCAAAGCTAATAAAATTATTTCCTGTAGATGTTCTGATGATTTCTTCTAATACAGGTTTTAATTCTTCGGGCGTATTTGGTACCTTCCGA
>CAJTVT010000020.1 GCA_910580015.1 uncultured Lachnospiraceae bacterium
CACATAAAACCAGCAGTTTATAAAATTTTCAGAAAATATTAGCACTCACCTATTGACAGTGCTAACAATCGGTGATAAGGTATTTGTGAACAGAAATAGAAGAAAAACTTGTATGAAACGTTTTCTTTTACCAACAATAGTGTTAGACAAAGCAGTACGTCAGGGAAGGAGGAACCCTTATGAACATTCAAAAATTTACACAGAAATCAATAGAAGCCATAAACGGATGTGAGAAATTGGCATACGAATACGGCAATCAGGAAATTGAGCAGGAGCATTTGTTGGTGTCCTTGTTACTACAGGAAGATGGCCTTATCCCAAAGCTTATAGAAAAAATGGAAATCAATAAAGAACATTTTATTCAGAATGCCCAATCATATTTGGCAAAGCGGGTAAAGGTGTCTGGCGGACAGGTTTATATGGGGCAGAATCTTAATAAGGTCTTGGTTAGCGCTGAGGATGAGGCAAAAAAGATGGGAGACGAATACGTGTCAGTAGAGCATTTGTTCCTCACGCTGCTGAAATACCCCAACCAGGCGTTAAAAGAAATATTTAAGGAATATGGTATTACCAGAGATCGTTTCCTATCCGCGCTTGCCACAGTCAGAGGCAATCAGAAAGTAGTTTCGGATAATCCAGAGGCGACGTATGACACTCTGGTAAAGTATGGTTACGATATGGTAGAGCGTGCAAGAGAACAGAAACTGGATCCAGTAATCGGGCGAGACAGCGAGATCCGGAATGTTGTTCGTATTTTATCAAGAAAGACGAAGAACAATCCTGTATTAATTGGAGAGCCCGGCGTAGGTAAAACGGCAGTGGTGGAAGGACTTGCTCAGCGGATTGTTCGGGGAGACGTGCCAGAAGGATTGAAAGATAAACGTCTGTTTGCCCTGGATATGGGAGCTTTGGTGGCAGGAGCCAAATACCGAGGAGAATTTGAAGAACGGCTCAAAGCTGTCCTAGATGAGATCAAAAGCAGTGACGGACAGATTATTTTGTTTATTGATGAGCTGCATACCATTGTGGGGGCAGGAAAGTCCGATGGGGCCATGGATGCTGGGCAATTGTTAAAGCCTATGCTTGCCAGAGGAGAACTTCATTGCATTGGAGCTACCACTTTGGATGAATACCGAGAATATATTGAAAAAGATGCCGCTCTAGAGCGTAGATTTCAGCCCGTTCATGTGGAAGAACCTACAGTGGAAGATACCATCTCAATTCTTCGAGGCTTAAAAGAACGATATGAGGTATTTCATGGGGTAAAAATTACAGACGGTGCATTGGTATCAGCGGCAGTGCTTTCCAATCGCTATATCAGTGACCGTTTTCTGCCCGATAAGGCTATCGACTTGGTAGACGAGGCATGTGCGCTGATTAAGACAGAGTTAGATTCCATGCCAACAGAGTTGGATGAATTGCAGCGGCGAGTGATGCAGATGGAAATTGAGGAAGCTGCCTTAAAAAAAGAAGAAGATCGCCTAAGCAAAGAACGATTAGAAACGCTGCAAAAAGAGCTTGCCGACTTAAAAAATGAGTTTCAGTCCAGAAAGGCACAGTGGGATAACGAGAAAAATTCTGTGGAGAAAGTGCAGAAGCTTCGGGAAGAGCTTGAGTCGATCAACAACGAAATTGCCATGGCACAGCAGAATTACGATTTGGAGAGAGCTGCGGAGTTGCAGTATGGAAAGAAACCAGAGCTTCAGCGTCAGTTGGAGATTGAGGAAGAACAGGTAAAGAAGAAGGATTTAAGTCTGGTGCATGAAAATGTCAGTGAAGAGGAAATTGCAAAGATTATCTCAAGGTGGACAGGAATTCCAGTGGCAAAGCTTACTGAGAGCGAGCGAAACAAGACCCTTCATTTAGACGAAGAATTGCATAAGCGAGTCATTGGCCAAGATGAAGGCGTGACAAAAGTGACCGAGGCAATTATTCGTTCCAAAGCTGGTATTAAGGATCCCAGCAAACCGATAGGATCCTTCCTGTTTTTGGGGCCTACTGGAGTGGGAAAGACAGAGCTTGCCAAAGCACTTGCTGCCAGTCTGTTTGATGATGAAAACAATATGGTCCGCATTGATATGAGTGAATACATGGAGAAGTATTCTGTCTCCCGTCTGATTGGAGCGCCTCCCGGATATGTAGGTTATGAGGAAGGTGGCCAGTTGACAGAGGCAGTCCGCAGAAAGCCCTATTCTGTGGTGCTGTTTGATGAGGTGGAAAAAGCCCATCCAGATGTATTCAATGTATTGTTACAGGTGTTGGATGATGGGCGAATTACAGATTCCCAAGGACGAACAGTTGATTTTAAAAATACTATCTTGATTATGACCTCCAACCTTGGATCGTCCTATCTGCTTGAGGGGATTGAGGAGAACGGAGAGATTAAGAAGGAATGTGAAGAGGCCGTTATGGAGGAACTTCAGGCCAGTTTCCGACCAGAATTTTTAAACCGTTTGGATGAAATCATTCTGTTTAAACCTCTGACCAAAGACAATATCGGAGGAATTATAAGACTTTTGATGGTCGATCTGAATAAGAGGCTTGCAGACCGAGAAATTTCTGTGGAATTAAGTCCAGAAGCAGAACAGTTTGTGGTGGACAATGGCTATGATCCAGTGTATGGGGCAAGACCTCTCAAACGATATCTGCAAAAGTCAGTGGAGACCCTTGCAGCAAAGATGATTCTGGGAGACCAGGTCAGCGCTGGAGATATCATTTTCATGGTGGTGGAAAATGGTGTGTTAGAAGCGAAATGTAAGAAATCATAGAAAATAGCGATGATAGCGCATCGCAGTGCAAATGAAAGATGTCGCGAAAGCTACCCACTATAGGCGGAGAATCCTGCTTTGCAGGATTCTTTGTTTTTATACGCAGCCTTGTGCAGAGGAACTATGCCGCTATGCGGCGCACAGGGCGCGCGGCGAGCAGGAAAAGTCTTCCCTACTCGATTATAAAAATTCTTCCCAATTCCTAAATATAATACATCCCTTTCGTCATATAATGCATGGAAGTATCTGCGGAGATTAAGGATGAGTAGAGAAAAAATTTGGAAACGGATATGGAATGAATTTTGGAAACTGCGGTTTTGGAGAAAATGTTTGATATTTGACATGCTCTGCTTTTGCCTTATTCTGGGAGCAGTTTACATAGGAGCAGGAAAGGGTCAAAGTGTGAAACAGGAATTGACGGCAGTTTTCCAAAGACAGCAGGCTACCAAAAGCGCTTCCGCAAAAGCGCAAGGAGATACTGGAGAAGACACAGGACAGCCAGGGACGGTGGAAGAGATTCCACCAGAGACAGAAGAACAGGGACAGAAGAAAAAAGTTGCACTTACCTTTGATGATGGTCCCCATCCCCAATACACGCCAGAAATGCTTGCCGCATTGAAAGAGAAAAATGTAAAGGCCACTTTTTTCCTGTTGGGGCAGGAGGTAGAAAAATATCCCGAAATTGTAAAGCAGCTTCAGGAGGAGGGGCATGTGATTGGAAATCATTCCTATAAACACGAACAGTTGAGTAAACTCACCATGGAGCAGGCTTGTAAACAGGTAAATCGCACAAATGATCTGATTTATGATATTACAGGTGTTTATCCCTCATTCCTAAGGCCACCCTTCGGAGACTGGCATGAGAAGTTGGACTGTGAGGTAAATATGGTGGAGGTGCTTTGGGATGTGGATACCTTGGACTGGTCCAGCAAAAACCATGCCAGCATCGTAAAAAAGGTACTGAAAAATGTCAAAGAAAACGATATTATTCTGATGCATGATGGGTATGAAACTTCGGTAACTGCGGCAAAGGAAATTATTGATACCTTACAAAAGCAGGGCTATGAGTTTGTGACGGTGGATGAGATTCTTTTTGACTGAAAGTGAGGAAAATAAGGTAGTGACGAAATGGGAAGAAAATGGTATCATCTTTAGTTAAGGAGGTACTGTTCATGGATTTATTTGATTATATGAGGGAACAGAATCAAAAGAAAGAATCACCCCTTGCAAGTCGCCTGCGCCCGGTCAAATTGGAGGAGGTGGTTGGACAGCAACATATCATTGGAAAAGATAAACTGTTGTACCGTGCTATTCAGGCGGATAAGCTCAGTTCCATTATTTTTTACGGACCGCCAGGCACTGGCAAGACGACCCTGGCCAAAGTGATTGCCAATACCACCAGTGCGGAGTTTACACAGATCAACGCCACATCAGCCGGAAAGAAAGATATGGAAGAGGTGGTGCAGCAAGCCAAAAATAATCAGGGAATGTATGGGAAAAAGACGATTCTTTTTATTGATGAGATTCATCGCTTTAATAAGGCACAGCAGGATTATCTGCTGCCGTTTGTGGAGGATGGAACAATAGTTCTAATCGGCGCCACCACAGAGAACCCATATTTTGAGGTAAATGGGGCGTTGTTATCCAGGTCGGTGATTTTTGAATTAAAGCCCCTGTCAAAGGACGAGATTCGTTCTATCTTGTTGCGGGCACTGACAGACCAGGAAAAAGGGATGGGTTCCTACCATGCCAAGATTGAGGAAGATGCATTGGAATTTCTGGCAGATGTGGCAAATGGGGATGCCAGGGCCGCGTTGACTGCGATTGAATTGGGGGTACTGAC
Source organism: uncultured Lachnospiraceae bacterium (assembly GCA_910580015.1). Classification (GTDB taxonomy): domain Bacteria; phylum Bacillota; class Clostridia; order Lachnospirales; family Lachnospiraceae; genus Petralouisia. The sequence goes on from CAJTVT010000020.1 coordinate 4,612, forward strand.
AACACCGAGAGGGGAAGATGGGAATATCCATATTACCTTGGAGGTTGCCTCCGAATGCATTCAGAAACGAGTCGTACAGTACGATAAAATGGGAGATAATCATTATGATACCATCTCTGCATTTATAAAAAGTATGAGAGGCTCTGATCCAGATGCTGCTGTTTATTATCTAGCCAAAATGCTGTACGCTGGAGAAGATATTAAATTTATTGCAAGGCGGATTATGATCTGTGCTTCTGAAGACGTTGGAAACGCGGATCCACAGGCATTGATGGTGGCAGTCAGCGCAGCCCAGGCAGTAGAGCGTATCGGGATGCCAGAGGCACAGATTATTTTATCCCATGCAGTGACCTATGTGGCAAGCGCACCCAAGAGCAATGCAGCTTGTCTTGCCATTGACCGGGCTATGGAAACAGTAAAGAATACCCAGTCGGCGCCAGTTCCGGTACATTTGCAGGATTCCCATTATCGAGGGGCAAAAAAGTTAGGACATGGGGCAGGTTATCTCTATGCCCATGATTTTCCAAACCATTATGTGGAACAGCAGTATCTTCCCGACGGGCTTACAGACGCCGTGTTCTATGAGCCCACAGAGAATGGATATGAAAAGCAGATCCATCAACATTTGACCTTTTTAAAAGGAAGAAAAAATTCGTGACGTTACAAGCCGTTTCTATATGAAAGACAAGAATCCTGTATTTTTGGGAAAAGTCCGTGATACACAGACAAATGTAAATTTGTGAAAGAAAATACTTTACAATCCCTCCAGAATAGTGCATAATAGGAAAGGCTTTAAAATAACAAGAATTTCAGGAAAATAAGAGAATTGGCATTCTTTTATAGAATATTTTTTTGTGCAAATAAATGCACAGAATGGAGGAGACAATGCAGTCATATCAGGAAATGAGTAAGGAAGAATTATTAAAGGAAAGAGAAGAGCTGGAGGCAGCTTTTGAACAATATACCAAGAGAGGGTTGAAGCTGGATATGTCCAGAGGAAAGCCTTCTGTGGAACAGTTGAATTTGTCCATGGGAATGATGGATGTGCTCAACGGCGGTACGCCTTTGGAGTGTGAGGATGGCACAGACTGCCGGAATTATGGCGTTCTGGACGGGATCCATGAGGCAAAGGTATTATTAGGAGATATGATTGAATGTAATCCCGACAACATTATTATTTATGGCAATTCCAGCTTGAATGTGATGTATGATACCATTTCACGTTCCATGACCCACGGTGTGATGGGAAGTACCCCCTGGTGTAAGTTGGATAAAGTGAAATTTTTATGTCCAGTTCCAGGCTATGACAGGCATTTTGCTATTACAGAGTATTTTGGAATTGAGATGATTAATGTGCCAATGCTTGCCACAGGTCCTGATATGGATATTGTGGAGGAGTTGGTCAGCAGTGACCCTGCGGTGAAAGGAATCTGGTGTGTGCCAAAGTATTCCAATCCTCAGGGAATTACCTATTCAGCAGAGACCGTGCGCCGATTTGCAAGGCTGAAACCAGCGGCAGAGGATTTTCGTATTTATTGGGATAATGCTTATGGCGTGCATCATCTGTATGATCTTGACCAAGATCATTTGGTGGAAATTTTGGCGGAGTGTAAACGTGTAGGAAATCCAGATCTGGTATATAAATTCTGTTCTACCTCCAAAATCAGCTTCCCAGGTTCTGGTGTTGCGGCGATCGCCACCTCCAAAAACAACTTGGTGGATATTAAAAAACAGCTCCAGATTCAGACCATTGGCCATGATAAAGTGAACCAGTTACGTCATGTGCGGTTTTTCAAAGATATTTATGGTATGACGATGCACATGAAAAAACATGCAGATATCTTAAGACCCAAATTTGAAATGATTCGAAATACGCTGGAACGGGAATTGGCAGGCAGGGACGCAGGAACTTGGATTGCGCCTAAGGGAGGATATTTCATGGCTTTTGAGGCTATGGAAGGCTGTGCCAAAGCAATTGTGGCTAAGGCAAAGGAAGCAGGGGTTACGATGACTCCCGCAGGAGCTCCCTATCCTTATGGAAAGGATCCCAAGGACGCTACCATCCGTATCGCCCCCTCTTACCCCACATTGGAGGAGCTACGGACGGCGACGGAAATTTTTGTGATTTGTGTGAAGCTGGTTACCATTGATAAAGTGTTGGAAAATATGTAATGCATAAGGAAGGAAGCAGGCAGCATGGATACAGCGGATAAATTTAATGAAGGTGTAACCAGTTGGGAAACCGTAATTTTTCTATATAATTCCGCGCTGAAGGAAGTAGGGACCAAGCTTGAAATATTAAATGATGAATTTTGCCATATACACAATTATAATCCAATTGAGTATATAAAATCCCGGATTAAAACCCCAGAGAGCATTGTCAAGAAATTAAAACGGAATCACTATGAGAGCACCATCAGCAATATGGTGAATCATGTAAATGATATTGCAGGGATTCGGCTGGTATGTTCCTTTACCTCCGATATTTATCGCCTGGCGGAAATGATTGGAAGGCAGAATGACCTTACGGTTGTATCTGTTAAGGATTATATCAAAAATCCAAAAGAGAGTGGTTACAAGAGTTACCATATGTTGGTGACGGTTCCGATCTTTCTTACTGACCGGGTGATTGATACGAAGGTAGAGATTCAAATTCGCACGATTGCAATGGACTTCTGGGCAAGCCTGGAGCACAAAATTTATTATAAATTTGAGGGAGATGCTCCAGATTATATCAGTAAGGAGTTGAGAGAATGTGCTGGAATTGTTTCAAGGCTGGATGCCAAGATGCTATCTTTAAATGAAGCAATCCTTCAGGCAAAGGAAGAACAAGAGGAGGACGAATGAAAGTAAGTATTTTAACAGAAAATACAGTATATAAACGTGGATTTTTGGCAGAACATGGTCTGTCTTTGTTGATTGAAGAGAAGGGGAAACGCTTTCTCTTTGACACAGGGCAGAGCCGTGTGTTTCTCCATAATGCCGAAAAACTGTCCCTAAAGCTACAGGATCTGGATGGGATCATCTTAAGCCATGGGCATTATGATCACTGTGGTGGGATGGAGTATGTGCAGGAATTGGGAAAAGAGATTCCCGTCTATGTGCAGCAGAAGGCATTTGAAAAAAAATATGTGGAAAGTTCTAGGAAAAGCGGTCTTCGTTACATTGGCATGAGAGATCAAGCAGAGTGGCAGGAAGGCGAACAGATCCGTAAATTGCGGGGAGGATGTATGCGAATTGCAGATGGCGTATATCTGTTGGCAGAGATTCCATATACCACAGAGTTTGAGCCAGATCCGAAAGGGTTTTGGCGAGAAGGGTCCCAGGAAAAAGAACCAGAGTTGTTGACCGATAGAATGGAAGATGAACAGCTTTTGATTGTGGAGAGCGACAAAGGTTTGAATGTATTTGCTGGCTGTGCCCATCCAGGGATTATCAACTGTCTGCGATATGTTCAGTCCGTATTTTCTGACAGGCATATTCACAGTCTTGTGGCTGGAATGCATTTAAAGGGCTGTGATCAGCAACGAGTGGAGAAGACAATCCAGGCATTGAGAGATTTGGAAATAGATGTGGTGGTTCCGTTACATTGTACCGGAATTTGCGCCATAGGAAGTATGAAAGAAGCGCTAGGCGAGCGCTGTATTCTGGCGGAGGCTGGAAAATTGATCGAACTATAGGCAGGGATGCCTGGAGGAAGAAATGAATCAAAATAAAAATATAATGTCTATATTTTTGGAAGGAACAGCAGGATTATATGTGCTTGTAATGCTGGTGTTCTTTCCGTTGTTTTATCAGGATAATTATATTGATATCTCTTCTGCAAAGCTCTCATTTTTTACCATCTGTACGGTGGGAATGGCGGGAGCGATGCTTTTATTTGCAGGAATGGGAAAGTTGCAGCAGTATAAAGAGAAGATGCTACAGACAGAACCAAGACAGACAAACGGGCAGTGGGATGATGGTCATACGAATGCAACAAGAAGGTTGTCACTCAGACAGTGGTTGTCAAAGGTTTCTGTCACAACTTGGTTTTTGCTGATTTTTGCAGCAGGTGTTTGTATGGCAACCATTTTTTCCATTAATCCTCTGGAATCTTTATATGCAAAAAGCGGCAGGAAACTTGGATTGTGGGTGTTTCTGCTCTGCATTGCCATGTATGGTATGGTAGGGACATATTTTCGGCCGGGAAAATGGGTAATATGGTTCTTTTGGGGTGCAAATACAATTGTATTTTTATTAAATGTCTTAAATTATTGGGGATTGGATCCCTTGGGAATGTATAAGAACCTGCAAGCGCTGCAACATCAAAGTTTTACCAGTACCATTGGAAATATCAATGCTTATGTAGGGTATCTATGTATGGTAATTCCAGCGGCAATGGTGTTGTATATTTTAGAAGAAAAACGAGTTGTGCGCATGGTGGCAGGCGCTTTTTTGGTATTGGGATTTTGTACCTGTTATTGCAGTTGCAGTGAAAGCTGGTTTTTGGGAATTGGTTTGGTATTTCTTATTCTGCTCTGGTTTGCAATGGGAAATAGCCTTACAATGCGAAGATTTCTGGAAGTTTGTTGTTTTTTTTGGCTGGGAAGCTTGTTGATGAAGGGATTTCTTCTTGTGGGAGAGGCAGTTGGTTTTTGGAGCAGCATGACATTGTATTTTAAACAACAAAGACTTTTGCACGATGTTTTGCTTCATGGATATACGCTGATAATGATGGGAATACTTGTGATAGGCGCGCTGTGTTATACTCGATACAGGGAGAAGAGAAATAAAAATTTTTCATATAGAAAGCTCAGAACATGGTTGTTTTTGGGACTTGGAAGCTTGCTTGGCAGCGTATGTTTGGCGGTGGTTGCGGCAAATCTGAAACCTGGCACCTGGGAAGGAATATTTGCGGTGCTGAATTCTTTGAAGATCCAAGATAGATTCGGCAGCGGCAGAGGCTATATCTGGAGAACTACGATAGAGGGATGGCTGGATTTGCCATTGTGGGATAAAATTACAGGTTACGGTTTAAATTGTTACTATTCATTTATACAGAAGTATGACGCTGCGGGAGCGACAGAGATGTTTGTAGGAATGAAGCTGGTGGACGCACACAATGAATTTTTGCAGTTTCTGGTCACGACAGGTGTTTTTGGCGTTGTGGGATATTTTGGTTTACTTATCAGCACTGTGGTAAGTTCTGCCAAGAAATATCTTGAAAAGCCAATCATGCTTCTGGGAATCGTGGTACCTTGCGGTTATATGGCCCAGGGACTAGTGAATAACCCTACCGTATTTCTTACCCCGTACCTGTTTTTGATGTTGGGAATAATTAAGAGCTTGGAGAAAATAGAGGATGTCTGACAGTAAGAAGGAACGCCCTTTGAGATCTGCTATGCGTCGAAAATCATGCAGAAACAAGAAAATTTTAAATCTTGCAGTATCGATGGGGGAAGAGTTGTTAAAAAATGGCGGAGAGATTTACCGAGTACAGGAAACGGTATGCAGAGTGATGGAAGCTTATGGAGTTCTGGACTTTCAGGTGTTTGTGATCACGAATGGAATCTTTGCGACAGTCCATGAAAATCAAGAGGATGCCGGAAGTATGGTACGGTATGTACCCCTGGGAGATATCAATTTAGAAAAGATTGCAGGGATTAATCAGTTGTCCAGGGAAATTTGTCAAGGAAGCTGTACGGTGGATGAGGCCATGCGCAAATTGGAAGATTGTAGACAGATTCCTCCGATCCCATCGCCACTATTGATTTTTGCCTGTGGGATCGAGAGTGCTGGGCTTTGTTATCTTCTTGGAGGCCGCCCGTTTGACTGTGTGTTTACCTTTCTGCTTGGTATGCTGTTGCAATGGTTTCTTTTAGCGGCTGGAAAGCGTCATACTTCCAAATTCTTGATGAATATTTTGGGTAGCGCCATGGTGACTACGGGAAGTTTGGTACTTTATGTTTTGGGACTGCATATTCAGTTTGACCGGATTATTATTGGGGGTATTATCCTTCTGATGCCAGGAGTTGCGCTGGTCACTGCGATTCGAGATCTGTTTAATGGAGACTATCTGTCAGGAAGCATCCGTTTGATGGATGCGTTGCTTACGGGAGCATGTATTGCCATTGGCGTAGGAGCCGCAGTGAAAGTCTTTCAGTTATTGGGAGGAGGTGTGTTGCCGTTGTGATAGTTCAGATTTTGGTTGCCATTATCTCTACTCTGGCATTTGCGGTGTTGTTCCATGTGCCAAGACAGGAATATCTGTATTGTGCGGTAAATGGAGGACTTGGCTGGGCAGTATACCAGATGTGCCTAGATTCGGGGATCGGGGTTACCGTTTCAAGCTTATGGTCGGCTCTGGCTTTGACATTGGTGGCAAGGATTTTATCGGCGGTACGGAAAATGCCCAGTACGGTATTTTTGCTGGCAGGAATCTTTACATTAGTGCCTGGTTCTGGTGTGTATTACACGGCGTATTATCTGATTATGAATGATTTGTCTAAAAGTACATCCAAGGGAATTGAGACAGCAAAGATTGCAGGTGCCATTGTGTTAGGGATTATTTTTGGTCTTGCATTGCCCCAGAGCTGGTTTAACCGATTGGGAAGAGTGACAGAGAGAAATCAAGATGAAAAATAAAAAGGAGTCACTGCATGTTTGTTATGCAGAGGCTCCTTTTTGGGTGAAATTATTTTTCGCATTTCCAAAAATAAGCGCTGTAGGCAGGAAGTTCACTTCCGCCTCCGAAATCGTGCTCTTTTCCAGTAATCAGATCAACAGCCATACCACATCCAGCGTCAAAATGTGCAGTATAGGGTTCACTGTCTGCGTTGATGGCAACCAAAACGCGTTCATTTTGAGATTTACGCTCAAAAATACACTGTTTGTTGGTCAGTACGACAGAGCGAAATTCTCCGTAATTCAATGCCTCGGAGGATTTCTTGGCTGCGGCAAGGTTGCTGATCCAATCGGTCAAATCGGTCCATTCTGGTGCGTCAAAACTGGGGCGCAGGGAAGGATCACCATTTGATTTATCGCCCTTCGTACCCCATTCACTACCATAGTATACACAGGGAATGCCAGGCATTCCAAAATTCAGAGCGTAGATGAGGGGCAGATGTTTTGGATTGCCCAAGATAGAAGCAATTCGAGATACATCATGGTTGTCCACAAAGCTGAGCAGATGTTTTCCACGGTACAAGGTCCAATTCTCAGGGCCGAATTGCCGCAGCAGAGAATGAATGATCTCAAACATATTCATGGAATTAAAACTGGAATGCAATCCCTTATAACATTCATAGTTGGTGGCGGAATGCAGCATATTGTCATTCATCAATTGGTTGTAATCGCCGTGAAGCATTTCTCCCACCAGGAAGAAATCTTCTTTCAGACTGTCACAGTGGCTGCGCAGACGGCGTACAAAATCATGATCCAGACAGTAGGCAACATCCAGACGCAGGCCGTCAATTCCCCAATTTTCAACCCAGAAAGAGACGCTTTCCAGAAGGTACTGGATGACTTCTTCGTTGCGCAGATTTAATTTTACCAGGTCAAAATTGCCCTCCCAGCCTTCATACCACAGGCCATCGTTATAGTTGGAGTTCCCATGAAAATTGATATGGAACCAGTCACGGTAGCGTGAATTTTCGCGGTTTTGCAATACATCCTGGAAAGCAAAGAAGCCTCTTCCTGCATGATTGAATACGCCATCCAATACCACACGGATCCCCGCTTCGTGCAGCGCGTCACAGACTTCTTTGAAGTCGTCGTTGTCTCCCAGGCGGACATCAATTTTCCGGTAATCTCTGGCGTTGTAGCCGTGGGTGTCAGATTCAAACAGCGGGGAAAAATAGATGGCATTGATGCCTAATTTTTCCATGTGAGGAATCCAATCCTTCACTTTTAGAATACGTTTGGCAGGAATCCCATCATTTTCAAAGGGTGCGCCGCAGAATCCCAGGGGGTAAATTTGATAAAAAACACTTTCATAAGCCCACATAATAAGTAAATCCTTTCTATGGATAATTTCTGAATCGTCTAGAAGATAAATTACAAAAACATTCAGATGGCTTTATTATATTACTCTGGCGGTTAAATAGCAATGTTTTTGCTTGCCGAAATTTCCATTAGTTGGCAGCAGTGCGAAGAAGTGATGAAGGTGTGAAAAGGGTGAGAAAGCCACATAATAAAAGTTACATAATTTTTTAAACTTTACGATATAATGAAATAATAGGAAAAATAGGAGCAGAATGATGTGTGGAATTGCGGGATTTTATCATAGGGAAAAGAATTATGAAAAGGACGGGGCGTATTATCGTGCCATCCTTGCTTCGATGCATGAAAAACTGCAAAGGAGAGGGCCAGATGATGCTGGAATTTATTTGAAAGGACACTGTGGTCTTTCTCACAGCCGTTTGTCAATCATAGATTTATCTGGGGGACATCAGCCCATGGTGCGCAAAAGAGGGGACAGAACCTGTGCGATTGTGTATAATGGAGAACTTTATAATACAAAGGAACTGCGTCAGGAATTAGAAGAAAAGGGCTGGAAATTTCAGACTTCTTGTGATACAGAAGTGATCTTGCTGGGATTTATGGAGTATGGGCCGCAGATTGCTGTGCGTCTGAATGGTATTTTTGCGTTTGCCATTTTAGAAGAGCAAGAGGAGATGATCTATCTCTTCCGAGATCCTATGGGTGTGAAACCGTTGTTTTATATGAAAAAGGACCATGAGTTTATTTTTGCCTCAGAATTAAAGGCAATTTTGGAACATCCAGCGGTAAATCCAGAACTGGATCGAGAAGGATTGAATGAGATTTTCGGAATTGGTCCAGCACGGACACCAGGGGTTGGCGTACTTCGAGGAATGAGAGAAGTGTGCCCTGGGGAATATGTGACTTATGGCAGGAAACGTGCCCTGCAAAGAAAATTGTATTGGAAGTTGGAAAGTTATCCGCATACAGATTCTTATGAGCGTACCATTGAGACGGTATCAGAGTTGGTGCAGGATTCCATCCGTAGACAGATGGTGTCGGATGTACCGATCTGTACCTTTCTCTCTGGCGGTGTGGACAGTAGTCTCGTATCTGCGGTATGTGCCGCAGAGCTGAAAAAACAGGGAAAGCAGCTTACAACGTTTTCCTTTGACTTTGTGGATAATCAGAAAAATTTTAAGGCCAATGCATTTCAACCCTCTCAGGATCGTCCTTATGTGGAAAAAATGGCAGCGTATCTAGGGTCAGATCACCATTTTTTGGAATGTGATAATACAAATCAGATTGAGATGCTCTATGATTCGGTAAAAGCGCATGATCTTCCTGCTATGGCAGATGTGGATTCTTCCATGTTGTATTTCTGCTCCCAGGTTAGCAAAAGTCATAAGGTGACGTTGACCGGAGAATGTGCAGATGAGATTTTTGGAGGATATCCTTGGTTTCATAAAGAAGAGTGTTTTCAGGCGCAGACTTTTCCCTGGACGATGGACTTGTCCCCAAGAAAGGAATTGTTGGCAGATGATTTTATAGAATATCTGCGGATGGATGAGTATGTGCGGGAACGCTACCAGCATTCCATCGCGCAGACCCCAAGATGTCAGGAGGACAGTCCCCAGGAGGCAAGACGACGAGAGATTTCTTGGCTCAATCTGAAATGGTTTATGCAGACCCTTTTAAACCGCATGGATCGGACCAGCATGTACAGCGGATTGGAGGCTAGAGTGCCTTTTGCGGATACCAGGATTGTCCAATATGTGTGGAATGTACCCTGGGAGATGAAGGCAAAGGATGGTGTGGTAAAAAACTTACTTCGTCAGTCTGGAAAAGGATTGTTGCCAGAAGAAGTGCTGTTTCGCAGGAAATCCCCCTATCCCAAAACGTATGATCCGCGCTATGAAAATCTGTTAAAAGGAAAAATCCGAAGGATTTTAGAGGATGGCAGCGCTCCAGTTTTGCAGTTTTTAGATAGGAAAAAAGTGGAAACATTTTTGGCAAAGACTTCTGATTATGGAAAACCCTGGTATGGACAGCTCATGGCAGGTCCACAGCTTCTTGCGTATCTGATCCAGATCAATACATGGATGGAACAGTATGAGATTAAAGTAAGATAGGGATTTTATGCTTGGTGATATAGACCAAAGAAAATGGATTGCCGGAAAACGGAAGATATGCTATAATTTGCCTATGAAGTACAGTGTTGCAAGGTGGTAAGCCTCACTGAGAGAATCGTACCAACAATAAGCAAAAATAAATAAGCCTGCCTTGTACTTCGCGGTTCAGGCAGGCTTAAAGACTTATTTAAGACTTATTTTAAGAGGCAGACCATTCTTGTAGGCGTTTTCATACTACAACAAAAGGAGAATGATTATGTTACAGCCAGGAATCAAAGGAAATCAGGAGATCACAGTAACTGTGGAAGATACAGCGAAGGTACATAAGAGTGGAACGTTGGATGTGCTTGCCACCCCAAGACTGGCGGCTTTGATGGAGGAGACAGCCTGGAAGAGCGTGGCTGAGGTTCTGGAACCAGGAATGGGGACGGTTGGAATACGGTTGGAGTTAGATCATCTGGCGCCCACACCGATCGGTATGAAAGTATGGTGTGAATCGGAACTTCAGAAAGTAGATGGAAGAAAACTTACCTATTTGATTACAGCAAAGGATGAAAAAGGGGAGATTGGGAAAGCCGTTCATGAGCGCTTTCTTGTGGAGGAGGACAAATTCCAGAGAAAGGCGGATCAAAAGAATGGTTGAAAATGATTATTATATGCGCATCATCCATGAGATGGTGAGAATGTGGCTGAAACTGCTGTTCAATATTGACGAATTAAAAGAGGAAGAGATCATTTTTGAAGAGAAAGAGAATGAGGATTTGTACCGCAGGCTGCGACTGATGGCTGCCGACGGCAAGGTGAATGAGGCTGAAAATCTTCTCTGTGAGCATCTTCAGTCCCATGAGGAGCACAAGAATTTGGAAGAGTTGAAGATGTCTCTGTTTTTTTATGATTATCTAAATGGCAAAAGCAATGAATTTCTGGAAAAAAATGGATTTTCGAGAGAAGAGATCCGAGATGGAATCCGCAGTGTTATGAAACAGTATGGATATGGGGAATTGGCAGATACTTGGGGGGAAGAATGGTAGCGCCAAGAATTATGTTGGCTGCGCCTGCCAGTGGAAGTGGAAAGACATTGATTACCTGTGGAATATTAAAAGCATTGACCAATAGGAGGCTGAAGACAGCCTCTTTTAAGTGCGGTCCAGACTATATTGATCCTCTGTTTCACCGAGAGGCGCTTGGAGTACCTGCTTGCAATCTTGACACTTTTTTTACAGGAAGAGAGATGACACGATATCTGTTTTGTCAGACCGCAAAACAGGCAGATATTTCCATTATCGAAGGCGTTATGGGGTATTATGATGGGATTGGAGGAGACAGTGTGATGGCCTCCTCCTATGAGTTGGCAAAGGTGACCGAAACACCCGTGGTATTGATCATAAATGCGAAGGGAATGAGTCTTTCTGTGCTTCCAGTTCTCCAGGGGTTTTTGCAATACAGGCAAGACAGCAGAATTACAGGAGTGATTTTAAATCAGGTTTCAGCCGCAACTTACAAAAAACTGAAAAGTAAGATGGAGCAGGAGCTGTCCGTCACAGTATTGGGATATGTACCCAAATGTCCAGAGCTGGTGATAGAAAGTCGCCATCTTGGACTTGTGTTGCCAAAAGAGGTACAAGATATCAAGGAAAAGTTGCAGGATCTGTCAAAATTGTTGGAGATAACGTTAGATCTGGATAGTCTGCTTAGGTTGGCGGAAACTGCGCCTGAAATTAATTGTAAAAAGCCAGAGAACTTACACCTACAAAGTAGTCCAAAGGAGCACAGTGAAAAACTGGTAAGCCAATCGGAAGGAATGTCCACAAAAAATCAGGATCCAGGCAGCCAAATTCCAGAGCCTGTGCAGGAAGAAGACAATGAAAAATTAGACCGTGTAAACGTAATGTTAGAAGTGTCAGAACATAGGCTTCAGATTGGTATTACAAAGGATGAGGCGTTCTGCTTTTTCTACCAGGAAAATCTGCAATTGCTGATGGAGCTTGGAGCAGAGCTTGTCTATTTTTCACCGCTTTGGGATCAAATGCTTCCCAAGGAGCTTGACGGACTTATTTTGTGTGGTGGTTATCCAGAGCTGTATGCAGAACAACTCTATCAAAATACGTCTATGCGAGACCAGATTCGAGAGCGGATCCAGGTAGGTATTCCATATCTGGCAGAGTGTGGCGGATTTATGTATCTTCAGGAAAGTTTGGAGGATATGGACGGAAAATCCTGGGAAATGGCAGGAGTGTTTGCAGGTAAAGCATATCGTACAAAGAAGCTTGGCAGATTTGGTTATCTGAGCTTAACGGCAAATGAAAATGGACAGCTTTTGGAGCCAGGAGAACGGATTGCAGGTCATGAGTATCATTACTTCGACTGTACGGAAAATGGCAAGGATTATTATGGCAGAAAGCCTTTGAGCAGCCGAGGATGGGAATGTATACAAGGAGGAAATAACTGTATGGCAGGATTTCCCCACTTATATTATTATTCCAATCCAGGATTTGTTGAAAAGTTCTTACAAAAATGCAGAGAATATCGTACAAAAGTCAGGAGGGAATATGAGGCTGGAAGATTGTTTTAGGCGAATAAGGCCTTTAGACCAAGAGGCAGCCCTACGTTGTGAACAGCGTTGGGATTCCATTGCGAAGCCCTTAAAAAGCCTTGGAAAGCTGGAGAAAGCATGGATTCAAATAGCAGGAATTCAACGAACCAGCCAAGTTCACCTGAATAAAAAGGCGTTGGTGATTATGTGTGCAGACAATGGCGTGGTGGAAGAAGGGGTAACCCAGACTGGACAGGAGGTTACCGCTGTCGTTGCGGGGAATTTTTTGGAAGGAAAATCCTGTGCAGCGATGATGTGTAAAGATACAGGAACGGATTTATATCCCATAGATATCGGAATGGCAGTAGATATACCACGAATACGAAATAGAAAAATTGCCTATGGTACGAAAAATATGGCAAAGGAGCCGGCAATGACCAGAGAGGAGGCAATTCATGTTATAGAGGAAGGAATTTCTATAGCAGAAGAGTTGTATGAAAAGGGATATGATATCATTGCAACTGGAGAGATGGGCATAGGAAATACCACCACAAGTAGCGCGGTGGCAAGTTTGCTGCTGCAAATGCCCCCAGAGCAGGTGACAGGCCGTGGAGCTGGGTTGTCTTCCGAAGGTCTTCAGCACAAAATACAGGTGATAAAAAATGCCATTGCAAAGCATTGTCCAGATGACAAAGATCCCATAGATGTATTGGCAAAGGTGGGAGGATTCGACATTGCTGGACTTACAGGTGTTTATCTTGGCGGGGCAGCGCTTGGCATTCCCGTGGTGGTAGATGGATTTATCTCTGGGGTGGCGGCGCTTACGGCGGTAAGGCTTTGCCCAGAAGTGCAAAATTATATTCTTGTCTCCCACGTATCAAGGGAGCCTGCCAGCAGAATGATATTGGATGCTTTGGAGAAATCACCATGTCTGACCTGTGAAATGTGCCTGGGAGAGGGAACTGGTGCAGTGGCATTGTTTCCTTTACTGGAGATGGGGCTTCACATATATGAAAATATGAGTACCTTTTCTCAAATTCAGATTGAGGATTATGTACCTTTAGAATAGAGGATGAAATGGTTGTTTTTGTAATTGGGGGAAGCGGCAGCGGGAAATCAGAATACGCGGAACAGCTTGCGGCGGAACTGATGGAACAAGAGACAGAGAATAAAGAATTGTCTACAAGCCAAAAAGATGCAAGACTTGTGTATATTGCCACAATGGAACCTATGGATCAGGAGAGTAGACAACGGATTTTGCGCCACAGGGCCATGCGTGAAGGTCGGCAGTTTGAAACTTGGGAACAGTATACCCATTTGGAGGAGCTTTCTTTCGGATGTAAAGATGTGTTGTTGTTGGAATGTCTGTCTAATCTTATGGCAAATGAGATGTTTTCTGCCACTGGCAGAGGAGATCAGGCAGCAGAATTCATTCAGAAGGGAATCCGCCATCTGGCGGAACATAGTCGCCATCTGGTCATAGTGGGAAACAATATGTTTGAAGATGGAATGGAATATGATAGATTTACGCGAAAGTATTTAGAAGAGATGGCGAAAATTCATCAGTATTTGGGTAGACGGGCGGATCGTGTGGTGGAAGTGGTCTGTGGAATTCCCATAGAATGGAGGATGCGATGAAATATCTCAGAGCTTGTGTCATTTCTTTTTCTATGTATTCCAAAATTCCCATGCCCAAGGTGGAGTGGGAGAAAGAGAGTATGAAGTATGCCATGTGTTTCTTTCCCTGGGTGGGCGTTGTCATTGGTGGCAGTTTTTTCCTGTGGGGGATTTGCGCAAAGTGGATCCCAGTGGGAGAACCCTTATATGCGGTGGGTCTTACGTTGATTCCGGTATGGATCACTGGGGGCATTCATATGGATGGATTTTTAGATACCATAGATGCGTTAAGTTCCTGGCAGACCAGGGAACGACGGTTAGAAATACTGAAAGACTCACATGCTGGTGCTTTTGCAGTGATTGGCGGTTGCATGTATTTTCTAACCTATTTTGGACTTGCCTCGGAGCTTTCAGAGGAGGGAATTTGCTTGGTGGCTTTTGGCTTTGTCTTAAGCCGTTGTCTCAGCGGGATTGCCGTAACGTCCTTTCCCTGTGCCAAAGACAGTGGACTTGTGTATGCTTTTTCCAACGGGGCAGATCGAAAACGTACTAGAATAGTTCTTCTGTTGGAAGCCATCCTTGTTATCGCAGGGCTTCTCTGGCTGGATGCCATACTGGGAGGAGCGGTGATTCTGGTCTCTTTACTGGTATTTTATTGGTATTATAGAATGTCTCTGCATAAGTTTGGTGGAATCACTGGAGATTTGGCAGGGTGGTTTTTGCAGATGTGTGAATTGTTCCTATTGATTCCAGCGGTGATGGCGGGGAAAATTTGATGGAGTGGTATGGATGGAGGGAACCTTATGAATAGAAGAAAATGGCTAATTTTAGCGGTGCCAGTGTTGATAATTATTTTTTTAGGAGTATGGCGATTCTGGCCTCACTCTCTGAGAGGAATGATCGCAGGAGATCAGGAACAGGTGATTCATCTTGTGTGTAATGCAAATATCAGTGGTGTGGACTCTGGAGGTACTTCCTATATTGATAGTTATACAATGGAACCAATGTCAGCGAGGGAAGAAAGTTTCAAGGCAGTGATGGATATTCTAAATGCTTCTCGTTATCGGCAGGATTTTTGTAATTTACTTCCATGGTCAGTCACATCCGTAGAGTCTGATAGGGAATTTGACGGTCATACCGTAAATATATTGTTCGATTGGGGAAGTACAGATGATAAAAGATGTTTCCTTAGTTTTGCTGGCAAAAGTGTTACCGTCAGCGTTGGTCACAATGAGGGATTTTTAATTTACCATCCGACAGACTCCGATATCTTGGAACAATTGGCAAACTATATAAAGACTCACGGTGTGAAAAACGAAAGTCCATAGTACGATTCCAGTGGTTAATATGAAATGTTTTTGTAGGATGTTATTTTGTAATTGCACGAAGAGAATATAATTTATCATGGAGGAAATTTTATGTTACGGAAAGAAAAAAATGCTAAGGGATTCCATATTGAGAAAAGCAATAGTCTTAGCCAAAAGATTATTTCCAAAATGGCGTTGATTGTTGCAATTATTTTTTTCTTGACTATTTTGATGGCGGCTGTTCTTGCTGCCCGGTCATTAATACATGTAAATCGGGATAAACTTACAGCGGTCGCCTATGAAAATGCGTTTCTTGTGACAGATGATATTAAAAAGGCTTATGGAAAGGTGGAAGGATTTGCTGGTTCCCTGCGAAACATTTCTGCATTAGATCCAAAAGAACAGAGAGATGCCATTGACACTGCGCTTGTTGGGCTTTTGGAAGGAGGGGACGGATTCCCTACAGCATTTGCATATTTTGAACAGAACGCCATTGCAGACGCCAATGGAGACCCTTATGAAGTCTACCAAAGAGATATCGCTTATGAATCTGTGGTATACCCCAATGAACAAAAGACGGGGTATGTTTTTGAAAAACATGAAGATGCCTTTGATAATTATGAAAAAGAATATTATACGCAGATCAAAGAGACCGGTGAAATGTATGTTATGGATCCGTACATCTATGAATTGATGGGAAAGAATATTATCATGATCAGTATTATCTCTCCTGTCTGGGATGCAGAAGGGAAGTTTCTTGGAGTATCTGGCGTGGATGTGGCACTAGATAATATGCAAGAGGAGTTGATGGTCAGTACAGATTATCGTTCTGCCCATCTGGTGGCTCTGGCGGAGGATGGAACGATTCTAGTAGATTCGGCGGATAGCTCCGTTGTGGGAAAAGTCGCCACAGAAGTTGGATATGATAAAATGGCAGAAGATGCAGATAAAATTCACGCCATGTCTGCGGAGGAACAGACGGATCGCCGAGCTATCATCAAGGGGGGCAGAAATTATGGTACAGGAAGAGGTGGAGTTTCTGTGGCTGTTCCCTTGTCAGTCAATGGAAAAACACAATGGACCCTACATTTGACGGTTGATAACAGCGAATTTTATGGGCCAATTGTGGAAGGCGCAGGAAAACTTACCGTTCTTGTCATATTGTTTGGAGTTATTTTGTTGAAGGCAGTGAATCGTATTATTAAAAGAATTTTGGATCCCATCAAAATAATTACAGACGAAGCCTCTAAGTTGGAAGCAGGAGACTTAAATATACATATTGATATCCAGTCAGATGATGAGCTGGGACAGCTTTCTCAGGCGTTCAACCATATTAGCGCCACGATGAATAATTATGTGGAGGATATTTCTCAACAGCTTTCCCAGATGGCAGACAACAATATGGATATTGCAATCACGCAAGATTATATTGGTGATTTTATCCCGATACAAGTGTCGATCGAGGAGATCGCCCAGTCATTAAATGATACGCTGCATCAGATTGTCCTTGCGGCAGATGAAGTATCTGCAAGTTCTGAAAATGTTTCATCTGGCGCCAAGATTCTTTCTGACGGGGCGGCAGAGCAGGCTTCCGCCATTGATCAACTGGCGTCTTCGATTGAGAACTTGTCACAAGATGTGGCAGAAAATGCAAGGGATGCACAGGCAACGAATGGGATTGTCTCAGATGTTAGCAAATATATTGAAAAAAGCAATCAGGAAATGGAGCTTTTGGTTCATGCAATGTCGGATATCAGCCATTCTTCCGGTGAGATTGAGAAGATTGTGAGAACCATTGAAGAGATTGCTGAGCAGACAAATTTACTTTCTCTGAATGCTTCCATAGAAGCAGCCAGGGCTGGTGATGCCGGAAGAGGATTTGCAGTTGTGGCGGACGAAATCCGTGAACTGGCTGCGAAGAGTGCAGAAGCAGTAAACCAGACAGCAGCTTTGATTGCAAGCTCACAGAAGGCAGTAGAAAATGGAATTGGCATTGCAGATAATACGGCGAAATCTTTGACAGCAGTGGTACAAGGCTCCGAAGAAATTTTAGGTTCTATGGATAAGATAAGTGTTGCATCGCAAAATCAAAAGAGCGTGTTAAAACAGCTTACGGAACATGTGGATCTGATCAGCAGTGTGGTTCAGTCAAATTCTTCCTTTGCGCAGGAGAGTGCAGAAACCAGCGAAGAATTATCTGGCCAGTCCAAACGTCTGCATGATTTGGTGAATCGTTTTCAGTTAAAGGAATCGTCAGAGCAGTAGAGGGGATAAAAAGGAGATGTTGCAAAATACGGCCATGCTACAATATGTAATTTCAATAAAGGAAATATTGGAATTACATGTTGTAGAAATTTCCTGTTTTGCAACATCTCTTTTTAGAATTCTGGATGTCCAAATTGTACTTCACAGTCTTTGCGGAAAAAAGATATCCCATAACAGTCAATGTTGCGATATCCTTCTGTGCGCAGTTCATCCATATATTTTTTATGAAAGATCTGCTGTAGCGCAGTTTGAGCGTCTTGTTCCAAATTGTTCATCTGATCAGAGACCTTTATTTCCAGGATAAAAGATCTGCCTCGTAAAGAGGGACTACGCACCATGATATCGGAGCGTCCATTGCCAGATTCACGGTTAGATTTTACAAGATAATGTTCGCTTTGGCTCAGGATTCCAGTGAGAAAGCCGTGATAGAAATTTTCTGCACTGTCATAGAAGCTGATGGTGGAAAGGAGTTGCGCGCTTAAAATATCCCTGACTTTTTCTGCATTTTTATTTTCAAGCGCATGATACAGATCTCGGAAGTCTTCTTTTTCAATTGTCTCATGAAACCAGTTAACAATAGTATTTTCATAGATTGTCATTACCTCAATATTGGGGATGCGAAGTTTCAAATAAAGATAGTGCCCTTTGAAATACGCAGATTCTTTTGTCAGATATCCAGTAAAGTATAAGAAATTCCATAAAGTATCGCCTTTGCTGTCTATATCTTCATAGGTGACTTCCTCATGCACCTGGATATCCAATGTTTTTTTGGTCAGTAGTTGCTCAATTTTGCCTTTCGTTTCACGGTCTGCTCTGGAAATTAAGATTTTAATGATATCATTGGAACTTGTATTAATCCAATAGGGACGGGGAAAGGCGTCAGTATTTGGATCTAGATCATACAGAAATTTTATAACACTCCATGGGTTATAAACTTCTGTATTTCCGAAAAGATATCCATCATACCACTTTTTCATTGTGGGAAAATGACTTTCTACCTGATAATAAGTCATTAGCTTTTGAACGTCAGATTCTGTAAATCCAAAATGTTCACTATATTTGTTGTCTAGTACAGACGCAATATTTAGATGGTTTAAACCTGTAAAGATGCTTTCCTTCGAAATACGAAGGCAGCCAGTTATAATGGCAAACTGTAGATATGGATTGGTTTTTAACCCAGATTCAAACAGGGAACGGATAAAATCTACCATCTTTACATAGAATCCTTGGAAATATGAATTTTCCAATGGTACATCATATTCATCAATCAGGACAATCGTTTTTTGGCCAGTTATCTTATACATGCATTTACAAAATAGCTGTAAGGAATTTCGCAAGTCATTCTGATCTGCCGTCTCATTTGCGATGGATGTATAACGAGTATATTCTATCAAAGAGAGCTGTTCTCTACCTAATTCTACAAGTGATCTGTGTCGTTCAAATTCGGAGGCAATCACGGTTTTGATCATATGATATGCAGTCTCAAAATCAGCTTGTTTGGAAGATTTTAAAGTCAAATCTATGACACAGAATTGTCCCATCTGACTGGTATATTCTTCCCCAGCTTCCATAATTTTCATTCCCTGAAAAAGAGCTTTATTTTTCGCATTCTTTTCCGGAACTCCAGTATTCTCATAAAAATAGCGGAGCATACTTAGATTTAGCGTTTTTCCAAATCGCCTGGGGCGGAGGAACAAATTCACCTCGCCTTTAAAATCCATCAGGTCCTTGAGCAATAAAGTCTTATCAATATAAAAATAATTTTCAGTAATTATTTTTTCAAAATTGTCAACGCCTACTGGCAACGCTTTTTTCATTATCTACCTCCAATATTGAGTGGTTCACATGTAAATATTGTGTTTCATTTTATCATATTCAATTTGTTTTGTCAGGAAAATGAGCGAAAATGTTTCCCCAAATTGGTGGAAAATATCGAGATGCTCATTTATACTTTATCTTACAGATGGCCGTCTGATAGAAAGGTGGATTTTCTTGTTTTCGTGGGAAGTTATCGAAATATACAATTAGAATCAAGTACAAAAAAATTTTTGCAAAATTAATTTTCAGGAGTATAATATGGATCGAAAAACTTAACAGCTTAGGAGGGTCATAATATGAACAGAGATTTAACAGTGGGAAAACCGGAGTCTGTCTTATGGAAATTCTGCGTGCCGCTGTTTGGAAGTATTATCTTTCAACAGTTGTATAATATCGCAGATAGTTTTGTGGCAGGAAAATTTATAGGAGAAAATGCATTGGCGGCCGTGGGGAACAGCTATGAAATTACCCTGATATTTATCGCATTTGCTTTTGGGTGCAATATTGGGTGTTCGGTCATTGTCTCTCAGCTCTTTGGTGCAAAGCAGTATAGAGATATGAAGACAGCCATATCCACTTCCCTGATTGCCAGCGGTGTGGTATGTGTCGTTTTGATGCTTTTTGGTCTTCTTGGGTGCTCTGAGCTTCTTCAGCTTATCCGCACGCCAGAAACTATTTTTGCAGATTCCAAGTTATATCTGGACATTTACCTGTTTGGATTTCCATTTTTACTCTACTATAATGTTGCAACTGGAATTTTTTCAGCACTGGGCGATTCCAAGACACCGTTCCTTTTTCTGGCAGTTTCTTCAACTTCCAATATTCTTGTGGATATTTTGTTTGTTTCTACATTCCATATGGGGATTGCGGGAGTGGCATGGGCTACCTTTCTCTGTCAGGGGGCAAGCAGTATCTTGTCTCTGATTGTGGTACGTAAGAGATTGGCTGGCATCCATTCAGAGGGAAAAGCAGCCTTATTTTCTACACAAATATTTCGCAAGATCGCTGTGATAGCCATTCCCAGCATTTTGCAGCAGAGCTTTATTTCCATAGGAAATATCATAATTCAGGGTGTGATCAATGGATTTGGACCAGGGGTAATTGCTGGGTATTCAGCAGCGGTCAAACTAAATAATCTGGTGATAACCTCTCTTACCACAGTGGGAAATGGGATTTCCAATTACACAGCACAGAATATGGGGGCTGGGATGTTGTCCCGTGTGAAAGATGGGTTTCGGGCGGCTGTGAAAATGGTGTGGATGTTGTGCGTTCCAATTGTCGCTTTGTATGTTCTGGCCAATGGTCTTCTGATACGAATTTTTATGGAGCATCCCTCGGAACTGGCTTTATTATCTGGAACGCAGTTCCTTCAGATTGTGTCGCCATTTTATTTTGTGATATCAATAAAATTGGTGTCAGATGGGATTTTGAGAGGTGCAGGACAGATGAAGCAGTTTATGATTACCACCTTTACCGATTTAATTTTGCGAGTTCTGCTTACCATGGCGTTGTCTGCACCCTGGGGATATCTTGGCATTTGGAGTGCATGGCCCATTGGATGGGGTGTGGGTGCGGTGCTTTCCGTATGGTTTTACAGGAGAAATTTTGGTTGTCTTAAGAAAAGTTCCGAGGTATAATATTGCGCATAGATTCAGAGTAGAGGGATATAAGATAAAATCTTCTCGCAAAATCAGGCACAAAGAGAATCCGAGAATACATAAAGATGCAAGGAGGAACAGATTTTGATATTGGTAACTGGAGGTATTTATCAGGGAAAGTGTGAAATTGCAAAAGCAATGTATCAACAAAAACGAAAAAAAACGGCAGACAGGGAACTTGTTCTGGCAGATGAGTCTTGCAATGACGCACAAAAGCTGCTTTATGCCGATGTGATTTTGCAGTTTCATCTTTGGATTCGAAGGTGGATGGAGGAGCACAAAGATCCCTATGCCATGACAAAACATCTTGTTCAGGAAAATGCAGATGTGATTATCACTTTGGCACAAGTAGGATGCGGGATCGTTCCCATGGAGGCATTTGACCGAGAGTATCGGGAAACCGTAGGAAGAATTGGTTGTCTGTTGGCAGACAAGGCACAGGAGGTTTATATGGTACATTGCGGGATTGCCCAGCAAATCAAATAGAGTTTTCGTAAAGGAGCAGACCATGGAGACCGTGATATTGGTTGTGGAGGATGATAAAGATATTAATCAGATGTTAAAGGAACTTTTGACAAGCCAGGGTTCACAGGTAGTGCAGGCATTTTCTGGAACAGAGGCGTTGTTTTGTCTGGAAAAGCAGGAAGTCGACGCAGTCATATTGGATCTGATGTTGCCAGGGATGCAAGGGGAGGAGGTTCTTGCCAAAATCAAGGAAACATATCCGAAGACGGGAGTGATTGTGGCTTCCGCCAGGGATGATGTCCAGGCAAGGGTGTCTCTTCTTCGGGCAGGTGCGGACGATTATGTGGTGAAACCCTTTGATACACAGGAGCTTTTGGCCAGGCTTGAGGCAGTCTTGCGTCGCAGCAGACAAAATGGGACAGGTCAGGAAAGTCCTTTAGAAGAGACCGTTTTGGAATATAAAGATATCAAGATTTATCCAGAAAATCTTCAGGTGCAGGTGGCAGGGCAGGAAATTTCTCTGACAAAACGAGAATATTTGATTCTAGAGCTGTTGGTGCGTCATCCAGGAAAAGTGTTTACGAGGAGTAATCTGTATGAGTCTGTGTGGAATGAGGAATTTTTGGGAGAAGAAAATGCGGTAAACGTACATATCAGTAACATTCGACAGAAACTTGCGAAGATCTGCCCAGAAGAAACTTATATCCAGACGGTGTGGGGCATTGGGTTTAAGATGAAATAAAACTTTATACTTTCTTTATATTTTCCATAAGGTTTCTAAAAAACCCATTGTTATACTGTTTCTTGTAAGACAGGTAAACTTTCAGACGGGAAAGAAAGGGAGGAATCCTATGGAGCATGTATTAAAGACAGAAGGAATTACCAAAATATATGGGAAACATACCGTGGTGGATCATGTGAGTATGCATGTGAAAAAAGGTGACATTTATGGTTTTATCGGAAAAAATGGCGCTGGAAAAACCACGTTTATGCGTATGGTCGCTGGACTTGCGGCGCCAGCATCCGGAAGCATGGAATTGTTTGGTTCTGAGAATTTGGAATGCCAGCGTCAGCGGATTGGCGTTCTGATTGAGCAGCCTGGATTGTATGGGGCGATGAATGCAAGAGAAAATATGGAGATTGTCAGAAGAAGTTTTGGCATTGCCGAAAAAAATGCCATTGATGAAATGTTGGAATTTGTGGGACTTTTGGATGCAGGAAAGAAAAAAGTAAAGCATTTCTCTCTGGGCATGAAGCAGAGGTTGGGAATTGCCATTGCCTTATTTCGAAACCCTGATTTTCTAATTTTGGATGAGCCTATCAATGGCCTGGATCCTGAGGGAATTAAGGAAATGCGAGATCTTTTTCACAAACTAAACGAGGAGAAACAGATAACAATTTTAATATCCAGTCATATTTTGGGCGAACTATCAAAGATAGCCACCAGCTATGGGATTATCAAAGATGGCGTTTTGATTGAGGAATTTGACGCCAGAGAGTTAAAAAGTAGGTGCAGAAGATGTGTGAAACTTGTGGTGGATGATGTAGAGCGCGCAGCGGCAGTTTTAGAACAGAATTGCCATATCACCAGTTATGATGTGCCAGAACCTGGGGTTCTCAGGGTATTTGATGGACTGGAAAATTCTGGCTCCATGAATCGAGAATTGATGTTGGCAGGCGTGAGTCTACGAGAAAGTTATCTGGCAGGACAGGATTTGGAAGGGTATTTTATGGATTTATTGGGAGGTGGGCCAAATGCTTAACTTATTTCGTGCAGAATTATTTAAATTAAAGAAAAGCAAATCCATTGTTTTTGGAGTATTGACAGCGGTTGCTTTGTTGTTGCTGCTCTATAGCTCGCTTTTGATGATTGATAAAATTAACCAGGGAGAGATTTCCAACGGAACAGGCGGTGTTGTGGTGTATCAGCAGGGAAATGAGATAGATCTTCAGGCGTCTATGCTGGAGAAGATCGGAGTGGTTGGTATACTCCGGCAAATGTTCGGCGGACATTTTGTAGGAATGATTCTGGCAGTTTTGGTAAGCATTTTTGTGATACAGGAATATGCAAGCGGCACGATCAAAAATTTAGTGGGAAAGGGGTATTCTAGAAGAACTATATTTCTGAGTAAAATTCTTTCCACAATCCTACTTACCATAGTGTTTCAGACAGTGGTTTTGGCAGTGTCTATCTGCATGGGGATTCCATTTATGGGATGGGAAGTTTTCTCACATACGATTTGGAAGGATGTAGTTTTGTATGCCATATTTCAAATGATGTTTGGAATTACCATTTCCACCATAATTCTGCTGGTCGGAGAGTTTACTCGGAATTTGGCGGCAGGGATTGCCTTGAGCATGGGAGTGCTGTTGTTTTCCACAACCCTTACAGCAGGTTTGGATTTGGTGTTCCATGGGGTGGATTTTGCACCTTCCAACTATTGGATCCTGGATTTGCTCACAAATTGTCCAGTAACAGATTTTGAAGCAGAGTTTATGGTACGAGGCGTGATTGTGTCGTTGGTATGGTTTGTGATTGCAGTAGTGATTGGGGTGGTACATTTCCAGAAGGCAGATGTGAAATAGAGAATGTACTGCAAAATCAGGTAGAGAGAGGCGAAAAGAGTACATGAGAAGGAATGGGAAAATATGGAATTTATTTTAGGGCTGGCAGTGATTTTGCTGGCAGCAGGGGCAGTGATCTTATGGTTCCGGCTCTGGTGTTATAAAAGACAGATCAGGCATATGATTCAGCAGTTATTATTCTTAGAGACAGAGGAAAGCAATTTTTTGCTGACCTCTGTTTATGCTGTGGGCAATACCCCAGAGTTGATTTGCCATATCAATTATGTATTGGGTCAGTTAAGGCAAGAGCAGCGCAGACTGCGGAAGGTGAACCAGAACTATCGAGAGAGCATTACCAGCATTTCCCATGATATCCGCACGCCGCTCACTTCTGTGAAAGGGTATGTCCAGATGTTGCTACAGTCCGAGGTGTCAGAAGAGAAAAAGGTGGAGTACACAAGGATTGTGGAACGAAGGCTGGAAGAACTTCAGCATATCTTGGATCAGCTTTTTGAATATGCAAGGATTGAAGCAGGAGAGCTCCCACTGAATCCTGAGCGGATCAATGTGGGAAATCTATTTACAGAGATTATCTCTATGTTTTATGAAGATTTTTCCGTAAAGGGCTGGGAACCAGAGATAAGGATTTCCAGGGAAGCGTTGTTTATCCAGGTGGATAGACACGCTTTTTCTCGTATTTTGGAAAACCTAATGAAAAATGCCTTGGTGCATGGGAATGGAAATTATCGTTTTTCCATGGAGTCCAAGGAAGGGAACGCCAGGATCTGCATTGCCAATGAGACAGAAGAGATAGAGAACAAAGAGTTGGAGCGGATATTTGAACGTTTTTATACGACAGATCAGTCCAGAAGCCGCAGAACAACAGGACTTGGGCTTGCCATTGCGAAAGAGCTTACAGAACAGATGGGAGGGAAGATACAGGCTTATTTTGGAGAAGGGTTCTTTACGGTGGAAGTATGTTTTCCGTTGTTGAAAGATGGGGTTCAGGATCGATATGGCTTATAAATTTTTTTACAAATATTTTATATTTTTTACTTGAAATTTTCATGATTTTTCAACCAAGATCTGGTATACTACTGGAAGTGACATAAGGAGGAAATAGTGATTAATGACAGAGGAAGAATATTATACATTTATACAGCCCTACGAGGATGCAAAGGAAGTTCTGCTTGCCAGATTAAATGTCTTAAAGCATAATTTGTATGAAGATCTGGCAGGACAGCCCATACATAATATCCAGAGCCGGATTAAGAAAAAGAAAAGCCTGGAAGATAAATTAAGAAAAAAAGAAAAGGAACCTACCGTAATGAATGCCAAGGATTATTTGCAGGATATTGCTGGGGTACGGGTGATCTGCTATTTTGTGGATGATATTTACAATCTGGTGGATGCCTTGAAGCGGCAGGTAGACTTGATTGTGGTACGAGAGAGCGACTATATCAAGGAACCAAAGCCCAACGGATATCGCAGTTATCATGTGATTTTGGGCATTCCAGTGTATTGTCTAGATGGTATGGAGTATTTTCCGGTGGAGATTCAGTTTCGCACCATGTCCATGGATTTTTGGGCAAGCATGGAGCACCGAATTTTATATAAGAAATTAGGCAGAAGCGGCAGAGAGAGAGTGGCGGCTGAATTAAAGGAGTATGCGGATATGCTTGTGGAGATTGAGAGCCGTTTTGAGCTGCACAGCGAGGGAAAACAGTATCAGGGACAGGAAGAACAGCGCAAAGCTATGTAGATAGAGATGGGACGGGGGAAATTATGTATTTGTGTTATCGCACGCTGGCGTTGTTTTTGGGAATTATGTTGGATTTTTTAATTGGGGATCCAAAAGGGTGGTATCATCCGGTAATGGCCATTGGGTGGCTGATACATCATTTGGAACAGATGTTGCGGCGTTTGTTCCCTAATACAAAAATCGGAGAGAGACTGGCAGGGTTCCTCTTGGCGATTCTGGTTCCTGGTATAACCACATTGACTGCTCTCGCAGCATTAATTCTTTGTTATCGGATTCATCCCATAGCAGGAATTGTGGTGGAGGCATGGATGTGTGGCTCTCTTCTTGCCACAAAATCACTGAAGACAGAGAGTATGAGAGTGGCAGAGGCATTGGATGCAGAGGGACTAAATGCCGGAAGAAAAGCGGTATCTATGATTGTGGGCAGAGATACCCAGAGACTAGATGAAGCAGGGGTAATTCGGGCAGCAGTGGAAACGGTTGCGGAGAATACTTCGGATGGAATCGTGGCTCCGTTGCTGTTTATGGCTTGTTTTGGCGGTGCAGGAGGATTTTTTTATAAAGCTGTCAATACCATGGATTCCATGGTTGGATATAAGAACGACGCCTACCGATATTTTGGAACAGCAGCGGCAAAGCTGGATGATCTGGTAAATTTGCTCCCTGCAAGGGTCAGTGCATTGCTGATGATTGCGGCATGTCCATTTAGCGGGCAAAATGGCAGGGAGGCATGGCGGATTTTTAGACGAGACAGATATTGTCATGCCAGTCCAAATTCTGCCCAGACAGAGGCAGTGATGGCCGGAGCCTTAGGTGTGCAACTTGCAGGGGATGCCTGGTATTTCGGGAAAAAGTATGAAAAACCTTCCATTGGGGATGATGTTCGTCCAGTGGAACGGGAAGATATTGCAAGAAGCTGCCGTTTGATGTATGATACAGTGTATCTGACAGCCGCAATCGTATTAATGCTCAGATGCGCAATTTTTTTATTCACTTTATGAAAAGAAGCGGAAGGAGAACGCACATGGAAAATGCGAATAAGAAAGGGTTAAATGCTGATCTCATTGAACATGATTTGGAAAATTGTTGCAGGGGAGAAGGCTTATGTGGTCAATGTCAGGGAAGGGAATGTAATATCGGGTTTGCAAAGCAGTGTATTCGCCAGTATATGAGAGACCCGAAAAAGGAAGTGGCAGGAGGAACAACACAGATTCCGATCATCGATGTGAAGTCCTTTGA
Source organism: uncultured Lachnospiraceae bacterium (assembly GCA_910580015.1). Taxonomy (GTDB): domain Bacteria; phylum Bacillota; class Clostridia; order Lachnospirales; family Lachnospiraceae; genus Petralouisia. Next base: position 31,935 of record CAJTVT010000020.1, read on the forward strand.
GGAAGAGGAGTTGGAGCTTGGAATTGCACATATTTTGAAAGAGTGTAAGGATTGCAAAGAGGATCACGTGGAGGATTGTATTATCAATGTGATTCGGAACTGTTATGAGGTAAGTTTGTTGGGAGATTTACACCCATATGAAGGGACAGCCCTTCAATATCTCATATATTTGAGAGAGTATTATCCTGAAAAAGCAGGGCATATTGCAGATATTTACAAAAGTTTGTCATAAAAGTTCCTTTGCAAAGGAATTGTGTAACACATAAAATTTGCAGCATAATGGATGGATAGAGAAATTATGTTGCGCAGGGAGAAAAGCATCATGTATCAGCACGGCGGGGATTTTTGGAACCATCCTGATTTTATCGATTTTTCAGCAAATATTAACTTTCTGGGGGCGCCATTTTCTGTGGTACAAGCAGCAAAATCTGCTCTGGACGGGATCTGTCACTATCCGCAGCCGGATTGTATTCGGCTGCGCCAGGCGGTTGCAGAGCTGGAGCATGTAAAAGCAGAGCAGATTTTATGCGGAAATGGTGCAGCAGAGATTATTTTTACATTGGTGCTTGCATGTAAGCCGAAGAAAGCATTGCTTGTTGTTCCGACATTCCAGGAATATGAACATGCATTGCGAAGCGTAGATTGTGAGATTGTGTATGAATATCTGTCGGCGGAACGAGGGTTTTTGTTACAAGGACTTCCGGCCATGTTGGATCATTCCATAGACATCATGTTTCTCTGTAATCCGAACAATCCTACTGGAACGATGATGGATAGGGAGATGATGGAGAGCCTTTTACAGCGGTGTGAACAGACAGACACACTTTTCGTTGTGGATGAATGTTTTTTAGACTTTGTGGCGTCAGAGGAAGAGACGAGCCAGAGCATGAAATTATTAATGAACCAGTCTAGAAACTTGTTCGTGATCAAAGCATTTACAAAAACCTTTGGCATTCCAGGTCTTCGGCTGGGATATGGATTGAGTGGGAATACCAAACTCTTACAGAAAATGCAGGCAGTTGTTCAACCGTGGAATGTGTCTATTTTGGCACAGGAGGCGGGGATTGCAGCAGCAGGAGAGAGAAGATTTTTGACTAAAACGAGAGATGCAGTAGAGGAGGAGAAGCAGTTTCTGTTAGAACAGCTCTCCTTATTTTCATCTCAGGAGAAAAGCCATTTTTTTGTGGATATTTATGGTTTTGCAGCGAATTTTATTTTTTTTCGAAGTATTCCAGAGCTTAGCCAAATGCTGATGGACGATAAAATTTTAATTCGAGATTGTAGTAATTTTCCAGGTTTGACCCAGGGATGGTATCGGATTGCAGTGCGAGGCAGAGAGGAAAACAGACAGCTTATAGATGCGTTGCATCAAATTCGAGAGAGAGTGAGTGATATCGGATTGCAGTGCGAGGCAGAGAGGAAAACAGACAGCTTATAGATGCGTTACATCAAATTCGAGAGAGTGAGTGATATCGGATTACAGTGCGAGGCAGAGAGGAAAATAGACAGCTTATAGATGCGTTGCATCAAAATACAAGAGAGTGTGGACGGAAAGGAGTTTTTATGAAAATTGCAGTGGTTCAGGCCAGTTCCCAGAAAGAGAAAAATCAACTGTTTTATGAGAGTGTGGTACATGCAAGTTCTGGGCAAGAACACGAGGTTATCAATTTTGGAATTTTTCCAGAAGAGACAGTGAATTACATCTATGTACAGATTGCGTTGCAGGTGTGTCTGTTGCTAGAAAGTGGTGCTGTGGATTTTGTAGTTACTGGCTGTTCTTCTGGGCAGGGAATGATGCTTGCCTGTAACAGTCTACCGGGAATTCTGTGTGGCTATGTGCAGAATCCTTCTGATGCATATCTGTTTGGCAGGATTAATGATGGAAATGCAGTTTCTTATCCTTTGGGGCTGAATTTTGGATGGGCAGGAGAAATTAACCTGAATGCCACAATGGAGAGGCTTTTTCATGATCCATTTGGGTGTGGATATCCGAAAGGGGAGGCAGCAAGAAAACGGAGAGATACCGAAGTGTTAAAAAACATCAATTGTATGTCAAAAGGAACGTTTGCCGATCTCCTCCCCAGGTTAGAGCATGATTTGGTGGAAAGCTTGATAAATAGAAAGATTGTCTGTGATTATGTGATGCAGTATGGGACAAATCATGAATGTCTGGAAGCTTTGGAAAACGTGCTGAGACAGAAAGAGGATCGCACATGAACAGGCAAGCAAAGGTAATTATGATACAAGGAACCATGTCAGGAGCTGGAAAAAGCTTGATTACAGCAGGTCTATGTCGAATTTTTAAACAGGATGGCTTTCGCGTCTGCCCTTTTAAGTCTCAGAATATGGCGTTAAATTCTTTTGTCACAAAGGAAGGATTGGAATTGGGGCGTGCCCAGGCTGTGCAGGCAGAAGCAGCAGGGATAGAGCCTTCTGTTTTGATGAATCCTATTTTATTAAAGCCCACCAGCGATACCGGATCTCAGGTCATTGTGGCAGGTAGGGTTCGAGGGAATATGAGTGCGAGAGAATATTTTTCGTATAAAAAAACGCTGATACCAGACATTTTAAATGCGTACCATCAATTGGAGCAGGAGTACGAGATCATTGTGGTGGAAGGTGCAGGTTCCCCAGCCGAAATTAATTTAAATCAGCAGGACATTGTAAATATGGGGCTGGCAGAGCTTTTGGACGCCCCTGTATTGTTGACGGGAGATATTGATCGAGGAGGGGTATTCGCCCAGCTTGCAGGAACGGTAATGCTGCTGAAGCCAGAAGAAAAAGCAAGGATCCAAGGAATGATTATCAATAAATTCCGAGGAGATCAAAGTATTTTAGATCCTGGCGTGGAGATGATACAACAAATAACCAAGATTCCAGTGGTTGGGGTGGTTCCATATATGCAGGTGGATATTGAGGAGGAGGACAGCATGACCACACGGTTTGCAGCATCAAATCCCTTCGGTTTGCTGGAGCTTGCAGTGATTCGTCTGCCTCATATTTCTAATTTTACAGATTTTGCGGTCTTAGAGGGGAGGACATATGTGAATCTTTATTATGTCACCAGCCCAACTCAGCTTGGAGAGCCAGATATGATCCTTCTGCCAGGGACGAAGAATACCCTTGGGGATTTGAGATGGCTCAGAGAAAGTGGACTGGAAGCGGCGATCTGTAGAGCAAAAGAGAAGGGATGTGTGGTGTTTGGTATCTGTGGTGGTTATCAGATGCTGGGCAGGAGGATTTCCGATCCAGAACAGATGGAAGAAGGAGGTTCCATGAGAGGTATGGAATTGCTGCCGTCAGTCACAACCCTGACGAAGAATAAGACTAGAACACAGGTGCAGGGGCATCTTGAGACACTTTCCGGTGTTTTAGAGGAATTATCTGGGATGGCGCTGGAAGGTTATGAGATTCATATGGGTGTGTCAGAGGTGTTCCCAGAGGAAGGGGTATCTGCCATGGCAGAGATCACAACGCACACTGGGCCAAAGCAGGAAGTTTCCGTGGATGGATGCTGCAAAGAGAATGTGTATGGCACATATATCCATGGCATTTTTGATGGAGACGGCATAGCAAGTGCCTTGTTTGCAGCTCTGGCAAAAAAGAAAGGGGTTTCGCTGGCGCCTGTTTGTGAGCCAAGTCGTCGCGCATACAAAGAGACGCAATATAATCTGTTGGCGGACACTTTGCGGAGCCATTTGGATATGGAATCTATTTATCGTATCATGGAGGGAGAGAGGCGGAAATGAAAATACAATTAGAGCAGGTACAGCCAAAAGAAATTGAGGAGCGAAGTTTTGAAATCATTGCAGAAGAGTTGGAAAAAATGCAAATAGAGCTTAAGGAACCATATGCGCCTATTGTAAAGAGAGTCATTCACACCACGGCTGATTTTGATTATGCGAAAAATCTTGTCTTTTCTCCAGATGTATTACAGTTGGCATTGGAATTGTTAAAGCGGAAAGCCTGTATTGTGACAGATACCCAGATGGCAATGGCAGGAATTAACAAAAAAGCGTTGAGGGAATTGGGGATTCAGGTTTATAATTTTATGGGTGATGAGGATGTGGCGCAAAAAGCAAAGGAAAATAAGACGACACGGGCGGCAGCCTGTATGGAAAAGGCATCAGAATTGGAGGGGCCTGTTATTTTTGCAATTGGGAATGCACCTACGGCGTTAGTGCGGATTTATGAGCTGGTACAGGAGGGAAAGCTTACACCTGCGTTGGTTATTGGAACACCAGTAGGTTTTGTCAATGTGGAGCAGTCCAAGGAGCTGATACTTACCCTTCCCATACCCTATATGATTGCAAGAGGGCGAAAGGGCGGCAGCAATGTGGCAGCGGCGATTGTAAATGCACTGCTGTACCAGTTGTATGACCGCAGGTTGCTGTGAAAATTCGTATGTGCAAAAAGCATATAGAATAGAGGTTATCATGAATTTAAAGATGATTGGAATTGACTTTACTACAGCAGAAATTGATATCAGGCAGAGCTTTTCTTTTACCAAAAAGGCGATGGCATCTGCCATGGAGCAAATTCGATTAAATCCTCAAATTCGAGGGTGCGTTCTGATTTCCACTTGCAATCGGATGGAATTGTGGCTCAGCCTTGCCAGGGAATCGAAGCTTTCACTTCCAGAGTTTTTGTGCAGTTTGAAAGGGCTCTCTGGAAAAGAGTATCACAAATATTTGGTGGAGCGTCAAAATAAACAGGCAGTGGAACATTTATTTTATTTGAGTGCTGGGATGAAATCCCAAATTCTGGGAGAAGATCAAATTTTAACACAGGTCAAAGAGGCGTTAGCCTTTGCAAGAGAACAAGAGTGTACCGATCGAGCCTTGGAGGTGCTGTTTCGGATGGCGGTGACTGCCGGGAAACAGGTGAAAGCCAATGTGGTTTTGGACAAGGCAAATTTTTCAGCAGCTCATCATGCCGTAGAATTTCTGAAAAATCAGGGCTATGAATTGGAGAGGAAAATCTGCCTTGTCATCGGAAATGGAGAGATGGGAAAATTGATGGCACAGGCGTTGATGGAGGAGGGAGCAGATGTGACGGTTACGGTTCGTCAATACCGAAGTGGTATCGTTAAGATTCCGATTGGGGCGAAACGTATGGATTATGGAGAGCGCTATCAGTATATTCCAAAGTGTGATTTTGTGATATCTGCAACAGCAAGTCCGAATTTGACGATTACCAGGGATGGGCTGCACTCCTGCTGGGAGAATGTGTATTCTTGTCAGCAGAAAGCGCAGGTATTTGTGGATCTTGCTGTCCCTAGAGATATGGAGCCTGCCATTGCCGAAATGGAGAATGTAAGCTATTATGATATGGACAGCCTTCCCATGGAGTCAAAGTCTGATAAAATGCGCCACCAGTATCAGTTGGCCGAAAAGATTCTGTCCGAAGAAATACAAAAATTTCTGGACTGGCAGGAGTGCCGGAATTTGGTGCCTAGAATACAGCAAATTGGGGCAGATGCGGCAAAGGAGCTGGTATGGAGAATGGAAAAAATTTTTCGCAATTTAGATCTGCCAGAGACGCAAAAGGAGCTGTTGCGCAGGCAGTTGGAAGAGACCACAGAGAAAGTGGTGGATAAATTACTGTTTGAGTTGCGTGACCAAGCAGAACAAGAGACGCTTCAGAGGACAATCGAAATATTAGAGAAAGTCTATCGTATATAGTTGAGAAAGGAATCGAATTTTAATGGAGATGTGGGATATTTATGACAGTAACAAACAGCGCACTGGCAGAACCATGAAACGAAATGACTGGTGTCTGAAGGAGGGGGAATATCATCTTACGGTGCTTGGCGTAGTCATGCGTCCAGATGGAAAATTCTTGATTACCAGGCGGGTACTGACAAAAGCTTGGGCGCCTGGTTGGTGGGAAGTTTCTGGTGGAGCTGCACTTGCAGGGGAGGAATCCAAAGATGCGGTCATTCGGGAAGTCAAAGAGGAGACTGGGCTTGATGTGTCAGATTGTAAAGGCGGATATCTGTTTACGTATCAACGCGAAAATCCAGGGGAGGGAGACAATTATTTTGTGGATGTATACCGGTTTGTGCTGGATTTTGACGAATCGGATGTTCAGCTACAGCAAGAGGAAGCAGCAGGTTTTATGTTGGCAGACAGGGAACAGATAAAAGAGCTGGCTAGACAGGGGATTTTTCTTCATTATGACAGTATCAAGCAGGCATTTTCGGAGGAGATGGAATGACAGAGTATTTTCCATTGTTCGTAGATATGAATGACAAAGAGATTCGAGTTTTTGGAGGCGGGGCCATTGCGCTGCGGCGTGTGAAATCGCTGCTCTCCTTTGGAGCAAGGGTAACTGTGGTTTCTCCTGAGATGGTCGAGGAATTGGAAGTGTTGGCAAGTCAGCAGGAAAAGCTAAATCTTGAGTATCGCAGATATCGTCCCAGTGAGCTTGAAGAGGAGGATTTTGTTCTGGCGGCAACGGACGACAGAGGGGTAAATGATACAATTTATCGAGAATGCCATCATAAGGCCATCCCAGTGAATGTGGCGTCTGACAAAGAGAAATGTGATTTTTATTTCCCAGGGATCGTAAAGGTTGGGGATCTGGTTGTAGGGGTGACAGCTCAGGGAAGAGACCATAGAAAAGCGGCGGAGGCAGTAGAGAAGATCCGAGAACTGCTCTTGCGCTTTGGGAAGGAGTGTGAGGATGGGACGAAAGATTAGAATTGGAACCAGGGAAAGCCGTCTGGCGGTGATACAGGCGGAGCTTTTGGCAGATGCGATCTGGCGTTCTCACAAAGAGTTGGAACCAGAGCTTGTAACGATGAAGACCACTGGGGATCGGATTTTAGATCGGACGTTGGATCAGATTGGCGGCAAAGGATTGTTTGTCAAGGAGTTGGATCGGGCCCTTAGAGAAAATCGCAGTGATTTGTCTGTCCACAGCTTGAAGGATGTGCCTATGGAGGTGCCCAAAGATCTTCCTCTGTTGGGTTTTTCCAGACGGGAGGACGCAAGAGATGTATTAGTATTGCCAAAGGAGGTAGATACATTGGATCCCTTGTTACCGCTGGGATGTTCCAGCGCAAGACGCACACTTCAGTTAAAGAAGTTGTTTCCACAAATGACGATCAAAAGTGTCCGAGGGAATGTGTTGACTCGGCTGGAAAAGCTGGATCGGGGAGAATACAGCGGCCTAGTATTGGCAGCGGCTGGATTAAAACGGCTCAGACTGGAAGAACGAATCAGCCGTTATTTTTCTATAGAGGAGATTCTGCCCGCTGCCGGTCAAGGAATCCTTGCCGTTCAGGGAAGACTGGGAGAAGATAATTCTTATTTGCAGGGGTTTTTTGATGAGGACAGCGCTTGGTGTGCCAAGGCAGAACGCAGCTTTGTGACAGCGCTGGAAGGGGGATGCAGTTCCCCGATTGCAGCATATGCCAGTCTGGAGCAGGAGACGGGCAAGCTTACCCTTACTGGGCTGTATGCCAAGGAGGGGAGCAGAGACTATAAAAAGATGCAGATCTGTGGGGCAAAGGAAGATGCAGAGGTCCTTGGCAGGAGGCTTGCCCATAATATGAGAGAAATCTGAGATAGTACAAAGCGTAAAATCGTTAGCAGCTTTCTAAAAACATTTATCGACTTTTGCTCTTTTCTATGCTATAATGGCTTAATTATTACAACATAGAAAGGGGCATCTTAGATGGGGGAAACATCTGAAAAAAAGCCGCAAAACCAGATATGTGCCGCTCTGCTCGCCCATGTGGACGCAGGAAAAACGACGCTTTCCGAAGCGCTGTTGTATACGAGCGGAATGATACGCAGCCTTGGGAGGGTGGACAACCGAGATGCTTTTTTAGATACAAATGAGATGGAGCGGGCAAGGGGAATTACAATTTTTTCAAAACAGGCGGTGTTAAAACTTCCAAATACCACAATAACATTGCTGGACACGCCGGGACATGTGGATTTTTCGGCAGAGATGGAACGGACGTTGCAAGTGCTGGATTATGCCATTTTGGTAATCAGTGGTTCAGACGGCGTTCAAGGACATACGCGCACTTTATGGCAGCTTTTGAAGAAATATAAAATTCCAGTGTTTCTCTTCGTCAATAAAATGGATCAGCCAGATACCAGCCGCCAGAAATTGATGGAGGAATTGAAAGAAAAGCTAGAGGAAAACTGTCTTGATTTTACAGAGATGGACACAGAGGAATTTCAAGAAAACGTGGCAATGTGCCGAGAAGATGTGCTGGAATATTATTTGGAATATGGAAGGGTGACAGAAGATCATATAAAGGAGCTGATTTTGCAGAGGAAAATGTTCCCCTGCTTTTTTGGGTCTGCGCTGAAGCTGAACGGGATTGAGGAGTTGATAACAGGGCTTGAAACATATACGGTTTCAGCGCCCTATCCGAAAGAATTTGGAGCAAAAGTTTTTAAGATTACCAGGGACAACCAAGGAAACAGAGTGACCCATCTCAAGATTACAGGAGGTAGCCTAAAAGTCAAGGATTCTCCCACAGAAAGTCAGGAGAAAGTGAATCAGATCCGCATTTACTCTGGCGATAAATTTGAATCTGTGCAGGAGGCGAGGGCTGGAACAATCTGTGCTGTCACAGGATTACAACAGACGCGTCCAGGCGAGGGGCTCGGCCAAGAGAAGGACTCCCCGATGCCTGTGCTGATTCCAGTGTTGACCTGCCAGGTCTTTTTACCAGAAGGATATGATAAGGCTAAAATGATGGAAAATTTTAGCAGGCTCCAGGAGGAGGAACCACAACTTCACGTCCTTTGGGATGAAAGGCTTCAGGAAATTCGCGTCCAGGCAATGGGAGAAGTGCAATTGGAAATCTTGAAAAGTCTGGTGTGGGAGCGTTTTGGCGTGGAGGTGTCCTTTGGGGAAGGAAGTATTTTATATAAGGAAACGATCTTGGCTCCGGTGGAAGGGGTCGGTCATTATGAACCTTTGCGACATTATGCGGAGGTACATTTGCTGTTGGAACCAGGGGAGCCAGGGAGCGGTTTGAAATTTGAGACTGTTTGCAGTGAGGATATGCTGGAACGGAACTGGCAGCGTCTAGTACGAACCCATCTGGAGGAAAAAGAACATAAGGGTGTGTTGACGGGAGCCTCGATTACAGATATGAAGATCACCTTGACGGCAGGCCGCGCGCATCTAAAACATACCGAAGGAGGAGATTTCAGACAAGCCACCTATCGTGCTCTGCGCCAGGGACTGATGGAGGCGGATTCTATACTTTTAGAACCTGTCTATGCGTTTCGCCTGGAGGTGCCAGAGCAGATGATGGGACGTGCTATGACGGATGTGGAACGAATGCATGGAACCTTTGAAGCTCCCAGAATGCAGGGAGATATGGCAGTAATTGAGGGGACTGCACCAGCTTCCCAGATGGGAGGCTATCAAAAAGAGGTTATCCAATATACCAGAGGGGAGGGCATTCTTTTGTGCACCTTAAAAGGGTATGAACCTTGCCATAATCCGGAGGAAGTGATATCTCAGAGTGGTTATGAGGCGGAACGGGATTTGGAAAATTCCCCAGATTCTGTATTTTGCGCTCATGGAGCAGGATTTGTAGTCAAATGGCAGCAGGTCAAAGAGCGAATGCATGTGGAGACGCCAGATTGGGTGCGTAAGATTCTGGAAGGCGTTGATGATTCCAGGACTGCGAGCCATTCTGTGGGTACTACAGAACATAGTGTATGGAAGGAGGAAGCCTGGATCGGGGAGGATGAGGTAGAAGCGATACTTTCTCAGACCGTGGGGGCAAACAGGCAGAATGGCCAAAAGGGAAAAAGGGGCTGGAATCGGAAGAAAAAAGAGGAAAAAAATTATATTCCTTCTGTGACACGTTCTTTTCGTATGCCAGAGAAAAAAGAAGAATATTTTCTGGTGGATGGCTATAATATTATTTTTGCCTGGCAGGAATTGAAAGAACTGGCGGAAGTGAATATTGACAGCGCCAGAGGCAGACTTTTGGATATGATGTGTAATTATCAGGGCATTCGCGGATGTCATTTGATTGTGGTCTTTGACGCTTATCGGGTGCAGCAGCATCGGACGGAGATTTCAGATTATCATAATATCCATGTAGTGTTTACCAAGGAGGCAGAGACAGCAGATCAATATATTGAGAAATTTGCCCAAGAACATGCAAAGGACTATCAGGTGACCGTTGCCACTTCGGATGGATTGGAACAGATTATCATTCGTGGTCAGGGCTGCGGCTTGCTCTCTGCGAAGGAGTTATTGCAGGATATCCATCACAGGCAGAAGGAAATACAAGAAGAACTTGCAGAAAGTCGGAGGAAAGGAAGAACATTTCTGGGAGAATCTATGTCAATGGAACTGAAACAGCAGATTCAGGATGCAGAGAAATAAAAATACAATAAGGAGTACATAAGAAAAATGCGTAAGTTAGAGATATTGGTCAAATCGGTTTATGCTGGTTTTATGATTGGGATCGGCGGTATAGTATATTTGTCCTTAGAAAATAAAGTAATAGGTTCGTTATTCTTTTCTTTTGGACTGCTTACCATTGTGACACAAGGTTTTTATTTATATACAGGCAAAATTGGATTTGTGAAAAAGACCGCAGAACTGTTGGATATGCTCATAATAGCAGCAGGAAATTATATTGGGACAGTTCTGGCTGCTGTTTTGTGTAAGGCCGCACATCTTAAGATTGACAGTTCAAGTCTGGTGGAAGCAAAATTGGGGAATGAAGTTGGAAATATTTTTGTGTTATCCATGTTTTGTGGCGTATTGATGTACTTGGCAATTGACAATTATAACAAAAGCAAAAATATTGTGTTTATCATTGCACCTGTCATGATCTTTATCTTGTCAGGATTTGAACATTCTATAGCTAATATGTTTTATTTTAATCTGGCCAGTGCATGGAGTGTGAAATCTGCGGGATATTTGATTTTGATGATCATTGGAAATGGGGTAGGAGCGAAACTTTTTAGTTTTGGCCTGTCTTTTGGACAGACTAGAACGTAAAACATGCAAAAAAATAAGAAAGCGTCATAGTTGGCGTTTTCTTATTTCTAATCAGCAGAATGCTTCTGATAACCAGGTTCAAGCTTGTACATAACATCTAGAAGATATCGCTGTTCATTCTCGGACAATCCCTTTGCAACTTCATAAAGCTCGGCTAGTATTTTGGCGCTCTGTAGCGCCTGGCTTGTATTATTCATCTGTCCAGTGCCGTCCATAAGCCAGTCTTTGTTAATGTTAAGTGTCTTACAGATGGCATTTATAACAATTGCTTGTGGTTCTGTTTTATTTTTCTCAAGATTAAATATGACCCCCCGTGATACACCGATGGAATCTGCAAGGGAACGCTGCGTATAGCCGCTGCTTTTCCTTGCATAGTGCAGCCTCTCTCCTAACGTATTCATGCTCATCACCTCGAAATTAATTATATAATACCAAAAAAACATTGTCAATGCATTTTTTCATTGTCAATGCAAAACACAAATGTCAATGCAAAATCTGGGTTTCAAATTGGGAGAAAAAAGCATTGACAGTGCAGGATTTTCGATGTCTTTGCTGCAAAACCACTGCCTGGAAATCATTGACAATGAAAAAACGGAGATAGAGGTCCGAAGAATGCGTTGACAATGAAAACATTCGGTGTTATAATTCGGTGTGTAAGCTATGGAGCATAGTGAAGGGGGGATGCACATTGGCAGTTTATGTCGGTTCTATAAGAGAAGTGGATAATAAGACAAGTGTACTGGATGAGATCATTGATTATGCTGTCGGGATTTCCATTGAGGAGCAGGACATTTTGCTGATGATGGCCAAGGCCATGCGGTATACAAGGGACTGCGTCAGCAGCCAGTATCCGGTTCGAACCCCTGTGGAATATGGAGAAAGGATGTGAAGAAGATGAAGTTAGAGAAGTATGAAGCGCCAGAGATGGAAGTTGTGTTGTTTGAGAGTGGGGATATTATTACTGAAAGTGGTAATTTAGGCGGAGGGGATATGACAGATCCTGATGCATAGGAGATAAGACCTTGAGCGGCGGCGTAAGCCGCTGCTTGTTTTTTTATGCACAGATCTGTGCAGAGGAGCTATGCGGGGCGCATGGTGAGCAGGAAAAGTCTCCCCTACTCGATTTTATAAGATTAGAGAGTGAAAATGTCTGAAATTCTCTTATGGACCAATGTTGTACAACAATACCTATCAACGATGCGCCGAATCGCCTCAAGATATTGTAGTACAATGTTGAGAATTTGTTATGTGATGGGAATGGAACATTTTGCACTTTGATTATATATAAAAGGTTTTAGGATATTTGGAGAATTTGAATTGTTTTTCGAAAAATGGTGTTGTAGTGATAACAGGATTTATAATAAAAATGATAAGAGCGTTAGAAAGATAAATTTCCCATGTGGGTTCATTTTCTTCCCAATGAAAATGAACCTTTTGCCGCTCTAATAAAAAATCAGGAGAATTTATGACATTTCAAATGAAGTTGGCAGGACTTCCTATGGAGGTATCTGCTATTTATGACAGTACAAGGCAGTTCTGCCAAGAGTATCTTACCAAAGAAGAACCAGTGTTTTCAGTGGTGATTCAGCAGAAGGATATCGAAGATGAGAAGGAACAATTTGCAGCGGCGAACCAGATGCAAAAACAGTTTCTCCAGTCTTGTCCAGACAGTTATTTAGAGACATTGGCATTGTATCGTAAGATTGCATCAGAGCTTTTGAATGATAGTACCTTGTTGTTTCATGGCTCCGCTGTGGCTGTGGATGGCCAGGGATATCTTTTTACAGCAGCCAGCGGCACGGGTAAGAGCACGCATGTTCGATTTTGGAGGGAAAAGTTCCAGGAGCGGGCAGTCATGATTAATGATGACAAGCCTTTGCTTCATTTTTCAGATAGCGGCATACTTGTGTATGGAACGCCCTGGAATGGTAAACATAAGTTAAGTAATAACCTTGCAGTGCCATTGAAGGGGTTGTGTATTCTGGAGCGAAGCCAGGAAAATAAGATTCAGGCTATTTCTGGCAGAGATGCATGGCCAAAGTTGCTGCAACAAAGTTATCGGCCCAAGGAGCCTGAAAAGCTACAAAAGGTGATGGCCTTGGTGGACAAACTTGCATCAGAGATGAAATTGTATCGGCTTAGCTGCAATATGGATCCTTTGGCAGCGGAAATTGCCTATCAGGGGATGCAGGAATAAAATTACCCACAACTTTCTGCAAATAGAGGTAGAAAGGGTATGGATTTGGAGGTTATAATTAATGAAGCTGAAGAAAGAATTTATTACGCATGACAGTGAAGAGGGACAAGTAATGGTGGCAGCGGGGAATGCAGGATTTTCTGGTCTGGTGCGCAGCAATCATACAGCGGCCTTTATTGTGGATCAACTGAAGTCGGAGACGACCGAAGAACAGATTGTGGAGGCAATGGCATCTCGTTATGAGGCATCCAGGGAGGTTCTTGTCAGAGATGTGAAAGGGATCCTTGCAAAATTGAGATCCATCGGAGCGATTGATGAATAATACGACATTTGAAGAGGAGATTCAAAAGACAGGGAAGTTGATTTACACCAACCGTGGTACCAGTATGATGCCTCTGCTTCGTCAGGGCAGAGATTTGATGATCATTGAACGACCTCCGCAGGGACGATGTAAGAAATACGATGTCCCGTTGTATCGATGGCCTGGTGGGGAATACGTGCTGCACCGGATCTTGAAGGTTCGCAAGGAGGATTATGTTATCTGCGGGGATCATTGTTGGCGGAAAGAATATGGAATCACAGATCAGGATATTATTGGGATTTTGACTGCGGTTGTGCGAGATGGAAAGACCATTCCAGTGACAAATTTTTGGTATCGGTGTTACGCTCATCTCTGGTGTGATTTTTTTTGGCTGAGAGTTGGAATTTTGCGGCTAAAATATTATATATCCCGAATTATAAGGAAACAAAGACCATGAGACAGAAAACCAAATCCCGCTCCACGCTGCGATGGCTGAGTGTTGTGGCAGGAAAGGCAAAAAAATATATTGTGGCGCTGTTGATCATTCAGACGCTGCTGGGAATCAGCGGCGTCTATTATGCGTTGTTACTCCGGGAGCTGGTGAATGCTGCGGTGGCCAAAGATGAGTCAGGGTTTAGGAAAGCCGTGGCTTCTTTTGTGGTATTGGTACTTTTGCAGATTGCCCTACGGGCGATGCACCGTTTTTTTGAGGAGTTTTCCAAATCCACCATGGAGAACTGTTTTAAGAGCAGATTGTTTTGTGCGCTGCTACGGAAGGATTACGCCTCAGTTACCAGGGTCAATTCTGGCGAGTGGATGAATCGTCTGACCTCAGATACCCAGGTGGTGGCGGAGGGGATGGCTCAGATTCTTCCAGGTGTGGCTGGTATGGCGGTGAAAATGGCAGGTGCTTTGGCTGCTATTTTGCTTCTGGAGCCCAGGTTTCTCTATATTCTGGTTCCAGGCGGAATGCTGATGTTTTTCTTTACGTACAGTTTTCGCAGGATTTTAAAGACGTTGCACAAGAAAATTCAGGAGGCGGATGGGAGACTGCGCGTGTTTTTTCAGGAACGGCTGGGAGCAATGCTGATTGTGCGTACTTTTGCACAGGAACCTCAGACGGAAAAACAGGCAGAACAACGGATGTATGAGCATCGCAGAGCAAGGATGCAGAGGAACCATTTTTCCAATGCCTGCAACGTTGGATTTGGGGCCGCCATGAATGGAGCGTATGTGCTGGGAGCGATATTCTGCGGTTATGGAATACTCACAGGAACTATGAGCTATGGGAATTTGATGGCGATTCTACAGTTGATCAGTCAGATTCAAAATCCCTTTGCAAATATTACAGGGTATTTGCCGAAATATTATGCAATGCTGGCAAGCGCGGAACGTCTGATGGAGGTAGAGGATTATCCAGAGGATTGTCCAGGAGAGGCGATTTCCAGACAACAGAGAGAGCAGTTTTATCGGGAAGATTTTGAAGGCTTGGAGATCTCTGGCGCGTCCTTTACGTATCAGCCGCCAGTGTCTGGGCAAGGGGAACCAGAATCTATGCCAGTGGTGTTTTCAAATATCAGCCTGACTATCCGAAAAGGCCAGTATGTGGCTTTTACTGGGCCCTCTGGGTGTGGAAAAAGTACGATATTAAAATTGTTGATGCGGCTTTATCCCTTGGATGCTGGAACATGCAGTCTGCTAACTCGGAATGGGCGAATGCCTCTTACATCCCAGTGGAGGGGGCTTTTTGCCTATGTTCCACAGGGGAACCAATTGCTTTCAGGTACAATTCGAGAGATCATCGCTTTTGGAGATCCAGAGAATATGCGGCGGGATGAGGAATTGAAGCGGGCGCTTACGATTGCCTGTGCACAAGAATTTGTGGAAGGGCTGAAACAGGGGATAGATACTCTGCTGGGAGAGCGGGGAACAGGGCTTTCGGAAGGGCAGATGCAGCGGATTGCGATTGCCAGGGCTGTGTTCTCGGATCATCCCATTTTGCTGCTAGATGAGGCCACTAGCTCACTAGATGAGGAGGTGGAGGCAAAACTTTTGGCGAATCTAAGAAGAATGACCGATAAGACAGTGGTGATTGTCACTCACAGAACAGCCGTGTTGTCGATCTGTGATGTTGATATTAATTTTGGGAAGCTTACCAGAAATACGCCGATGGAACGTAAGCTGGAAAGGTGAGGAGTGCAGAATATGAGCAGAATGCAGGAAAAAACGCATGTGCAGATGGAAAAAAAGGCATGGACTGTTCTCTATCTGATGGCGTGCGCCCTCCATGGAGAGAAGCCAGATAATAGCCGGTTGCCAGAGATAAATCTGAATGAGATCTATCGAATCAGTAAATTTCACGGAATCGAAGCTATGATCTTTATGGCATTAGAGAAGACGGAGATTTTAGCTGATGCAGAACCCTCTCTGGTCCAGAACTGGAAGGAAGCCAAAGAGAAAGCGATTCGTAAAAATATGCTCTTTGATGTGGAGCGACAACAGATTCTGGAGGAATTGGAACAGGCTGGAATTTGGTATATGCCTTTGAAGGGCGTGATTCTACAGAATCTATATCCTAAGTATGGGATGCGTCAGATGGTGGACAATGATATCCTGTACGATGCCAGCTGCCAGAAAGAGGTTGCCGCGCTGATGAAAAAGCGGGGGTATGCCAGAGGTGATACAAAGAAAACAGGCCATGATATCGGATATCGGAAAGAACCAGTTTATAACTTCGAAATGCATACTATGCTCATCGAACCCATTGAGAGCCCCAGGTGGCATGCATATTATCAGGGAGTTGAGGACAAGCTCCTTTCGGATGAACACTCCCACTATGGGAGACAGTTTTCAAAGGAAGATTTTTATTTGTATTTGACGGCTCATACCTGTAAACATTATAGTGGAAGCGGCATAGGGCTCAGAGCTTTGGCAGATACGTATATATATATAAGGAAGAAAGGGGAATTGTTGGATTGGGATTACCTGAAAAGGGAACTAAAAAATTTGGAAATTCAAGAATTTGAGGAGCGTCTTCGAGCGCTTTCCCTTAAATTGTTTGAGAATCCCGAAAATCTTTGGAATCTTACACTGACTTCAGAGGAAGAGGCAATGCTTTCTTATTTTACAGAGTCTGGGGTGCATGGCACATTAGAAAATCATGTGGAGAAGGTACTTTCTGAGTTTCAATTGGAGGAAAATAACATGGGACTGTCTGGGAAATTGCGTTATATTCGCAAGCGTTTGTTCCCAGATATGGATTGGTATCGAAAACACGCCCCATTTTTTGCAAAATTTTGGGTGTTGATTCCATTCTTCCTGATTTACCGTGTTATCCGTCATCTTTTGTTTTATCGAAAGTGGTTGAGAACAGAACTGCGTATTTTGCGGGGGCTTGGGAAAAAGTAAGTGCTTCTAGTGGATATTATATACGTATTTGGGCATGGGCCCAAAAAAGCCTTGTGGATCGAAAGAAACAGATCCGCAGGGCTTTTTTCTTGTCTTATAGGATGATATTGTCAAAAGAACCATTTTCATTGCAGAGCAAAGTTTTTCAAGATTGCGCTATAATATTTTGAGGCGATTCGCCCATTGCAAGAGCAGCAACCACATCCTCTAACAGCCCAATTTTTAATCCG
>CAJTVT010000021.1 GCA_910580015.1 uncultured Lachnospiraceae bacterium
CCATCCTGACTACTTTTAAGCTCCCGCTGGTCTGCCAGCCTTCATGCAGGCACTCCGTTTTTACACAGCCTGTCTTAAAGTTATAAATGCTTTTGATATTTCTTCTTGTGTCATCGCTGATACCAAGACAATATACAAGTGCTTTGTGGTACACGTCCTGATACCTGACCTCTTTCAATTTTTCGTAGTAGAATTTTTCATGTGCATCGCTGATAAAAATAATCGCTTTCTCTTTTTCTGCTCCTAACGCTGTATTTGCCATAATTAATCTCCTTAAATTTTTAATATTATGAAGGATTTGAGAAAATGAGTTTTAAGGGATTACGATAATTGAGTAAACTTCGCCGAAGATTGTGAGTATCCAATTTACTCAACAAAGCTGTTGAGTAATACTCAATTTGAAGTGATTTTAGACGGTTTTTAACGGTAAAAGACGGCATTTCCATCTTGACCTTTTTTTGAACAGAAAAAGGCTCCGAATCCCTCATAATCACTTGAAAATGCGTGATTACAAGGCATTCGGAGCCTTATAATTTTTATACAGTTATTTCAAATGCAAACTTCGCTTACATGCCCATCTGCGCAGCAACCTCAGCAGCAAAATCTTCCTGCTTCTTCTCCAATCCTTCTCCAGTCTCAAAACGAACGAATCTCTTCACAGAAACTGTTGCACCAACCTCTTTGGAGACTGCTTCCAGATATTTGTCAACTGTCTGCTTTCCATCCTCAGCCTTAACATACACCTGATCCACAAGACAAATCTCTTTCAATTCTTTATTCACACGTCCTTCAATCATTCCATTGATAACCTTTTCTGGTTTCTGAGATTCCTTTGGATCATTCATAATCTGTGCCCGCAGAATTTCCTTCTCATGTGCAATATACTCCTCACTGATCTCCTCCCTGGAAACATACTTGGGAGAAAGAGCAGCAATTTGCATAGCAAGATTTGTAAGCGCTTCTTTGACTGCATCATTTACAACGGATGTCTCAGCTTCCAAAATAACGCCAATTCTTCCTCCACCATGGATATAAGAAACAACACAACCATGTTCTGCAACAACCTTCTCAAATCTACGAATATTTAAATTTTCACCGATCACTGCAATTTTCTCTACCAATGCATCCTTCACGGTTTTACTAGAATCCTCAGTCCATGCCTCTGCCATAAATGCATCCAAATCTGTTGCATCCGAATTTACTGCCTGTGTTGCAACCGCTTCCACAAAAGCCTTAAAGGTATCATTCTTAGCAACAAAATCTGTTTCTGAATTTACTTCAACGACTGCTGCTGTATTATCGTCTTTTACTACTACAGTACAAAGACCCTCGGCTGCGATTCTCCCTGCTTTCTTTTCAGCCTTTGCCTGTCCATTTTTTCTCAAAAATTCTACTGCGGCATCCATATCACCGTTTGTCTCATTTAAAGCCTTTTTGCAGTCCATCATACCTGCGCCGGTCATTTCTCTTAATTCCTTTACCATTGCTGCTGTAATAGCCATTTTTATTCCCTCCATCTATCTCCTGTCCCCATACGGAAACATCTAAAATTTCTTCTTCACATATGAAATGATTGTTAATCTATACTTTAATTGAGGACAGGCAATATTTGTCTGTCCTCCAAAATCTCAAATAAAATCTGTGCTAACTGTCGCTGAATTTATTCGCCAGTTTCTGCCGCCTCTACTGTATCTTCCACAGTATCCTGCTCAACCGTACCCTGATTTGCCTCCACAACTGCATCTGCCATCTTGGAAACAATCAGCTTCACTGCTCTGATCGCATCATCATTACCTGGAATTACATAATCAAGCTCCTCTGGATCACAGTTGGTATCACAAATACCAATCAAAGGAATTCCCAAAGTATGAGCTTCCTGTACACAAATTCTTTCTTTCTTAGGATCAACAATAAAAATTGCATCTGGAATTCTCTTCATTTCTTTGATTCCACCAAGGTTTCTCTCTAACTTTTCCCATTCCTTCTTTAATGCAATAACTTCCTTCTTTGGAAGTACATCAAAGGTTCCATCCTCTGCCATAGCTTCAATAGCTTTCAGTCTTCCAATTCGGCTCTGAATGGTCTTAAAGTTTGTCAACATACCGCCTAACCATCTCTCATTCACATAGAACATTCCACAACGCTCTGCCTCTACCTTGATTGCGTCCTGCGCCTGCTTTTTCGTTCCTACAAAGAGAATTGTACCACCTTCTGCAACAATATTTGCAACTGCCTTATAAGCTTCATCTACTTTTCCAACTGATTTCTGAAGATCAATAATATAAATCCCGTTTCTCTCTGTGTAGATGTATGGAGCCATTTTCGGATTCCATCTTCTCGTCTGATGTCCAAAATGAACTCCTGCCTCTAATAACTGCTTCATTGAAATAACGCCCATTTCTCTACCTCCATTTGGTTATAATCTTCCATGTGCTTCCTCCCGAAAAACTACCGACAAGGCACCAGTTCTCCGATCTGCACATGTGTTTACTGTCATCTCCTCCCGAAAAAAGAAAATAACAGATTGCATCTTTGCGCAACTTATTCTCTATAATAGCATAGAACTTGCCTACTTGCAAGTCCTATTGCTATTTTTGCTGTAAAATTTTGATAATATCATCTTGTGTGGCATCTCTTGGAATTTGATGAACCCCCACCCGTATGGAGGCATCCGCCCCTTTATTTGTCAAGTATTGATTAAACTCTTCGGCATCTGAAATCAAACCTGCCTCATGCAATTTCTTGCAAACTACATCAGAATACTCTCCTGGCTTAATCTCAATTTGAACCACTTCCTGCATAAGACCATTCTCCTTTGCTTCCTCTTGCTGTGGCTCATTCTCCTCAGATTCATTATTATCAGATTCATTTCCCTCAAATTCATCTTCACCAGGCTCTGGTTCCTCATCCTGATCTTTTTCGTCTGATTCCTGCACTGGAGGAGAATCCAAATCTGAAGATTCTTGTATTTCATCTTTCATTACCATTCCCAGAAGTCTTGCACGCTCAATAATTTCTGTATCTGTCAGAGCTTCCTTCTTATTTCCTGAGAGGGCAATTCCCATAATAATGGCGGTACATATAATTCCAACTCCCAATCCGCGCAAATAATATTTCAACTTCATAAATTATAATTCTTCCTCTCTGAATAATCCAATTACAAGCTTTACTTCTCCAACCCCAAGCCCTAACTCCTTTGCAATCTCTACCGCAGTTTTACCCTCCCGGTATTTTTCAAGTATCATCTGATTATGGTTAACAAATTCATCTTCATGTTCCTTGAAAAACTCTGCATCCTTTGTCGCAACCTCTTCTTCGGCAGGAACTGCCGCAGGAATCGTTTTAGGATTCTTGGATTCCTGAACTTTTTGAAGAATTTGATCCGACTCTGACACAGTCTTTTCAATATTCTCCTGCAATTCTTCCAGATGAATTGCAAGTTGCGCAAGATTTCCAGCATATTTTGTTAGTTCTGAATGTTTATCATTCAACATACTATACAAAAACATCACTTCATTATGTGTTTTATTGATAGCTTCTATAACAGTATCAGAATATTCTGTAAGCACCCGCATTTTCTCGTTTGTCTCTTTGTCCAGGGCACGTTCCACAATTTCCATGGATTTTTCAATGGAATGATCCACTACTTGATCCACCATATTATTTATTTTAACCTGAGCCTCATTTAGATTCCGCTCTAAAATCTTCTGCATCTCCTCTGTGCTAAGCTCAGCAATCTTGTCCAGCTCACTGTTAGACAATCTCTCTGTAATGAAGAAACTGGCAATCATTAGAACGATTCCCACAACTAATAAAACAATTTCCAATGCACTCATTTTGCTACCTATATCTTCATGTCAAAACCACCTTTGAGCGGTTTTGCATTTACCTTTCCGCTGTTATCATCCTTTTTTTTCTTTTTCTTAGTTCGACGGTCTTCATACTCATTGCTTCCCTTCTCACGAGCATCAAATTTCTTTTTCGGATTATCAGAATCATTTGCATGATTGACCTGGTGCATATGATGTATCGTCTCCTTTGCAAACTGAGTCTGCACATTTTGCTGTTGCAGCATCGGCTTATTGTCCTCATTTTGCTTTAAAGCACTCACATCCTGACTTCTTTGTACAATTCCGCTGAACTCAACTGGTCTAATGGCCATCTCTCCTCACTCCTTCTTCTCACTAACTACTTACTCATACAATCCAACAGAAGCCTACCTTCAGATTGTATATCTTTTGAAAGATACATTTTCGCAGAAAAATGTAATTGCTGCAAAAGAACCATGGTAATGTACTGACCGCCTGATATTCAGAAGAACCCTGCACAATTAGCCCAAATGTCAAGTGGTCACTACACTAGAGTATGTCTGAAAATTCTTTCCTCTCATCTGCATTCCCCACTTTGCAGTATCTCTATGCCAAATCCAATCGATATCGACGGTTACTTCTCCTTCAACTGGAATACATTTTCTATAAATCTGAGAATACATCTTACAGAGCAATTTTAGACACGCTCTAGTTGCAGATTATAAAGGACGTGCTACAATTTCTCCCCGCTCTTTTACATACCTTGTGAAAGACCGTTGACTTTTTACATTCATACTCACATCTGATATGGTAATACTGACTCCCGGATAAATGTTGCCTCTCACCTTAATTTTAGCGTTCGTACCCATCTGAACTTTTTCCTTTAATTCCTTCAGCTCTTTCTTTTGACTGACAAGAAGTTTCTGTTTCTCGCGGAACTCTTTCGCAATGGATTGGACCTGTTGAATCCGTTCAGGTGAAATCTTTTCTTTTTTCTGAAGCTTTTCATTAAAGTTTACAAGAATTGGCCTCATTTTTTCTATCTCTTTTGAAATTTTAGTAACACTCTCTTGCACCTCTCCATGACGCTCTTTTACTGAGGGATCCACGCCTACTTCAATCTTTGTAATTGTTCCCATTTCAGAACCAATCGTCTGAGCCTCTATTACATTACCTGCACGGATCAATCCACCGCTGACAAATCCCTTCTTTCCACCGACACGAATATCCGCTCCCGCCGACACTTGGCTATGCAAAATACATCCCGTCTCAATAAATCCTCCTGATATAACAGTGGCATTCTCAATAAATTTAGAGATCAGGCTTTCATTGGCTTCCACTCTACCTTTACCCATACCATTAATGCCACGCTTTACAATTATCTGGCCACCAGCAGATAAAAATGCTGCTTCCACAACACCTTCTATTATTATATTACCCTTTGCTCTGACAGAAAATCCACTCTTTACATTTCCTTTAATAGATACATTTCCATCATACACAATATTTCCTGTCGTATTATCTACATCCGCTGGAACTTCAAACACATCTGCTACAAAAACTTTCCGTTCCACCAAACTCGCATGTCCAGTGACTTCCGAATAGATCTCCGTCCGATCCTCAGAAATCTTGATATGGTTACCAAATTCTAATTTTAAACTCTTCTCCTGCCTTGCATTCACTGGAGCTCCATACACATCTTTTCCTGGTTTTCCTGGAACTGCTGGATGTAGTTTAGCCAAAAGTTGACCTTTTTCCACCCGGCTTATGGTATTCAACTCACGGTAATCCACTGTGCCATCTTCATTCTTTTTTGGTCTGAGATTATGATTTGTATTAAAAAAATATTCGACCTTTGCATCCTTTCCATTGGTAGGAGGACATCCCTTGGCAAAAATAAAATCTGTACAATACCTCCGATCCTTCAAAAATTTTTGAATCTCTTCCTGCTGAATCCCCTCCGTAATATTGTTGGACTTCAAGATTTCTAGAATATCCTCTTCTTTCAGCACTCTTCCTCCCTCAGAAGCAGGATAAAAGTTACAAAATACCAACATTCTGTCGCCGGAAATCGTCAATATCATTTCTTCATTTATCTGACTTTCTACACCTTCTCCTATATATACTTCCTTGCCATCCGTCACAGGAAGTGTAACCGCATCCTTCAATTCCTTTAAGTTAAAGCCAGAATAACCCCTCTGTTCAAGATATTCCTGAACCTCCTTTAATTCCAATGGCTTTCCGCCATTTTCTGGAGGGAAAATCTGTAGAAATGATCCCATTTCTCTTATACTTACTTTAAAATATCCGTTTCTAACATCCATTAAATTCCCATCCCTCCACTCAATCCACTAATATATTCATATAAGGCCCCATTGTTTTTTTCATCTTTAGCAATGCTTTAGTATGCAACTGAGAAACTCTGGATTCGGATACTTCCAAAATATTACTGATTTCTTTTAAAGTCAAATCCTCATAGTAATACAAAGTTATAACCTTCCGTTCTTTCTCTGTCAAAATTTCCAAAGCCTGCTCCAATACCTTCTTTAATTCCTCCTCTGCTATAGCATCCTCCGGCTGTATGAAATGGGAATTATCCTTGGCATCCATTACTGGTTCCATTCCCTGTTCCACATATTCATTTAAAGAAACTACATTGGTAACTTTAAGTTGAGACTGCCAATTTAACAACTCATCACTGCTAACCTCAAGTTCCTCTGCAATTTCTTCATCCAAAGCCGTTCTTCCCGTTTGTGCCTCAATTTTCTTAATTGCAGCTTCAATTTTCTTTTGCTTCTGCCTTACTGTTCTGGGAATCCAATCCATTTTTCGAATTTGATCCAAAATAGAACCACGAATCCGCAGACTTGCATACGTCTCAAATTTTACATCTTTATTAACATCAAATTTATCTATGGCATCAATCAGACCAAAAATGCCATATCCCACCAGATCGTCATATTCCACATTATAACCAAGATACATGCTGAGCCGCCCTGCCACAATCTTAACTAATGGCGCGTATTCTACAATAATCTGCTCCCTTAATTCTGGTGTTGGCCTTTTTAAAAATTCAGCCCATAACTGTTCTCTCTCTGCTGCGCTCATCCAAAGCCCCCAAGACTATGAAACTCTCACTTAGAAGTTTCATGTTATTTATTCTTCTTCTGTGGAGTCCTCAGCTGGTTCCTCTTCTTCCTCAGAATCTGCTTCCTCCACTGCCTCATCCGTGGCTTCTTCTGTCTCTTCCTTGAAATTCTTATCTAATATTACTTTTGCAATGCATCCCAGAATATAAAAGGATATCAAAACAATCACCAATGCCTTGACAAATCGAGCTGTTTCCATCTGCATTACAAATCCAATCAAACAGGTGATTAATCCTGCAACCAGCGTAATCATTACCGGTACTTGTTTCGTTTTCATATCCTGTCACCCTTTAAATAATCCTACGCGTTTTTCCAACTGCTTTAATATAAAATTCTCCTGTTGCCGGATACAATTCCACGGTACGTCCAAAATTCAGTCCCGTGTCTTCCGCCAATAACGGGATCCCAAGCTGCTTCAATTTTTCTCTGGAAGCAATCGCATTGCGCTCCCCAACATTCCCAATTCCTGACAAACCATTTACTTCAAACATCTTGGCCCCGCCCGCAATTTTTGCAACAAGACGCCTCTTATTGGCACCTGCTGCTACAACTCTTCTCACTAATTCTTCAATTCCTGTATCTGCAAATTTGGCAATATTTGAATTATTCCTCATTTGCCTGCTATCTGGAAGCATAATATGCGCCAATCCCCCAATTTTCACTACCGGATCATACAACGCAATTCCAATACAGGACCCCAGTCCTAATGTGGTAATCATATCTGGGGCTTTGCATATATTCAAATCTGCCATTCCAACTTTAATTGTAGCCATAACCCATGCTCCTCTTATAGTGAAATCCCCAAGGACGCCAGAATCTTATCATATGAATCAACATCTGGCATTAAAATAAAAAATCCCTGTATTTTTACATCGTCGCCAAATTCCGTTTGTATCAAAAGTGCATTGTCCCCATATTGCCCAAATTGAATTGCTGGCACACTTAAAATGGCTGCTGCCATATCAATAGCCAAATACGGTACAGAAGAAGTAATCACCATATTCGTCATGGTTGAGAGCGCCGACAGATAAGAACCAGAGATAATGTTTCCAATCTCTTTTATTGCTGACAAATCCATTTCATTAAATTCTTCTGCATAACTATCTGGCCTGCCCATAAGACGGTTCACCAAATAATGTGCCGATTCCATTTTAAGCACAAACATCATACTTCCGCCAATATCACTTTCCACTTCCAGATAAATACCTACCACTGTCTCTTCTTCTGCTGAAATAGCTGTGGGCAGCTCTTGAAACGTTAAAAATGCCACCTGAGGTACATCCATATCTACCTTAATGTTCAACAAATTAGAAATCGCAGTTGTCGCATTTCCAGCACCAATATTTCCTATTTCTTTCAATACATCAAAGTATATTTCATTCACTTGATCTAGACTAAATTTTCCCATGAATGATTTCTCTCCTTTCCAGCCCACTATAAAGGCTTATATCGCAGAATATTGCGAATAGGCTGCTGCAAAAGCGTTCAGCTCACTACAACAGCCTCTTCCCATTTTCCTTATACCATTTCCGGCTCATCTATAATGCTGTTGGTATCAAACAGAGAAATCAATTCTTCCCCATGCTTTCCAACTCCATTAATAAAATTGCTTTTGCTGTTTTTAGCATCATAAGCAACTTTATCAATTTCTTCTGGTGCAAGCGTCACTACTTCCTTTACCTCATCCACTACAATTCCCAGCACACCATGTTCTTCTAACTTTAAAATAATAATTCTTGTAACATCTGTAAATTCATCTGGCTCTAAATCCATTTTTGTACGAATACTCATCACAGGGACAATCTCACCCCGTAGATTGATAATCCCTTTAAAATAGGGCTGTGCCTTGGGCACTCTGGTAATCTTCTGCATCCGAACAATATTGTCCACATAACTGATATCAATACCATACTGCTCACTGCCAATCTTTACCACAATAAACTGTTTCCTGTCATTTTCTGCTACAGAAATATTGTTTGCCATCTCAACACCCCCTTAAAATAATGTATTCACATCCAGGATCAAAGCAACCTCACCGTCTCCAAGAACTGTCGCACCACTTATGATCTTGCTACTGTTGTTTATGTATTTGCCAAGGGACTTAATTACAATTTCCTGTTGCCCATTCAACTCATCCACGATAATACCTGCACGTTTATCACCTTTACGTACAATGATTACTGTAAGGCTTTCCCGCTCTTTCTCCTCTGGTTCACAATCCAGAAGTTTGTCGAGACGAATCAGAGGAATAACTGTTCCGCGGATATGAATTACCTCTTTTGCCTGCACAAATTTGATTTCTTCTGCTAATATCTCTTCTATCGTCTCAATGGAGCCCAATGAAATCGCATATTTTTCACCACGGACTTCTACCATCAAAGCTTGAATAATGGCAAGTGTCAATGGTAGACGTACAATAAATTTAGAACCTTCTCCCAGTACACTCTTAACCTCTACATCTCCTCCAAGAGCCTCAATATTCGATTTTACAACATCAAGTCCCACACCACGTCCCGAAATATCTGAAATTTTCTTTGCCATAGAAAAACTGGGCATAAAGAGAAAATCAATAATTTCTTTCTGGCTCATGGTCTCTCCCTGTTCAGGTGTGATCAAACCACGTTCAATTGCCTTGTTCTTAACGGTCTCCGTATCAATACCATTTCCATCGTCACTTACTTCAATAATAACGTTATTTCCTTCTTGGAATGCGTTCAAATGAATGGATCCAACTTCTGGCTTTCCTCTCTTCTTACGAATCTCTGCATTTTCCAAACCATGATCGGCAGAATTTCGAAGCAAATGCTGTAACGGATCACCAATCTGGTCCACAACCGTTCTGTCCAACTCTGTGTCCTCACCTGTCATGAACAATTCCATCTTTTTATCCAGCTTCTTAGACAGATCACGGATCATTCGAGGGAATTTCTGAACGACACTCTCAATCGGCACCATCCGGACTTTCATGACAGATTCGTGAAGACCTGTAGTGATTCTTTCCAAATATTCAATTTGTTCATGAAATGCCTGGGAATTTGCACCGCCTGTTCCTCCATCAGAACTGGAACCAATGGAAACCAAAGAATTCTTTGCTATGATCAACTCACTCACCTGATTCATCAGGGCATCGAGCTTCTCAATATCAACACGGACAGTACGGTTTGTGACGGGTTTCCCTCCTGCTGCTTTCTTGGTTGCTGCAGGCGCTGCTGGCTGTGTTGCCGTTTTCTCCCCTGCTTTTGCTTCCACTGTTTTCGATGCTTTCTCTGCTTCTGCCGCTGCTGCCTCTTTTTTCTCAGCAGCAGCCGTCAATTCAGAATATTTTACTCTCTCGCCGATTACATCCTCTATCTCAGAAACAGCCTTGGAAACCTCCATGATTTTCTCGATCTCTTCTCCGCTTACCAGATAGAAACTAAAATCAAAACCAAATTTCTCATCCTCAATATCCTGGGAATTAGGATTATATACAACTATATTTCCAAAATCCTCCACCGCTTTAAATACCAAAAATGCACGAGCCGCTTTCAGCAAGCACTCCTCCTGAATGTATACGGTGATCCCATAAATATTCATACCTTTTTCTTCTGCCTCACGCAGCTCATCTTTTTCTTTCTCAGAAAATTCTATATCAAGATATTTCTTTTGGTGCACACCATCTGTTGGTTTTTCCACCTGCACCTTTTCTGTCTTCTCAGGTGCTGTCTTTCCTGTACCAGCATTTAAAATCTCATTCAGCTCCTGAATGATTGCCTCATTATCATCTGTTCCCTCATCGGAACTTTCCTTTACATTATCCAGATAAGCTTCTATCGCATCCAGACATTGAAATAATACATCTACCAGTCCGCTGGTAACATTCATGTTCCCGCTGCGGACCTCCTGGAACACATTTTCCATATCATGAGTCAAACGCTGCATACGCTTAAATCCCATGGTTCCTGCCATTCCTTTCAAGGAATGAGCTGCCCGGAAAATTTCATTGATTGTGTCCATGTTTTCTGGCTCTTTTTCAAGAGTCATAATACAATCTGATAAATTCTGTAAATGCCCATTGGTTTCATCAATAAAAATCTCAAGGTATTGGCTTACATCCATATCACTGTACCCCCACATTCTTTATTATTGTGTGTGCAACCTCAGTTAATGGAACTACTTCATCTACAACACCTGCATCAGCAATCGCTTTGGGCATACCATACACTACACAACTCTTGGCATCCTGTGAAATCACATGGATTTTTTTCTTCGTATTCAGGGCAAGTATCCCTTCTGTACCATCTGCACCCATGCCAGTAAGCACGACACAGACTATCTCATCAAATCCGCTGGAAGCCAAAGACTTATATGTGATATTTGCACAAGGACGCAAACCACCAATTGCTGGTGCTTCATTCAATCGAACCACATGATTCCCATCTGGCTTCTTTTGTAATTCCATATGCTTTCCTCCAGGCGCGATATACACGCAGCCTTTGCGAAGAATATCACCCTCTTGTGCTTCTCTGACATGAATCTTACTAATCTCATCCAAACGTTCCGCCATAGATTTTGTAAACCCTTTTGGCATATGCTGTACCAACACCATAGGAGCATTCATATCCGCTGGAAGATATGGAATCACACTTTGCAGCGCTTTGGGTCCTCCGGTAGAACACGCCAGTGCCACCAGTTTATTTTTGCCGTTTGTTCCAGTCCGCTCCAGTACCTTAGGTACTTTTACAGAAGAATTCTCTCTCTGATCTGTGGCCTTTATCACAGCTCCACGACTAGTCCGGATCACATCTGTCTTGATCACAGCCTTCAGCATCTGGAGAATTCTTCCTTTGAACTGGTCACTCTTTGCCTCTATGATATTGGTTGGCTTTGTGATAAAATCAATGGCTCCTAACTCCATGGCACGTATTGTTACGTCCGCATCTCTTGTGGTCAATGTACTGACCATTATGATCGTTGCCTTAATTCTATCTTGTTGTAATTTTTCCAGTAATTCCAGTCCATCCATACGAGGCATATTCACATCAAGAATCACAGCATCATAAGCTGTTGTCTTAAGTTTCTCATATGCCTCAAGACCATCTCTACAAACATCCGTTGCCTGAAATGTACTATCTGAGTTAATTATATCACAAATAACCCTTCTCATGAGTGTAGAGTCATCAACAACTAAAATATTTTTTTTCATACAATCATCCCTTTTGTCTGCTCTTGCGTTCTTGCTCAAAAATATACTTAATTATCTGTTCCCGCTCCTTGGATCCTTTTATAAATTGTACCCTGTACTCATATTTTTCCTGGGTATTTTTTTTGCCCCCAGATTTTTTTTCAATTGACTGACAGACCATGGTCTGTCCCAACATATCCAACTTAAGCTCCGACTGTTCGCTAGGAAGTGTCAGGGAAACAACCATATATTCCCCTTCTTGACCTGGATGGTCACTCACAAACCGAATTCCTCCTCCGCTGATATCCACAGCCAACGCCTTTCTTGGGAGATCCTCTGGAACAGTCAACCTGTGATGCTCTTTCAATTCATTTAATGGAGTGATATCTATTTCTTCTTTTGAAACTGGATAAAATGACATTTCCATTACACATTCAAAACGATAATACTCCCGACGCTGAAACTTCTCCAACGGCGTCTTCTGCTCAATCAAAAACAAATACAAACGACCTCTCACATACCGTCTCTTAATATGCGCCACACAACGAAACATACCTGCTCTTGTGTAAAATAAGAACTCCAAGCGCACACCCGACGGAAGAGAGACAGATTTTCCCTCTTGTGTTGGCACCTCAATTTCAATATCACCATTCTCTTTTACATCCTGCACTTTACTGCGATAGGTATCCGGACGCTCTCCCGTTTTCCATCCTTGTTCCACCTGTTGTAAAATCCGAATGTCCACTTTATCTCCAATTTTCACAATGTCAGAACCCATATTACACCTCTGTTTCTAATATCTTTTATAAATAAAACGAGATAGTAATTGCACAATCCCCTTTTTCTCCTGTATTGGCGCTGCTTCCCCATTAATCAAGTAATTTGCCAACATTTCAAAAGATTTTGAAGATTTCGATTCCGGAAATAAAATACTTACTGGCTGTTGCTGGCGCACTGCCTTTTCAATCGCCATATCCTGGGGAATCATTCCCAGATATTTCAAATCTCCATCTAAAAACTGCCCAACCACGGCATTTAATTTTTCGTAGATCCCAATACCCTCTTCTTCGGATACTACCCGGTTAGAAATCACCTTAATCTTTGTGTCTGCCCGCCGAAACTCCTCATTGCGGTATAAAGCTTTTAGCAGAGAATACGCATCTGTCAGAGAACTTGGTTCTGATGTGGCAAGTAACAATATCTCTGGACTCGCCATAACAAATTCTAGGACATTATCAGAAATTCCTGCTCCTGTATCAATGATTATCACATCCGCAAGTTCATCCAACTTTGATAAATTTCCCACCAAAAATCTTAACTGGTCTTTGGAAAGATTATTAATTCCCATAATTCCAGAACCTCCTGAAACAAAACCAATGTCCAAAGGGCCTGGCGTAATAATCTCTTGTATGGATTTTCCACGATAAATTAAATCGCTGAGATTGTACTTTGGAATTGCTCCAAACATTATCTCCACATTGGCAAGACCAAAGTCGGCATCGAAAATAATAACCTTTTTTCCCAATTTTTGTATCTGTACGGCGAGGTTTACCACAACATTAGATTTCCCTACGCCGCCTTTTCCACTGGTAACCGTAAATATCTGGGCCTTAGGTGCAGTTTTTTGATTCTTTTTTACAATGTTTCTTAACTTTTCTGCCTGGTCCATAAACTATTTTCCTCCAAGCAAAAGCTTTACAATATTCTGGGTATTGAAAATCTCAATATCCTCCGGCACATTCTGCCCATAAGTAGTATATGACAAATCCGCACCGGTGTACAGCTTCATGTTTAAAATATTGCCAAAACAACTTGTTTCATCTAATTTGGTAAAAATAATTTTAAATTGAAAATTTTTCTTATAAATATCTGCAATATCTAAAAGATCCCGGTATTTTGTAGTTGCACTCAAAACCAAATATACTTCTCTCTCAAATTCTTGTTCTAACCCATCGATCAGTTCCTTGGTTTCTTTCAACTGACCTAAATTTTTATGGGAAAATCCAGCCGTATCAATGAGCACCAGATCATATTCCCCTGCATTCGCCAATTCCTCATTCAGCTCTTCCGCCGAATAAACAATATTTAAAGGCGTATCTAAAATATTCGCATAGGTACGTAGCTGATCTGCGGCAGCAATCCGATAAGTATCCGCAGTATACAGTGCTACTTTCTTACCCTTTTCCACCTTAAAACGCGAGGCGATCTTTGCAATGGTGGTAGTCTTTCCTACACCAGTAGGGCCAATGAAAAATACCACTTTCGGCTTACGCTCTGTCAATAAAATAGGCTGAGGTTGTCCAAACTTTAAAATCATCTTCTGATAAATACTGGAAAGAATATGATCCACACTGATACCACTCTTCATCACTTTCTCAACTTCATCCATAATTTGGTTTACATATTTCTCATCCACTTCATTATCCAAAAGAATGCTATAAATCATTTTAATAAATTTTAAATTCTCATCCACAGGTGATTCCTTCGGGAGTTCTTCCCTGTTATGGTCAGCTGGCGCCAATTTTTCCTCCAAAAGTGACTGAAGGCTTTCCAATTTTTCTTCCAGGTTGTTCTCCACTAAATTTTCCTTTCTGCTGTCTTCTTTCCGTTCCTGCTCCATGGAAGATGACCAAGTATTTTCCACGGAAGCAAATACCTCTTTCATTGGTTCTGGTTTTGGAATAGAAATCGGCTCATCCGCAGCCACATTGATATTTCCTGGCGCCGGCATAGAAGCTGACGTCCGTATCACTGGTATAGGATCTGGAGAACTCTCCTGAGGCTTTGCCCTACGCACCGTGTCCACTTCTTCAATCGCTGCTGTAACTTCAATCAACGGCGCCTTAAAAGAACGGAAGAACCCTTTTGGTCTCACTTCTTTGATATTCATAATCACTGTACCAGTACCAAATTCCTCTCTGGCTTTTGCGATCGCCTCTTCTTCAGTTCTTCCCTGAAATTTCTTAATCGTCATGAAAGACTCACCATCCCTACTGATTGTAATTCAATATTGGATTCCACTTCATTATATGATATTACAATCAGATCTCTGAAGTAATCCTCCGTTAATTTCTTAAAATACATCCGCACAATGGGGGATGTAATAATAATAGGACTCTTGCCCAAATCTTCCAGCTTCTTAATTTCAGATTCCAGAATAGACATAAGCTCCTTGGTTCTTTCTGGATCCAAGGTAAGATATGCACCCTGTTCCGTCTGCTTGACTGAGGCCATAATCTCTTGCTCCACTTTGGGATCTAAGGTAATTACACTTGTCACCTCATTCGTTGGGAAATACTTGCTGGAAATTGCCCGTTTCAGACTCTGTCTTGTATATTCTGTCAAAACATCGGTATCACGAGTGGTAGCCGCATGATCTGCAAGTGTCTCAAATATTGTGAGCAAATCACGGATAGAAATTCCCTCCCGAAGCAAATTCTGTAAAACTTTTTGAATTTCACCTACACCAAGCAGCTTCGGAATAAGTTCGTCCACCAATGTAGGATGACTTTCTTTGATATTATCAATAAGACCTTGCACATCCTGTCTGGACAACAGTTCATCAATATGACTCCGAATAACCTCCGTTAAATGAGTTGCAATAATAGAAGGAGGATCGACAACTGTATAACCTAGACTTTCTGCGCGCTCACGCTGATTTTCTGTAATCCAAAGGGCTGGTAGATGGAACGAAGGCTCAAATGTCGGAATACCAGAAATCTCTTCCTCCACAAAACCTGGATTCATTGCCATATAATGGTCAAACAAAATTTCTCCTTCTGTAATTTGAATACCTTTAATTTTGATAATATATTGATTTGGATTTAACTGAATATTATCTCTCAAACGAATAATAGGAACTACCGTACCAAGTTCCAACGCAATCTGCCTTCTTATCATAACTACACGATCCAACAAATCGCCGCCCTGACTAACATCCGCCAGGGGAATAATCCCATATCCAAATTCCAATTCAATAGGATCCACCTGTAAAAGTGCCACCACATTTTCGGGACGGCGTATTTCTTCCGCCTGCTCCTCTGCCGCATCCACTTCCTCTTCGATCGCTTCTACTCCCAGGCTATTTTCTACACTTCTGCCTGCAACGAGAAAACTGATGCCTAATGGAACAAATAATTTCCATTCCAAAGGTGTCGCCAATCCCAAAAAGATCATTACCACACCCACAATATACAATACTTTTGGAATTCCAAACAACTGTTTGACCAACGTCTCTCCAAAATCTGCCTCTTTTGAAGCCTTAGTCACAAGAATACCAGTTGCCAGAGAAATCAGAAGAGAAGGGATCTGACTCACCAATCCGTCACCAATTGTAAGAACTCCATACTGATTCAGAGCATCCATAACTGGCATATCCTGCCGAAGCATTCCCATGGCAATACCACCGATCAGATTGATAAAAGTAATCAAAATACCAACATTAGCATCCCCTTTTACGTACTTTGTAGCTCCATCCATGGCCCCAAAAAATCCAGATTCCTGTTGAATCTTCTCTCGGCGCTCCCTTGCCTGCTTTTCATTGATGATCCCAGTATTTAAGTCCGCATCAATTGCCATCTGTTTTCCAGGCATCGCATCCAAAGTAAATCTTGCTGTTACTTCTGACACACGCTCAGAACCTTTATTGATGACAATAAGCTGAATTAGGATCATAACCACAAAAATAATGGCTCCGATAATCAGGTCATTCCCTCCTACGAACTGTCCAAAGGTCCGTACCACATTACCTGGATCTCCGGTATTTAAAATCAAACGCGTAGAAGAAACATTCAAGGATATACGGAAAATCGTGGTAAACAAAAGCAATGTAGGAAAAAATGACATATCTAGCACTTCTTCTACAAACAATGCATTCATCAAAATAATCAATGCAATGGAAATGTTCACAGCCAGCATAATATCTAACAAGAAAGATGGAATTGGCACAATAAAGAATATAATAGCTGCCAGCAAATATAATGCTATCCCAACATCCGCCTTTTTCATGCTGCATTCTCCTTTCGTCTCTTCTTTCTTTATTTACTCTTTTCAATGATGACACATCGTCACTTTTTTTGATTTATCTATTTTCTCTCAGACTGTACACAAATGCCAATACCTCTGCTACTGCCTGATACAATTCTGGCGGAACCTCCTGCCCAACGTCCACATTGGCATAGAGCATCCGCGCCAGAGGCTTATTTTCTACAATTTCAATATGATGCTCTTTTGCAGTTTCTCGGATCTTCTGCGCAAGAAAATCTTCTCCCTTGGCCACAACGATAGGCGCAGAATTCTTTTGGGAATCATATTTGATCGCCACCGCATAATGGGTAGGATTGGTAATTACCACATCTGCACTGGGTAAACTCTGCATCATACGTCTTTGAGAGGCTTCCCTCATCTTCGAACGCTGGCGCCCTTTAATTTCAGGATTTCCCTCAATATTCTTATATTCGTCCTTTACCTCCTGTTTAGTCATCTTCATGTCTTCCTTGAACTTATGCCTCTGATAAATCAAATCTGCAATTCCCACTATCAGATAAACAAAGCTAATTTTCAATCCTGTATCAATCACAATCGTTCCTATCAACAATATCACCTGAAACAATGGAATATCATACAGTAAAAACAACTCATTTTGATGATCCTTTATAGAAGTATAGGCTACATAAATAATCAGTATTATTTTAACAATAGATTTCAGCAATTCAAACAGGGAATCCTTGGAAAAGATACGTTTAAAACCATTAAGCGGATTAAGTTTGCTAATCTTAGGCTTCATTGGCTTTGTTGTTATTTTCCATTTTACCTGAAGAATATTGATCAGCACAGATAAAGAAAAACCAATCACAAAAAAAGGTGACAGAATTTGTAAAATCGTAAGCATCACATTATTGATAACCCTCTGTATCACAAATACAGACAAACCACCGATGCTTTCATTAATAATATCTGGAATCTTATTATATATCATTGGAAAACCATTAAGCAAATGTTCCCCAACAAAAGGTATAAACATCTTTAGCATTAGAAACAACGAAATCAATCCAACTGCATGATTCAATTCCTGACTTTTGGCCACCTGACCATTTTCTCTGGCATCTTGCAGTTTCTTGGCAGTGGCGGGCTCTGTCTTTTCCCCTCCCTCACCATCTTTCGCAAACCACTGAAGCTCATATTCCAGCAAAAAGTAAGGTTCTTCTCTCACGTCAATACATTCCTTCAATCATAGAAACAATCATTCGTTTCATCTCTGTAAATATAAAACTAGAAATATCGGGAAGCAGTACAATCGTCAGAAACATAATTCCTAACCCAATCAAAACTTTTATCTGCATTCCCACTGCAAACATATTCATCTGCGGTGCAACCTTTGCCATAATTCCCAAAATACAACTCAAAATCATACTACATGCAAAAACAGGAAGTACAATCCGAAATCCAATCACCATCAGATCCGTCATATATGTTGTCATAGAAGTCATTAGATGGGACCAGTCAAAAACGGCTCCATTAATTGGAATAATCTGAAAAGTGTCCAACAAAGCCCGTAAAATATAGTGATGCATATTTGTTACGATGAGAAGCATCATAATAAAATAATTATACATCACACCTGTAAGACCTGATTGGCTCTTCGTAGTCGGATCATACATACTTGCCATGGCGAGACCAATCTCCATATCAATCACTTTTCCTGAAAACACAATAATGGAATTACAAATATTTGCTGCAAAACCAATGAGCAACCCTGTAATTCCTTCTTTCAGAACGATGATGGCAAACTCAATCACTCCAGAATATACCAAAGCCTCCTTTGGTTGTATTACTTGGTATAAAATAATAGCCACACATGCCGAAAATCCCACTTTAACTCGATTCGGGGTATTCGCCATCCCAAAAAATGGAGCAATATATACAAACGTTGCAACCCTTACCAATATCATCAAAAAATATTCAAATGTATATAACGAAAAGCCATAGTTTACCATACTGTCTCAACCTAACGCAGATACAGGCCAAAATTACTCCACAGTTCCACCATATAATTGGACAATTCCTCCATCATCCAACCTCCAATCAGCATCATACCTAAAAATACTACGATAATCTTTGGTACAAAGGTCAACGTTTGCTCCTGAATAGAAGTAACCGTTTGAAAAATACTGATAACAAGTCCTATAATAAGAGAAATTAACAACAAAGGAGCCGAAACTTTAATAATCAAAAACAGTGCATCCCTTGCGATATCCATTACCTGATCCTGTGTGATCATATGTATTCACCTCATTCTCCGTCAATAAAAAGTTTTTACAAGATTTCCTATCACCAAATCCCATCCGTCTGCAAGCACAAACAATAATATCTTAAACGGCATGGAAATCGTTGTAGGTGGCAACATCATCATACCCATTGACATTAACACCGACGCCACAACCATATCAATTACAATAAAAGGTATATAAATCAAAAAACCAATAATAAACGCTGTTCGCAATTCACTTATAATAAAACTTGGTATAATCACACTCATAGGAATTGCTTCCAAAGTTTCTGGTTCCGTCAAATCCATACCTGTCATATCAATCTCCGCAATATCACAGAAAAGTTGCAAATCCTTTCTCTGCATTTCCTTATACATAAATCTGCGGATAGGTTGCTCTGCAATCTCTAATGCCTCCTCCTGATTTATCTCACCTGCATCCAATGGCTTGATTACGGTCTCATTCAGTTCAGAAAACACTGGATTCATAATAAATAATGTTAAAAATAATGCCAGTCCTACTAATACCTGATTGGGTGGCACAGTTTGTGTTCCCACCGCAGTTCTCACAAAATGCAGTACCACAATAATTCTGGTAAAGGACGTAAGCATAATCAGAATAGATGGTGCTAGAGAAATAACTGTCAGCACCAATAAAATTCTGATATTCGCAGACAAATCCCCATTCTCATTGCCCCACATCACGTGAAGACCAGTGGTATCTGTCCTATCTGTACTGGAGGGACTCCTAGTACTCTGCTGCGTCCTGCCATTTGTCACTGGATCATCGATTCCTGTCGCATATGCGCTTTGTCCAAAACATAAAAACAAAGCCAACAACAATGTAAAGATACCAAAAGCAAAGGAAGTCCCGCAATATATCTTTTTTAGTTTTTTCATATAGCTCTGCCTACTTCCTTGGAATTTTCTTTTTCAGTTTATCTAAAATTTCCTGAAAATTTTCATTCATTCTGCTTTCCTGAAATTCTTCTTCTGAAGGCTTCCAGGTTAATTCTTCTTCTGTCAGTTCTGCCAAAACATTAATTGTATCTTTGCAGACAGAAATAACAAGATATTTTGTTCCAACTCGCATAATCTGGATAAACTTTGTGTTATTTACCCGAAACGCTTCCACTACCTGTATATTTCTGCTTTTCATTACTCCCTGTTGATATTGGGCAATCCACCTGGTAGTAAAATATGTAATGGCCAATACAAACAGGAACACAAGCAGTACCCCTATCAGTTGAAAGAAATTTTCCCATTTTGAGAAAGCATTCATGATAATCATATAACTATCCAACTACTTTTTTCACAGCTTCTAATACACGCTCTGCCTGGAAAGGCTTTACAATAAAGTCTTTTGCTCCTGATTGGATTGCTTCAATAACCATCGCCTGCTGTCCCATTGCAGAACACATAATAATACTAGCAGAAGGGTCTACGGACTTTATCTGTTTCAAAGCCTGAATTCCATCCATCTCTGGCATAGTAATATCCATCAAAACCAAATCTGGTTTAAGTTCATTATACTTCTCCACTGCTTTCAGACCATTCTCAGCTTCTCCAGCAACAGTGTAACCATTCTTTGTAAGAATGTCCTTAATCATCATTCTCATAAATGCTGCGTCATCACAAATCAAAATATTCTTTGCCATATCTTCTCTCCTTGATATCACTTTTATTTTAGTTATTTATAATTTCAGTAATACGCACGCCAAAGCTCTCCTCTAACACAACTACTTCGCCTTTCGCAACGTATTTACCGTTTACTAACACATCAATTGGCTCTCCTGCAATCTTATTTAACTCTATAATTGTACCAGGAGCAAATTCCAAAATGTCTTGAATTGATTTACTAGTTCTTCCAAGCTCCACTGAAACATCCAACGGAACATCCATAATCAAACCAATATTTTCCTGCTGTGTAATGGGATTAAAATCTCCAGCAAAAGTCTGGAACTGCGCTGGCTGTACATTTACTGGCTGCTGTGCATACATTTGTGACATATCATTCATTGGCATTCCCATCATCGGTTGCCCCATCATTGGCATCCCCATCATTGGCTGAGCACCACCCATCGGCTGTGCCTGAGGCTGTCCTGCTGCTGGCTGCTGAGGTGCAGCGGCAGGTTGTGACGATTGTGCTGCTTCTCCGGAAGCCGCATCTGCTCCCATAGTCTCAGCTACTCCACTGCACATCTCCTTTGCAAAGGAAATTGGATACAACTGCATAATATTGCTTTTAACCAAATCTCCAATTTCCATTAAGAAGGAAATTTTTACAAACTGACCACCGAGAAACTCATCAATCTCCGTTCCATCAATGGTATCTTTCAAATCTACTAAATCCGCTGATGGAGGACTAATATCAATCATCTTATTTAACATAGATGACAAGGAGGTTGCTGCACTACCCATCATCTGATTCATAGCCTCACAGATTGCACTTAAATGCAACTCTCCCAACTCAACCTCTGTATTTGTCCCATCACCGCCCATCATCAAATCTGTTATAATCTTTACATCCTGCTCCCGCAGTACCAAAAGATTACTTCCATCCAATCCAACAGTATAGGCAATTCGGATAAATACACATGGTCTCTCATATTCCTCTACAATATCATCCCAAGTAGCAAAACTTACCACTGGTGTGGAAATTTCTACTTTTCTATTTACCAGTGAGAACAATGTTGTAGCTGCTGTTCCCATACTGATATTGGAAATCTCACCTATGGCATCCATCTCATCTGATGTCAATGAATCTTCTTCTAACCCACCGACTGTTTCTGCTTCCCCATCACCGTTCAGCAGAGCGCTGATCTCTTCCTGTGACAGAACTCCATCCATAACTTCACTGCTCCTCTCTGATTATTGATGTAACTCTTACTGCATATCGATCTCCCGATGCTCCAGGCAAAGCAGTAAATTTTTTAATGTTTCCAACGTATATCTTCAGTTCTTGTTCCGCTTTGGTATCTAAACGGATAATATCTCCAACCTGGAGATTTATAAAATCATTCACTGAAATGCTGCTGTTGCCCAAAACTGCTTTCACAGGCATGATAACTTTGGAAAGTAAGGATTCCATAAGCTCTGTATATTCCTGATCTCCATGAGCCTGCATACTTGAAAACCAGTATTTTGTATTCAATCTGTCCATAACATCTTCCAATGTCATATAGGGCAGACATACATTCATAAGTCCCTCAACATCCCCTACTTTTATATTCATTGTAATAATCGCTATCATCTCACTAGGGGAAATAAACTGCGCAAACTGAGAATTGGTCTCAATTCGCTCCAGTCTGGGATGAATCTCAATAACATTTTTCCATGGTTCTGCCAAGAGATTAATACACGCATTCATAATACGCTCAATAATCAGAAGTTCTATCTCTGAAAACTCACGGCTTTTCTCCAAAGGATCTCCCAATCCACCTAACATACGGTCCACCATGGCATATCCAAGATTCGTTGCCAATTCCATTATTATACTGCCTGGCAATGGCTCAAAATTAACCACTCCCAAAAGCACCGGATTTGAAAGGGCATTAGAAAATTCTGAATATGTAACTGCCTCTGAATTCATCACCTCCACCTGGATATTTTTCCGAAGATATGCAGGAAGATTCGTCGACAATAATCGCCCATAATGTTCAAATATGATTTCCATGGTTCTAAGATGCTCTTTAGAAAATTTTGCAGGTCTTGCAAAATCATAATTTTTTACCTGCTTTTCCCCGCTGTCTTTCATTTCTTCCGCATCAAATTCACCACTATTTAGTGCACTTAGCAGACTGTCTATCTCATTTTGTGATAAGACCTCGCCCATTTTCTTTCACCACCTGACATTTTCGTCATATTTTATTTGCTGCCCTCTTCATAAGTATAAGTAGGAAATGCCACACTTACTATAAAATCCGAATCAAACAGCTTACGAAGACGTCTCAATATCTCCTCCTGAACATCTTCCTGGTTATTACGCATATCATCAATTGTATGGCTTGATACAATCTTAATAATTTCACCCTTGATAAGATCTTCATTTGCTGTAATATATTCTACACCTTTCTTATATCCCTTGTTCTTTTTATCTAAAGCCAGAGATATAGAAATCACCGCATAACTCTTAGTATCTCCCTCGCTTTTCAAATTGATGGTAAGACTTTCACCTGAAGCAATCTGTACTGTCTCCAACTGTTCGATTGGAACGGTAATGGAATTTTCTTTTCCACCCTCTAATTCCAGATCAATTGCCGAACATACTTTGTTAATCAGTTCATTGGCTTTTTTTGTCTGTGGTACAACGGAAATCATCAGAATTGCTGTCAAAATCAGATTTGCAACTACCAGTGCCAGAATTAAGACACTCATTAAATTCTTCTTCATGGTGTTCTTCCTTTCTAATTAGAATTATACGAATTATATATTTTGATCTCTACCCGACGGTTCCTCGCACGTCCCTCTTGGGTAGAATTATCTGCCACCGGATTATACTCTCCACAGCCTGTCGCATTAATTTTTCCAGGCTCCAACGCTGTTTTTCCTAAAATATAATCCTTCACGGCAAAAGCTCGATAGGCAGATAACAAATCATTGTTTTCGTATCGTTCATTACTTATCGGAACATTATCCGTATGTCCCTCGATATTGATCAGGCTGTTATTGTATTTTTCCAAAATCAAAGCCAACTTATCAACCAATGGAAGGGCATCCTCTCGGATCTGAGCCTGTGCTGAATCAAACAAGAGCGCTCCACTTAAGGTAATCCTTACAAATTGCGCATTTACATCTACCTCTGCCTGATCCCCAATCTGCTGTTTGATCAGTTCCTGTTCAATCTTCTGCGCCATCTCCTCAGATTCCTTCAAACCTGCTTCTTCCAATTCCTCCTTCAGCTCTTCTTCCCCATCTTTGTCTTTGGGCTCTGACCCATTGGTCTCAAATTCATCCAATGGCTCTTGTTCCTCTGTGTCCTCTGAAGAAGAATTGGTCTTCTCTCTATAGTATTCATCCAGCAATTCCAACTGGCTAACTCCGGAAGCAATCATCATCCCTTCCCCTACGGTATTACCACCTGATGATAAAATACTGAAACTGTTCTGCATGGACTGTACAAGCTGATCCCATTTATCTGCATCCACAGTGGACATTGCAAACAAAAGTACGAAAAAGCACAGTAAAAGATTCATCAAATCAGCAAAGGTATTCAGCCACGAAGCTTCTCCTCCACTGGATTCTTCTACTTTTCTTTTTGCCATTACTCTTCACCTCCGCCCTGCTCCAACATACTTTCACGCATTTTCGGTGACAGGAAAGATTTCAGTTTTTCTTCTA
This sequence comes from uncultured Lachnospiraceae bacterium, assembly GCA_910580015.1. GTDB lineage: Bacteria > Bacillota > Clostridia > Lachnospirales > Lachnospiraceae > Petralouisia. The sequence continues at coordinate 24,730 of CAJTVT010000021.1, forward strand.
TGACACGGGGATTTTCTCCTGCCTGTATGGACAAAAGACCTTCCACCGTTACTTCCTTAATCATAATCTCTGTATCATTATTAACCTTCAGCTTTGCCGCCGTAGGCGCACACAGCCAGTTCGCAATGACAGAACCATACAATGTAGTGATCAACGCTATCGCCATACTTGGTCCAACCGTTGAAGGATCGTCCATTAACTTCAACATGTTAATCAATCCGATCAAGGTACCAATCATACCCCAAGCAGGACCTAACGCTGCCCATTTGTCCCAGAACCCGATAGTAGTCTTATGTCTGGATTCCACACACATCAAATCCGCTTCCATAATTCCTCTTACAAGTTCTGGATCTGTACCGTCTACAACCAGCATGATACCCTTTTTTAAAAATTCATCTTCAATTCCATTTGCTGCTTCCTCCAAAGCAAGAAGTCCTTCCTTTCTCGCTATATTGGATAAGTCAATAATGTGTTTGATTACCTCGCCTACATCCGCCTTGGGAGTTTTAAACACCAGTGTAAAGCTCTTTAACCCATTCAGGAAATCAGATATGGTATGGGAAGCCAAAACACCTGCCAGAGAACCTCCGATTGTAATAAACACAGAGTTCAAATCCAAAAAGTTCCCCAACGCTGACACTCCCTGGTCACCACTGACAATACCTAATATCATCAATCCAAAACCAAGTATAATTCCAAGTAAAGACGCTAAATCCAATTTTTCCACCTGCCCTTTTCATCCATGAAGTGTGTTCTATCCATAATTATTCTTCTTTTAACCAAGGAAGACCACTTGCCATAAAATCTCTCTTATACAATACTACTAAATTTTTGACCTCTTGTCTACTTTCTTTTACAATTATTTTCTTCCCTGTTACAAAAGAAATGACAGTGTCCGGTGTTTCCTCCACTGTTTCAATTAATTCCGCATTAATTAATATCTTTGTATCATTTAATTTTGTGACCTCTATCATGAAGCCTCACCTCTTAATTTGATAGGATGTGCCATATTCTATGTCCACGATCCACAGACATTATATCATATCTTGAGGAACTATGAAATATAGTTCCTCAAGATATCTTAAATTTTATTGTAAAAATCTGTTAATGTTTTACTGTCCTAATTATCTATTACCGTTTCAGATTTACCAATTCCTCTAACAAGCTGTCAGACGTCGTAATAATTCTAGAATTCGCCTGGAAACCTCTCTGAGTTGTAATCATCTCAGTAAACTCTGTAGCAAGATCTACATTGGACATCTCTAAAACGCCGCTGGACATCTTACCGCCATCCGCAGTGATATCTTGCCCAATACCATCGAAATCACCAGAGTTCAACGTCTGCTGATAACAGTTCTCTCCAAGCTTTTCAAGACCTGCTGGATTAGGGAATGTTGTGACTGCAATCTGTCCCAGCAATCGTCTGGTTCCATTGTCGTAACTTCCATAAATCTCACCGTTCTCTGCAACTTCTACACCTGTCATACTTCCAAGACGCCTTCCCAGTCCTTTCAGTCCAGTAACATCTCCCTTATCCAGTCCAAGGGTACAATTTTTACCATTATCATAACATTGTGATTCTGAAAAATCAACATTGATATTTCGGAACTCACCACCAAGGGCTGACATCTTTAACGTTACAGAATCTGAACCTTCCTGACCAACCCATTGAAATGTTCCTCCATCTGGCTCATCCTCTTTAAAATCCAATCTGTAACCATACACTGTCTCCGTATAGCTATAAACAGCGGAAGTACCGTTCTGTGTAATTCTATCTGAGGGGAATGTAAAATCCTCTGCCTGCTTATCTGAGATTCCAAACATGGAAGTTACAGAATATTCAACACCAGCAGCCGTCTTAAATTTCTTATTGGCATCATCATATGTAAGAACTTCACCCTCTGCATCACGGAAATTCGTGCCATCATAGGTAAAATTACCTGCAAGGTTATAAGAACGTCTCACATTTGTAGGTTCACCAAATATATTTGTCATCGTATTATTTACAGGATCCGCCTCCAAATAATCTTTCAAAATAGAATGATTATTTGCATCCAAAATATCCGTAAGTTCCACTGTATACGTAAGCGTATCCACATCTGCAGTCTTCACAGCAAATTTAGCTGAATAGCTGTAACCAAGTGCATCATAAAACGTAAGACTCATAATATAACCATCATCACTATTTATCTGCACATTATTCTTATCCAATACCCCACTACAGTTCGCCTCTGTAGTCGCCTCTGGTGGAGATGTTAAATTGGTTCCTGTCATGATACGCAACGGGGAAACTGTGTCTTTACGGATCGTCCCTGTTGTGGTGTCAACTTGCCATCCCATAACGTTATAACCAGTTGCCTTAGTAGTTAAAGTGCCTGAACCATCAATATAGAATGCACCTGCCTTGGTAAATAAATTTTCTTTACCATTATTTACAATAAAGAAACTGTCTCCGGTAATTCTCAAGTCCCATCCGTCTCCAGTAGTCTGCGTAGAACCTGGCGTAGAAATATTTACAGATGTGGAACCAGTGGTAACACCAAGACCAATCTGCTTCATGTTTACACCACCCTTATTAGCTGTGGCTCCAGACGCATTTGAAATGTTCTGATACATAATGTCACTAAACGTGGTACTGGATGATTTAAATGCAACGGTATTTACGTTTGCAATATTATTACCAATTACATCCATCTTTGTCTGGTGTGTCTTTAATCCTGACACACCAGAATACAATGCTCTCATCATAATGAAACAACCTCCTGAATTTTGTGCCGTATGATCTTTTCTGTCATTCAAAGATCGTTCGCTTCCTGTTCTCAGGTCCAGCTACATAATTACGGCTCCATCTATGTTTGTATATATATTTTCCCCTGACTCTTTCTGATCCATGGCCGTCACCACTGTCTTATTTGGCACATTCACAATAAACGAATAGGAATCAACTATTACAAGGGATTCCTTCATTCCCTTCGCTTCTGCCTTTTCTGCCCCATTTTCCAAGCGTTCTTTCTGTTCATTAGAAAGCTCTATCTTTCTGCTTTGTAGCCGCATGGAAGCATGTTTTGAAAATTTTAATGCAGAATCTTCACTCACAGACTGCCTGCGCCTTAAAATATCCTCAAAGGACAATTCTGCTGTTGCGGCTGACTCTTTGCCACCATGTTTCAGATACTGGTCTGTGATTTGTTCTATAGAAGAGAATTGATTTGAAATTTTATTCATATGCTCTCTCCATTCTAAGCGTCCTTGCTTTCCTCCTGATTAGACTTTGGAGGTATCATCCTTGTCATCTGACCCTTCTGCACCTTCTGTGCCGTCAGTATCAGTATCATCGTTGGAATCATCGCCTTCTCCTGCGATTTGTTCCAATTCCTTCATCTTAGCAAGCAGTTCCTTTAATTTATTTAATGATGGTTCACAGTACTTTTCAATAAACTTCTGCTGATAAGCTGTCAAACTGTTATAAGCTTTTCTCACTGCCTCCAAAGCATCCTTATCCTTTAAGGTTAACTTTTTCGGATCTGGAAGTTCATCAAGCACCTTCTCAAAATCTTCCGCAATCGAGAGTGCATCCAGATAATCGTCATCTACCACTTTATCCAAATCATCCAGAGAATACAGATTATCTTCAATTGATACATATAACTTGCCATTTTCCTTGACAATATAATCTACTTTTCCCTGTACCACATCGGATGCTCCCGTTTTGCTTGTCACCTTCATAATAACGGTTTTGCCTACTAGATTTGTTGCCTGCTGCGCTTCCATTGTAGTATTCAAATTCTGCATCTCCTCCAGAGATGAGAATGTAGCAAGCTGTGAAATATATTCCGTATTAGAAGTAGGTTCCAATGGATCTTGGTATTTCATCTGAGCTACCAAAAGCTGCAAAAAAGCATCTTTCCCTAAAGAACTGCCGCTGGATTTTCCTGCTTCCGATAACGAATTCGAAGAGGCAGAAGTATCTACGACCTGGCCATCTTTTACTGGTACAATAATTCCCATATGATTTCTCCTTTCTTACAATTATGCTGTTATGTTCAGACTGTTGCCTTGTTCTGCCATAATCTTTGCCACAAGACTTTCTTCTTCTGACATCAACCCTTCCAATTCATCCAAATTATTTAGATTAAGATTTCTCCTGCCGGATTTACGCAGCTCTTCTTCTTGTTGCTGTCTGGCAGCATTTTTCTGATTTTCTTCCAGATTGCGTTCAAACCCATGACTGGCAACAGTGACCTCAATGGCTTCCACTTTCATGCCCTGTTGATCCATATTCTCTTTTAATACAACTAATTGGCTTTCCAGAGCTTCCTTTACCGCCTCATTCTGTGCAGCAAGCTGAGCCGTAATTACGCCATCCCTGGATACAACCTGAAGATACACTTTTCCAAGATTAGCCGGATTCAACTGCATTTCAATTGATGATTCTGCCTGGCCTACAAATACCCTGGTCATCTGACTAACCTGACGAAAGATATCTTCCACATTCACTTTCGTCTGAACGATTGTCTGAGTTACCTCTACCCCCTGACCCTGATTCACTGTCTGAACCGTTGTCTGATATGTGACATGTGTTTTTGGAGTCTCTGCCTTCTCATTGCCTTCTGCATTCTGTGTCAATTCTGAGAAAGATTCCTTAGAAGCATTGTTATCCTTTGTCTCTGACTGTTCCTCTTGTCCTTGAACTGTTACGTCTGCATTCCTCTGTTCTGTCTGCAACTCTGTACGTTCCTGAGGTTTCTGTGAATTTACATCTTCCTCTGGATTCTGAACCGATGTCTGCACTGTTCCTGCTTGTTTCTCAGAATCTGGAACAATATCTGCTGACGTATCTGACTGCTCTATAGGCATTTTTTCTATATCTTGGGTCAAAATCTCCTGTGATTCCTCTGTCAGCATTGCCTCCAACTTATCCATCACCTGTCCCAATTCTTCCGGTGTCAGATTTAGCTGAACTCCAAGCTCCTGTGACAATTCCGTGATCTGGCTAAGAATTTGCTGAAAATCCTCGCTCAACAACAATCCACTAATATCCTCACTGCCTGTCAATTCCAGAACCAAACCAGCCAACTTAGACGGATCTACTAGATCCAGAACGGTTAGTCCCATAGCTTCCATCTGTTCTGTAAGTTCTTCTTCTGAGATTCCAAGTTCCTCTGCCACTGCTTCTTTAACCTCTTTCTCAAAGGTCTTTAGTTTTTCAGCGGTATCTTCTGGCAACTTATCCTCTACATTAGAAGACCCTTCATGGGAAATTGTATTTTCCCGATAACTGGATTTCGCTGTCTCTCTTTCATAAACAGCCTGTTCAGACATTTCTGTCTTAACAACAGGAACATTTTCATTTGCAGAAAACTTTTGTTGTCCTCTGTCCACAGATGTCTGATTCAAAAATGCTCCAAAAGCAGCTTCTGTCCCCTGTTGCTGTTTCTGTGTCTGAAGCAAATCGGGGCTGCCCAACATAGCAGCAATCTGAGCCACTTTACTGGTTACCATGTACATTCCTCCTTTCCTGCTTAATGTACGCTCGGATTCTCTTTGTGCCTGATTTTGCGAGAAGATTTTTTTGTCAGATGTGCACAAATTCAGGAGCGTACCCGGATGGTACGTTGATTAAATTTGTGTGCATTTGGCGGAAAATCAGCCGTAAAAGCAGGTATAAGTGAGATTCCGAGAGTATATCTTACTATATATTATTATAAAATCCCAAAAAGGACTCTATAACCGTATCATTATGGCTCCATCAGTTTCGTGAGCCGCGCGGCAACCTCAGGATCCATGGCATCTAATATCTTTGCCCTGGCATCTACCGCCATATTCTCCAAAATCTTTGCCACCAACTTCAAATCATCTGTCATCTTCTCCATAAGCGCCGCTGCCTGTTTGGGCTTCATGGATGCATATGTATTGGCATATTCCTGTATCTCTTCACTTGCCTCTTGTTGCTGAATCACCTGTTTATACAAAACCTCTGCATTTGCTGGATCAATACTTTCGTAATATGCCTTATATTCTGATATATCGGGTGCATTCTCATTGAACACAACCTCTTTATAAAACTCTGTCTTTTGTTTTTCAAATTCCGCCTGTTCACTTTCAAATGCCTTCAACCGTTCTACTTCAGCTTGAAGTTGTGTCACAGATTCAGAATCTCCTTTGGACTGAGATTGCGCATTGGACAATTCCACTTCCAACTCCTTAATTCGATCAATCGCCTCTTTTAAGGTCGTATACGGATATTGTGCATCCGCTGCTGTCTCCTTATGGACAGTTTCAGGCAAAATTTTATTGATATATGGAACATCCTTTAGTATGGGCTGCAATACTGTAGAACCAAATCCGCCAATATCCATCTTGATTACCAGTGCAAGAATTGCAAGCCAGATAATAATAAATATAATAGATGCCAGAACGACCGCCAGTTTGCCTCCACTTTCTGGCTCTTCCGGTGTCTCCTCCTGTACCTGACTTCTATTCATTTTCTCTTCCTTTTTTCTGGCTTTTTCTGCTTTTTTTTGCGCTTTTTTGTCCAAAGCACCTGTTTCACCCTGGTCTAACATCGGGTCTGCCATATTTCCACCGCCTATCCTTCTATTGCATGATTGTGAGTAAAGCTTACCAGCTCATCCACCGCCTTGCTTTCTTCCTTTTCTAGTTCTTTCTTAAATTCCTCAAAGGCTTTTTCTTTCAAAATCTCATGGGTTTTACGTTCTGTCATAACTTCCTGCAAATGTTTCCTGGCACTCTCTAGATTACGCTGTGCTACATGGACAACAAGGGTCTGATTTCGAATTGCTCCCTTCATTGTCTCAATTGCGGTTCGGGTAACCCGGATTTCATGAAAATCTAATCGATCCTCCATCAATTCCCGCGCTCGGATTTCATAAGCAATCCTTCTTTGACGTAGTGCTTCTAACTTTTCCTCTTCTTTGTTCAAATTTGCCGCTGCAATGGAAAAAGCTGTTTTCGCCTGGGTTTCCAGCTTATACTTAATGTCCAAGATATTCTGCATTTTATATGTAAACTTCGCCATAAAAACCTCTTAGATTTTAAACCTGCTATGACTAAAAAATCTGTTCCATCATGTCTAATATTTCTTCAAACGTAAACTTATCGTGAGTCTCCTGTAATAAAAAGTGATTCACTTCACCAATCTTCTCAATCGCATAATCAATATTCTGATTAGAACCGTTTTTATATGCACCAATATTAATCAAGTCCTCCGCTTCCTGATAGGTAGCTAACACATTCTTAAGCTTGCCAGCAGCTTCTTTATGCTCCTTCCCTGCAATAGAACTCATTACACGAGAAATACTTTGAAGTACATCAATCGCTGGATAATGATTCCTATGTGCTAACTTACGATCCAACATAATATGCCCATCCAAAATACTTCTTGCAGTATCTGTAATTGGCTCGTTAAAGTCGTCACCATCTACCAAAACAGTATACAATCCCGTGATGGAACCTTTATCAGAGTTTCCTGCCCGTTCCAGCAGCTTTGGCATCTCAGAATACACACTAGGCGGATAACCTCTAGTTACTGGGGGTTCTCCAGATGCAAGTCCAATTTCTCGCTGGGCCATAGAAAAACGTGTTAGAGAATCCATCATCAATAATACATCCTTGCCCTGATCTCTGAAATACTCTGCTATCGCTGTAGCTGTTTTTGCTGCATTTCGTCTTAGAAGAGCTGGACGGTCAGAGGTCGCTACTACCACCACTGAACGACGCATTCCCTCTTCCCCCATATCCCTTTCGATAAACTCTCTTACCTCTCTGCCTCGCTCTCCAATCAGCGCAATTACATTAATATCTGCCCGTGTATTTCTGGCAAACATACCAAGCAATGTACTCTTCCCCACGCCAGAACCAGCAAAAATTCCAATTCTTTGTCCCTTTCCAACTGTAATCAGTCCATCTACCGCTTTTACTCCCAAAGGAAGTACATCCTCAATGATAACTCTTGCCATTGGATCTGGTGGAGCTGCATCTACTGGATATTCCTCTTTTAACACCAATTCCTCAACATCTGTAGGTCTTCCCATACCATCCAGAGTATGCCCCAGCATTTCATCTCCTACATAAACAGACAAAGGATGTCCCGTATTTTCTACGATACACCCTACGCCCAAACCTTCTACACTCTCATAAGGCATAAGAAGCAGTCTTTTATCCCTGAAACCTACCACCTCTGCCATAATAGAGATATTCTTGTTCTTATCAATGATAATACGGCACAAGTCATTCAGTTTGGCATTTGGGCCCACAGATTCTATCGTAAGTCCTACAATCTTTACTACTTTTCCTAAATGTCTATAATAATTTTTTTCTGCCAATTCAGCATATTTATCAAAATTATATGTCACATTCTTTTCCTCACAAACTCAATGACTTTATAGTTTTCGTTAAATTCTCAAGCTGAACATCCATTCCGCATTCGAACACACCAGAATCTGTTTCTATCATACACTGCCGTTCCTGTAAAGCGGCGTCCGCCATGATTTCCACATGGACAGCCTGCCCAACCTGATCGGTAATGTATTTCTTGTGTTCCTCCACAAACTCATAATCCTTCAAGCTTACACGCACCTGGAACTCTTTTGTACCTTCTGCGCTTAAAATAACTTTTTGGATTAAATAAATTAATATTTCCTTTTTATCATCAAATTGTACATGGAAAACCTTTTCAAATATATCAGAAATAATATCCACCAAATAAGGTTCTAATTCCTGTATTTTTTGCTGATAATCTTCTTCCAACCTGCGGCTCTCTTCATCCAACTGGCGACTGAGCTCTTCCAGTCTTGCATTCGCTTTGGCGTTTCCTTCCTGCTCTCCCGCAGCAAACCCTTCATTTCTGGCCTGCTCCTTGATAGCTTCTGCCTGATTTTGTGCATCTGAAATAATAGCTTCCATCTGCTCTCTTGCATCTGCAAGAATTCCATCAGCCTCTTCCTCAGCTTGCTTTTTAATTTCTTCTGGGGTAAGTTCCGGTTCCTTGGGAACTGCATCTACCACTTCCATCTGCAATCCTGCAATAAAACCATCTACACTTCCCTGCTGGTCAGGAATCTGACTCATCATCATCCTTTCCAGCTCCTTCATTCGCTCTGCCACTCTAAGATTGGAATTGATAACCCTTGGCCCTTGGTCATTAGAAATATACCTTTGCTTATACAAGTTAGACAACGATCTCGTCACCTCCACCTCTGGAGATTACAATCTCTGCTGAATCTTCCAGCTTACGGATAATACCAACAATCTTCTGCTGCGCTTCTTCCACATCCTTCATTCGGACTGGTCCCATATATTCCATATCTTCCTTAATCATGGATGCCAAACGCTTTGACATGTTCTTAAAGATGACATTCTGAACATCTTCATTTGCCGCCTTCAGCGCTACTCCCAGATCATTATTATCCACATCTCGGAGAACACGCTGGATCGCACGGTCATCCAGAAGAAGAATGTCTTCAAATACGAACATCTTCTTACGGATTTCATCTGCCAATTCTGGCTCTTCAATCTCAAGAGATTCCATAATATGTTTTTCTGTAGCGCGGTCTACTGTATTCAAAATGTTTACAACTGCATCTACACCGCCCACAATTGTGTAATCCTGATTTACCAAAGAAGAAAGTTTTCGTTCCAATACTCGCTCCACTTCCTTTATCACATCTGGTGAAGTTCTGTCCATCATCGCAATACGCTTCGCCACATCTGCCTGCTTTTCCGGTATCAAAGAACTGATAATCACGGAAGCCTGGCCTGGCGACAAATAAGACAAAATCATTGCGATTGTCTGAGGATGCTCTTCTTGAATAAAATTCAAAAGCTGAGATGGATCCGTCTTACGCACAAATTCGAAAGGACGTACCTGAAGGGAAGCTGTCAGCTTGGAAATAACACCTTGTGCTTTCTCTTCTCCCAATGCCTTTTCCAACAATTCTTTCGCATAACCAATACCACCCTCAGCAATGTACTGCTGAGCCAGACAGATCTGATAAAATTCATTTAAAACATCTTCTTTCGTCTGTGGGGAAATACTTCTGGTATTGGCAATTTCCAATGTAAGCTCTTCAATTTCTTCTTCTTTTAAATGTTTAAAAATAGAGGCTGATTTCTCTGGCCCTAATGCAATCAACAAGATTGCCGCTTTTTGAACTCCATTATATTCTTCTGAACTTGCCATATCACTCCCACTCCTCATTCAACCAGTTTCTAAGCAGTGACGCCACTGCTTCGGGATTTTCATCTACAAATTTTTCAATTAAAATACGTGTCTCAGATTTTTCAGAGAATCCAATATCCTCCAGGCTTTCTTCAGCCTCTTTCGTGGACGCAAGTAAAGACTCTACAGACAATTCTGGCTCCACCTCTGCCACTTGTTCTCTTCTTGTGCTTCGGAATACTACAAATCCCAACATCAGCATAATCAACACTGCTACAATAAGTGGAAGGTAATCAAAGAAATCTCTAATTCCACCATCCGCATATTCAAAAAATGGTATTTCATATGCTACAATCACAATATTATCTTCAGAGAATCCGGTAGCTTTTGCCACCATTTGCACAAAATCCTCATCCACATCCAATTTCACTTTTTCACGGTTTGCAGCTACAAACTCGTCAAAAGTCATATCATCCAATTCACCACTAGATTTTAAAGCACTTTCACTGTAATTGCGGTACTGGTTAGCCACTACGGTAATAGAGGAATTATCGTAATTAATATCACCCACACCGCCTTTTGTCGTGGTAGTCCGCTGACTAGTATTATATTGCCTCTCAACATCTGAAACCGTATGACTGCTCTCAGCCCCATCGGGCAAAACATACTCTGTATCATCCCCATTGGTATCTGTTCCTGGAACTCCACCATCTCCTCCGGTGCTCTCCTCCTCAAAAATACGTTCATTTGAAGTTGGTCCGTGTTCTGCACCGTTCTCTGTATAATAATTATTGTCTACTTCTTCCCGCTCATCAAAACTTACATCTAAATTCAACCCTACAGATGCACTGTCATATACTCCTGTGCCAAGAATCACATCCTTAACCTGATTCTTCACCATATTTTCCGCTTTTGTCTTATAGGAAAGTTGACCGCTGGCCGCACCAACGGAAGTAGCGGTATCCCCTCCCGTAAACAGAACATTGCCTGATGAATCCATAATAGAAATATCATCTGTGTTATCATTCCCCACCGCTGTGGCAATCCATTTTGCAAGGCCGCTGGCCTTCTCCTCATCCATTTCTTCAGAGAGAGTCAATGACACGGCTGCATATGTATTTTCCTCCATCGCCAACACTGTACCATCATCTATTGGCATACTAAGTTTTACTGTGGCATGCTGTATGTTGTCAAGATTTTCCAAGTGCTCTGCCAATTCTTCTTGCAGATAACGTTGATACTTCTTGAACTTATCTGACTCTGTATTGCTGAATCCACCATCAAACACATTACTAAATTCGTATCTCGAAGCCGGAATCCCATTTTCACCTAATAGAATCGCCGCATTTGCTTCATCCTCTGCCTTAACCGAGAAATTTAGCCCGTCGCTGGAGACCTCATACGATATCCCTTCTCCAACCAACAGGTCTTTCACCTGAGACGCCTCTTTAGTATTCTCACAATTCCTAATTGGCACCATCGTAGGCGTCGTCAAAATCCTGACAACAATCACCAGACCAACGAGAACTGCCAGCGTAATGCTTGCAATTAATGTCTTCTGTTTTACTGAAAATTTATTCCACCATTCCAACACCTGTTGTGGAATGTTTCTGATTCTTTCCTGCATGTGACTCTCCTACCCATCTTCCTGAACGCAAATCTTAAATCTGCATGTTCATTATTTCTTTGTAAGCTTCCAGCATTTTATCTCGAACTGTTATTGTGTAATTCAAAGCAATATCTGCTTTCTCCTGAATTGCTTTCAAATCATGGGTATTGGTAGCATAGCCCAATGCAAACCGCATGGTCGCTTCCTCTGACTGATTTTGCAAATCATTGGCTTCATTCACCATATCCATCACCGACTGCAGCACACTCTGGAATCCCTGGTCCTGACCAGCAGATTGATTCACCTTTCCACCCACATTTTTAATATAATCCGCTGTCACATTCTGCAACGCTGAAATATCCATTTAAAAAGCCTCCCTACTATGCTATTCGTATTATTTGCCAAGTTCTAATCCCTTTAAAGCAATCGCCTTACTCGTATCAAAGGCGGTAATATTCGCTTCATAAGAACGACTTGCATCAATCAGGTTCGTCATCTCTGTAATAATATTTACATTCGGATATGACACATAACCATTTTCATCCGCATCTGGATGAGAAGGATCATATTTCATAATATAATCGTTCTTAGTATCTTCTGATACCTTACTTACCTTGACACCATTTCCAAGATAAGCTTCCCTTGTGTTACTCAACACTCTGCTAAACGGCGTCACTTGCTTTTCACGAAAAGTCACAATCTTCCTGGTATATGGAGTGCCGTCCTCCGTTCTGGTCGTTGTTGCATTGGCAACATTCTCAGAAATTACATCCATTCGAAACCGCTGTGCAGTCATACCAGATGTACTGATATTAAAAGATTGAAATAATGACATACTGCTACCTCCAAATTCCTGCCTCTTTAGGCTTTTCTTTGACACAGTCATTTAAATTATGCCTGTTTTACTTGATCACACTCTTAATTCTCGCAAATTCTTTGGACATACAATCAATTAAACCATTATATTTAATTCGGTTCGATACCAATTCTGCCTGTTCCTGTTCTGGATCTACATTATTTCCATCTAGGCGGTAAGAATAACTTTCATGATCCGTATAGGTAGATACATTCAAATGATTCATATGTAAATTGCTGACCTTTTCATCCAAAGATACATACTTGGATCTTCCTAATTCTCGCTTGAGGACGCCTTCAAAATCCACATCCTGGCGTTTATATCCAGGTGTATCGCCATTGCTAATATTGTTGACAATCGCAGTGTCCCGCAGCCATGCCGCATCCGCTGCTTTGTTCCATACATCAATATAATCATAGATACCACTGCTTAACATAATCCTGCTCCTTCCATCCTGTGCATTCTCTTCAAAAGCCTATGCGAAATTATCTTATTATAGCTTATCGCAAGAGCTCTCATAATGCAAGTATTTTTTTCTTTTTTTCATCTAAAATTACACAGTTCTTGTGCTATTTTGTCAAAACAAACCTTTAAAACAAAAGGTTTTTCCAGTCTTAGAAAGTACAATTTTTTTACATTACTTTCTAAATCTATTTGCTCCGTTTTGACTTTTTATTTATATGGACATTCCTGTCAAAATATGATTACGAGTGTACTGACCACATTATATCTGGCGAAACTCCGCAGAATATTCGCTCATCGGCAAGGCGGATTTTCAACGGCGTAGCGGTGGCTACGGATAGAAAATCCAACGCAGCAGATGGGCGGATAGACAAGGAGGTTTGGCTGAATATAATTCGGTCATCACACTAATGTACTGACCACCTAAACTGGCTCCATCTCCTTTCTTTTGATCACTCTCCTCTTGGTACACATATCAAAATTTTCCCAAAAAAGTTCTGGAAAATATTTCCTATGAAACAACAAAAAGGAATCTGTAGTCTCCTGCAAATTCCTTTTCTATTCACTGCCAAATCCGTTTAGCTGTCTTTTATATTTTGTTTTTTCACTTTCTCCAATTCTTCAAAAACCACATCATTTAAGACTTTGATATAAGTTCCTTTCATCCCAGAAGAACGAGATTCAATCACGCCAGCGCTCTCGAACTTGCGCAAGGCATTTACAATAACGCTCCGAGTAATCCCCACCCGGTCTGCAATCTTGCTTGCCACCAAAATCCCCTCTCTGCCTTCCATTTCATCAAAAATATGGGTAATTGCTTCTAATTCAGAAAACGAAAGTGTGCTGATTGCCGACTTTACAATCTGCACTTTCCGGGATTCTTCTGCACTCTCCTCGTTCACGGAACGCATCATCTCAAGCCCTACCACCGTAGTCCCATATTCACTTAATATTATATCGTCAATATCATAAGATTCCTCCAGCCGATATACAAATAAAGTTCCCAACCGCTCTCCTGCAATATCAATAGGTGTAATAATTGCCTGGAACCGGCGTACCTCCTCAGAGACAAATCCCAATGTTTCCAAATTCACATTCTCCTTGGTTGATAATATTCCCAAAAGTCTCTCATTAAGCAAGGAATCAATAAACCCGCCAACTTCATAGGCAATCAGTTCCTTAATTTCTTCGGTCCTGCCGCATCTGCTGGTTCCCAATACTTTTCCTTTCTTGCTAATAACCAGGATATTGGAGTCTAAAATTTCAGTTAAGACTTCACAGATATCATTAAAAACCACTTTTGAGGAATTATTATTATGCAGCAATTTGTTAATTTTTCTTGTCTTGTCTAACAACTGAACACTCATAACACACCTCCTGATTAAAACTGGTTCTTCTCCTTGCTACTACATGCGATTTTACCATATTTTCCGCGAATTTTCAACAGTTTTCTCTTTTTTTCACATTTTCTTGTGCTTGCATTTTTATATTCTTACTATTTCTTCTTTTCTGTCACAAATCCACATTGACTATCCGCACAAACCAGTTTATTTCCTTTTTCCACCATATAGCCGCCACAGTCTGGACACTTCTCCTTCGATGGCTTCTGCCAAGACATAAATTCACAATCAGGATTTGCCTCACAGCCATAATATTTTCTGCCTTTTTTGGTCTTTTTTAAGACAAGTTCTTTTCCACAGATAGGACATTCTACACCAATTTTTTCCAAATATGGCTTCGTATTACGACAGTCTGGAAATCCTGGACAGGCCAAAAATCTTCCATGTGGTCCATACTTAATAACCATATTTCTGCCACATAGATCACAGATTACATCCGTAACCTCATCTTCAATTTTCACTTTCTCCAATTCCTTTTCAGCAATCAGAACGGCATCTTCCAGATCTGGATAAAAATTGCTGACCACCGCTTTCCAACCAACATTCCCCTCTGCCACCTTGTCCAGTAACGATTCCATATTTGCAGTAAAGCGTTCATCTACAATAGTGGGAAATGCTTCTGTCATAATGGAATTTACCACTTCCCCCAGTTCTGTCACATAGAGATTTTTATTCTCTTTGGTAATGTAGCGCCGTCCCAACAATGTAGTAATCGTGGGCGCATACGTACTGGGGCGCCCGATGCCAAGTTCTTCTAACGCTTTCACCAAAGAAGCTTCCGTAAAATGCGAAGGGGGCTGCGTAAAATGTTGTTTCTCCTCTAGCTCTTTTACATTAAGCTGGGTGTCCTTTTCAATGGATTTCAATAACACATTATTTTCGCCTTTTTCATCATCCTCACTGGTATACACGGACAAAAAACCTTCAAAAACAATTTTGGAGGCAGACACATGAAAACGATACTTACCTGCCTGAATTTTCACAGAAATGGTCTCATATTCCGCATTGCTCATGCGACTTGCCGCAAAACGATTCCAAATCAATTGATACAGTCGGAACTGATCTCTGCTCAAAGATTCTTTGATGATTGCCGGAGTTCTGGCTATATCAGAGGGACGAATTGCCTCATGCGCATCTTGAATCTTCACGCCGCTTTTGGCGCTGCTTCCCTGTTTTGCAACATATTTTTCTCCATACTCTGACTGAATATACTCTCTTGCTGCAGCATCTGCTTCTTCAGAAACTCGTATCGAATCCGTTCTCAGATATGTGATAACGCCCACAGTCCCTTGTCCCTTGATATCAATTCCTTCATAGAGCTGCTGTGCCAAACGCATGGTCTTTTGTGTAGAAAAATTTAACCGTTTTGATGCCTCCTGTTGGAGGGTACTGGTGGTAAATGGAAGCGGCGCTTTTTTTACTCTGCTCCCTCTTTTTACATCCAACACTTGGTAGGTCTGTTGCTCCAAATTCTTAAGGATCTCATCCAACTCTTCCCTGGATCGAATATCAATCTTGCCATTTTCGTCCCCATAAAACTTTGCAATAAGGCTTTTCTTCTCTCCTGGAATTGTAAGCTGCGCATCTAACGTCCAATACTCTTCTGGAATAAATGCATTAATTTCCTCCTCGCGGTCACAGATAATCCGTAGAGCCACAGACTGAACCCTTCCAGCACTTAATCCCCGTTTTACTTTCGCCCACAATAGAGGACTAATCCGATATCCCACCATTCGATCCAGCATACGCCTTGCCTGCTGTGCATCCACCAAATCCATATCAATTTCCCGCGCCTGTTTGAGAGAGGCTTTTACAGCATTTTTCGTAATTTCATTAAAGCTAATCCGATAAACATTTTTATTTTCAAGTTTTAATGCCTTGGATAAATGCCATGAAATAGCCTCTCCCTCTCGATCCGGGTCCGTGGCCAGATAAACTTTATCTGCTTTTTTTACTTCTTTACGCAGATTTGCCAGAATATCTCCTTTTCCACGGATGGTAATATATTTTGGCTCATAATCATGTTCAATATCTATGCCAAACTGACTCTTCGGAAAGTCACGGACATGCCCATTTGACGCTGCCACTTCATAATTTTTTCCCAGAAATTTTTTGATTGTCTTCACCTTTGCCGGTGATTCCACGATTACAAGATACTTTGCCATGTGTCTGCTCCTTCTAAATTTCCCCTTTTCCATCTATGGAATCTGCTTGTTCTTTCTGTATTATATGCTATCTATACTGTCAGTCAGACGAAAACATCTGAACAAACATAATAATTCTTATATATCTCAGAAACACATCCTTTTTTCTGAAGTGTCTCCAACAGTTCCAGCAACACTCCCAGAGAAAGTCTTGTTTCCTCCAAAAGGTCCTCCAGACTTCTGGGAGTCAAACCGAGACAACTATACACCAACCTTTCCAACTTTTCAAGAGGAACTTTTTGTTTTGTGAAATAATTCTCTTCTATTCTTGTGAAAATATGCATCTCCTTCAAAAAATCTTCCACGTTCAAAAAAATGCCTGCACCCTGACGAATCAGCCAATTTGTCCCCTGACTCAAAGCATCTGTAGCCCTTCCTGGCACCGCATAAATATCCCTCCCTTGCTCCAATGCAAAATCCGCTGTAATCAGAGAACCACTGTGTTCTTTGGCCTCCACCACCAGAACACAATCTGATAAACCACTGATAATTCGATTTCTCTGAGGAAAATACATAGCAAGCGGCTTGGTATGGGGTGGATATTCAGAGAGTACACACCCCTCCTCGCCCAACTGCCCATACAATTGACGACTGTCTGATGGATAACAAACGTCAATGCCACAGCCCAATACGCCACAGGAATATCCTCCTTCTTTCACTGCTGCCCGCTGAGCCGCTCCATCCACTCCAATCGCCATTCCGCTGATAACAGCCACACCCGCTTTTGCCAGTTCACAACCAATCTTTTCTGCCATCAACTTTCCATAATGGGAACAGTTCCTCGCCCCCACAACACCGACCGCTGGCTGGCTTTGCTTTGGCATTGTACCTCGATAAAACAAACCATATGGGGGATTATAGATATTTTTTAATCGTTTTGGGTACTGACTATCCGGCCAGACTGTCAAATAAATTCTGTTTTGGATACAATATTCCATTCGCTGGCTGAGTTTCTCCTCTGGTTCCCTCATAGCTTCGATCAATCTCTGTTTTTCTCGTTCTGTCAAAAACGTAAGCTGATGGATTTTCTTGGTATTTGCCCGATATAAATTTTCCGTTTCCTGAAATATCTCTTTTAAACAGATCTTTTTACGGCCAGTAAGAAAGACGAGACCAGACAGCCAGTAATCATATTTTGTTGCCTTTTCTCTTTGCTCTTTCATTCCCAATTCCACACCTTTCTGTCAATACTGCGAAACAGGATGCTTTCCTGAATATGGGCACGATTGATCTGATCCGCTCCCTCCATATCTGCGATCGTGCGTGCCACTCGGATAATCCGATAATATCCTCGTGCTGTCAATTCCAGCCTTTCAAAGGATTCTTTCAGTAACTGCTCTCCTTCTGGTTCCAGGCTGCACCATTGTTCCATAGCCCCCACTGGTATCTGACTGTTATATAAAATCTCTGTTCCTTGAAATCGCTGCTGCTGAACTCGCTGTGTCTTCTCCACACGACTGCGGATCTCCGCAGAAGTCTCTTCTGGTTGCTTTGCAGACAATTCTGAAAGAACCGGACGACGCACTTCCACGCAGAGATCCATCCGATCCAACAAGGGTCTACTGATTTTGTTAAGATGACGTTCAATCATTGCCCTAGAACAAGTACAGCGGTTCCGATCTGGAAAATACCCACAATTGCAAGGATTCATTGCAGCAATCAGCATAATATCTGCTGGATAAAAATATGTCCCACTTTTTCTCACCAAGCGTATTTCACGCTCTTCCAAAGGTTGACGCAACACTTCCAATACTGGTTTTTGAAATTCGGTCAGCTCGTCCAAAAAAAGCACACCCTTATGTGCCAAACTGAGCTCTCCTGGCTTAGGCACAACGCCACCTCCCGCAATCCCTGCCAAGCTGACGGTATGATGTGGACTGCGAAAAGGTCTTTCCCTGAAGTTTTTCTTTCTCTGTTCAAACAGACCTGTAACACTGTACACTTTGGCCAGTTCCAATGCTTCCTCCTGTGTAAGAGGAGGCAAAATGGTTGCCACTGCCTGGGCCGCCATCGTTTTTCCAGAACCAGGAGAGCCCAACATCAACATATTATGTCTGCCACTGGCAGCAATTTCACAGGCGCGTTTTAATAATTTTTGCCCATGAATTGCAGCAAAATCACAATCTAGACTTTGTTCCTCTGCCAAACCATCTTCTAATTCTCTATCAATATCGTCATACTCCCATTTTTTCTCAAAAAATGCCTGGATTAATGCGATCACCTGATTCAGATTTTCCCCTGGAAGAATTGTGATCCCCTGAACAATCTGCGCTTCCTGAACATTGTTAATCGGAACACACACCACATGTTTTCCTGCTTCGCGTGCGGCCAAAACCATCGGCAAAATCCCTGATGTGGGCCGAATCTCCCCATTCAGACTGATCTCCCCAGCAAATAAAATTCCTTCTAAGTGCTCCCTTGGAATCCTGCCATATGCAGCCAAAATCGCAAGTGCAATGGGCAGATCAAACACTGTACCTGACTTACGTATATCCGCTGGATACAAATTTACTGTAATTTTCTTGGGCGCAAGACGAATACCACTGTTGCGGATTGCCGCCCGGATTCGTTCTTTCGCCTCCTTTACCTCTGAGGACAGTACACCTACCATTTCGAATGCAGGCATTCCGTCACACACGTCTGCTTCCACCTGAATCAGAATACTCTGGATTCCACAGACAATTGCTGTTGATACAATACTATACAAAATACCTCCCTTTGTGCTGGTTCGGGAATTTGGGGCAGACACGCCCTGAAAAAAAGATATGTTTATCGTATCACATTTTTTTCTTTTTGAAAAGCTGTTTTCGTCAGCGGTCTGAAAATTCAAACCGCCGGCAACTTTCTATATTTATGCCATTTCAAAACAGCTTTTTAATTTTTCCAATGCACGTTTTTCAATTCTACTGACATAAGATCGCGATATCCCAAGCTTATCCGCAATCTCACGCTGGGTCACTGGTTTTTGATTGTATAATCCATATCTCCACTCTATAATTTCTCTTTCTCTGCTATTTAATACTTTCGGAATCATTTCATAGACTTTTCTGCTGTTGCCCTTCAATTCGATAATATCAAAAATATCTCGTTCTGTACTCTCTACTACATCCATCAAACTGATCTGATTGCCTTCTTTGTCTGTTCCTATGGGTTCATACAAAGATACTTCTCTAGAAGTTTTCTTTTTTCCTCGAAAATACATCAAAAGTTCGTTGTCGATACACCTAGCTGCATAAGTTGCCAACCGATTTCCCCGTTCATAGTTAAATGTACCGATGGCTTTAATCAATCCAATGGTTCCAATGGAAATCAGATCTTCCATATCCTCCTCTCCATTTTGGTATTTCCTGGAAATATGTGCAACTAGTCTTAAATTCCGTTCAATCAAAGTATTTTTCGCTTCGAGGTCACCCTCTCTCATTTTTTCCAAATAAAATTTTTCTTCCTCTGCGTTTAGCGGCAATAAAAAAGTTTTCAAAAAAGCACCTCTAAGCTGATTTATTACATTCTATGAAAAATCAAGCTTTAAAGTGCCTTTCCATGTCGAATTAAATTTTTTAATTCCATTGATATTTTTATTAAAACAAGCTATACTAAACAAAAAGAAGCCATATTTTCGCAATAGGAGGTATTGATATGAATTTTCCAAAAGATCCTGTTATGTTGTTGAGTGTGGTCAACACTTATCTGAGAGATCACGACTCCTCTCTTGAGGAATTATGCAAAAGCAATGATATTTCCCAGGAGGAATTGACGGACAAACTCTCCTCTATTGGCTGCCATTACGCCAAGGAACAAAATCAGTTTGTTCAAAGCTGACTTTGGTAGGGAGTACCATAATCCTTTTGTTTCAGCAATACATGCTTAATGTAATGAAAGGTGGCATCCTCTCCTTGTTCTGCCAGCATATGAAGAAGTTGTTCCAGCAATGCTCTGGATTCTTCATGTAGAATATGATACTCTTTTCCGTTCTCATAGTATTCCAGCGCACTTCGGTCAGTATATTTCTCTTTCTGATAATTTTTTGATGCTGACATTCGATCGATAAACATTTCCACCACGTACTTTAAGGGCATTTTCATTCCAGTAATGCCCTTCTTTGGTCCGACGCCATAATCAATCCAATATTCCAAATGATGCTTATTTCTCCCTTTATGGTGTAACCACGCCGAAGAATAGCCTCGATCTTTGCGTTCAATATTGTTGGGGCTTACATCGCCTCGAAAATATTTACAACCCACCAAAAATTCTGTAGGTGTATATTTTGACAAATCGTGCAGCAGTCCCTGTTTGTAAAGTCCTACACGAAAGCACCCTTTCATCACCAACATTTTATGATGATTTATGGTTTTCAAATGCCGCCAAGCTTTCATATCCCACCTCTCAATCCATTGCTCATTGATACCACATCACCCTTGATATTAAATATAAAATCAATAAATGTGCTGGATAAAAAACGTAAAAAACATACTTTAAGGATGGGCCCTTTTTTCCATTGTACAACAACATGGGAAGAACTGCAAAAGAAGCGTAGATTTGAACACCACTCCCATACAGCAAATAATTTTCCAGCACAAATGCAAGCTGTTTGATAACCTTTTTCTGGTACAACAGATAGTAAAAAAAGATAAATACGATACCTGAGCCGCCATAATCCGTTCTTAAAAACTCTGCTACTATCACTAAAATTATAAAAATCAAAATAGTATTTAATTTTGACTTCCATCGCTGTGCCAGGTCAATGCCAATCACCCCAAGCAACAAGGTAAAAAATACATTCTGGTGATTGAAATCGATCGTGCCTTGAAAAGCAAGATCAAATGGCAGCTCTGAGACCAAAGCAAACAAAAACAACCGCAGTTCATATTTGCGTATGTCACTTGTATGCATAGCGCCTTCCACCAGCAGAAAACAATAAATCGGAAACGCAATCCGGCCAATCATCCGCATTCCAAGATACTGTGGAAAAAGCACAGCCCCCATATGATCAATCAGCATAGCGACCATGGCAATACTTTTTAGCACAAATCCATCCAGACCAAAGTTCTTTTCTGTCATTCTTTCCTCCTGCTTTTTGTTCTTTTCTTTTTTACTGGGGCAGGTTTCCCTGATAAAAGACATACCGCCTGTTCCTGAACCAGAATCTCTCTGATCTCTCCTAAATCCTTCGGTTCCTCTAAAACGGACGGAACTTGGGCAGTATTAAGCAGCAACTTCCATTCCATGCCTCCTGGCAAAGCAAATTTCTGGGAAGCGTATTGAAAATTATATGCAATATATACATTCTCCTGCGATTCTACGTAAATTCCCGTATAGAACATTCCAATAAACCCACGATTCATATTGAAATCAATTTTCCAACCTGCATCACTGTGATAAGAAAGATCTGGACTGCCTGTATTACCATAATCTGTCATTCGATATGGAGCAGGACTTCGCAACATGGGATACTGTTTTCGAATTTTTGAAACTTCCTGAACAAATCCTCTTAATTCTCTACAAATCTCATTGTTCTTCCATTCTTTCCAGCCAATGGCATTGTCCTGACAGTAGGCATTGTTATTGCCCTCCTGGGTATTGGCGCTCTCATCTCCCATCCAAAGCAGAGGAACCCCCTGCGCAAAAAATAAGATTGCAATCGCATTCTTCACTTGACGCTTGCGCAATTCTAACACTGCACGTCTGCGGCTGAATCCTTCCTGCCCACAATTACTGCTGCAATTCCAGTAATTGCCATCACGGTTATCTTCCCCATTTAATTCATTATGCTTCTGTTCATAAGAAAAGACATCCCAGAGTGTAAAACCATTATTTTCTGCAACATAATTGACAAATCCCTGGCGAGCCTGCTGTCTTCGCATCTGACAAGCAAACTCATAGATACTTCCACTGTGATGATTCAACATTTTTCTAATTTGATATAAAAATTCATCATTATAAGTATACAGTTCTGGTCCAAATCTTTCTGGATCCTGAATCAATTCCTGAGAAAAACCATCAAAAAATAATTTACACCCACACAACAATTCATCCTGTGCCAACAATTGTGCCCCAGATGGATTGCCAATAATACGAAATCCATCCACATGATATTCTTCACGCCAATAGCGCAGTGCATCAATAATTATATGTGGATTTATTTTTTCTGGAAAGAAAAATTCCAAAATACACTCCATATGTTTTTCATGGATTTTAAAAATCAAATTCTTCAATTCATCTGGATTGTTTTCTCCCAAAAAGGAAGCTTTTGGCGCAAAATAATTGCCAACTGTATAGCCCCAATAATTGATCAAATTCTGAGGATTCTGCTGAATCTTGCTCTTATCCAGGGCAAGAAATTCTTCAAATTCATACAAAGGCATAAATAACAATGTTGTAACGCCCAATCTTTTCAACTCATCTAATCTTGCCTGTATCGCACCAAAAGTTCCTCTCTTTTTATTACTTTTACGCATGCCCATAGAAAATCCCCGAACATGAAGCTTATAAATTACCATATCTTCTTTTGAGATACCTGGGGATTTATCTTTTTTCCAATTAAATTGAGAAAAATAAAATGAACTTTTAATCTTTACTTTCTCTTTTTTATTTCGTTGCTTTGGCACATCAACTTGTGAAACTAATTCTTTTATTTTTTGCTCCCGCTGAGGAACAAAAGGCTCCGTCTGATGTAGCGTTGGCCTACGCCTTTCATCCCCCCAGATTTCACGGCCAGTGATTTTCTTAGCATATCGATCAATGACTTCCTGCCCATTTATTTCAAAATTATAATCATAATTCTCCCAATCCAGCCCCTGTAACCCAACTGAGTACAAAGTTTTCCGACTTTCTTCTGCTTTCATAGGAATTTTCATAACCGTTCCATTGTCTCTGGGATACAACACCAGATTGCATTTGGCATTTTCTGCTGCGTGGCTGGAAAATAAAATTATGTCACCCTGCTTTGTTACGCCTGCTCTTTCCTGAATTCCGGTACAGATTTGAAAATTCATATGCTCCTCCTGTGATGTCTGTTAATTTCTGCTTCCTGTCCCTATATTATAACAATTTACGCAGGATTTGGAAAGAGATTTTTCCTTAGAGGGTCGATTTTTTTGAATTTTATGAATTTTTTGAATTTTATAATTATTTCTAAGAGTTTGCCAATTATCCAGAAAAATCATGAAATCCATCTACTCCAAATTTATAAATTCTCAAAAAAGAGCTGGTACAATCCTATGCATCAGCTCTTTTTTGATTTTTTCCGTTCTAGTGTACTAACACATTTATAATTAGGCAAACCTACTTGCCTTTTCATCCATC
>CAJTVT010000022.1 GCA_910580015.1 uncultured Lachnospiraceae bacterium
TACCCAATCCAAGGCATTTTCAGCTTTTAAATGTTCTGTTATGCCCTGCGCCTGTCTGTCAATGTCGGAAAGATAAGCGTTCAACTTGCCGCCGCAGTGCGATCCCTGCGGATGCCCTCCGCTTATTTTACTTTTATCTTCTTATTTCCGCCCTTCTTCAAAATCTTCAACAGTTTATCCTTCTGGGATTTCTTCATACCCTTTGTTTTAAACGTCAGATTCTTGGTGGTTCCCTTAAACGCATTACTCTGCACAGTCTTTAAATTCTTACCCTTTAATGTAATCGTGTTCAACTTCTTGCAGCCAGAAAATGCATTTTTCTCAATCGTTGTCACATTGGTTCCAAGTTTAGCCTTCGTCATCTTGCTATAACCTTTAAATGCATTCTTACCAATTGTCACAACCTTACATTTTACCTTATGGATTGTCACGGTTGACGGAATCGTCACGCTCTTAGCTTTCTTATTCTCTCCCTTATAAACCATAACAGTTTTCTTTTTCGCACTTATCACACGGTAAGTAATCTTAGCTTTTTTGTCTGTCATCTTTACGCCGTCTTTAAATGGATTGATTTTTGTCCACTTTGCATACAGCTTCAGATTCTTTTTAACGGGTGAAGAGAAATTATATTTTGTGGTACAGGAAGAATTTGTATACCAGCCACCAAATGTATAACCTTTTCTTGTAGGATTGGCAGGTGCTTTCACTTTCTGTCCTTCCGTAACGGTCTTTGCTGCAACGGATGATCCGCCTTTGCTGTCAAATGTAACTTTATATTTCTTAGGCGTCTCTGGCTTAAGCTTCAGATTGCTCTTGGCTTCCTCAATGGCATCGATAGCTTCTTGCAGATCTTCCAGTGTTGCCTCGCCCTTAACAAGCTGCTTCGCCTGATTTACTGCATCTTCCAAGACTTTTAATGACTCCTCTGTATAACGAGTATCTTTCAGCTCCTTTTCTTCTGCATTCTTTATTATATCCAAAAGCTCCTTCTTTTTGGCAGTTATGGCAGCATCTTCTTTTGACACAAGTTCAAATTCATTGAGTTGGTCAACAAACCCATTGAGACTATCTGCTGTTGCATTTACGTTTGCCAACTCTTTCTCTGCATTTTTAATGATCTCCTTCAACCCTTGAATGGATTCTGATGTATAATCATCTTCATTTATTTCGGCCAAAAATTCCTTCATCTCATTAACTGTAACAACCAGCCTCTTTCTAGCTGCCACTGTTTCATCTGGAACTGTTCCTGACACTGGAACTAATCTTTCTACCGCAGTTTTCAACTGTTCATATGCAGAAATATAGTCTTCCTCAATTTCACTCTCACTCTGAAGCACCTGCTGTGCTATCTTCTTAGCGTTTTCGAGCTTCTTCCAAGTGAATGTGGTATAATCTGTCTCTTTGTAGTTCTCACAATCGGTTAATAAATCTTGCAGCTTTTTCTTTACATCATCCACTTTGACCTCACTGTAAAGGTTCAATTCTGCAATTGTGGCATGACTTGCCTGTGTATTGTGCATCAGCAGCTTGACCTTCTTTGCCACAACTGGTTCAAACACTGCCGTCTTTAACTCTGTGTTGTTTGCCCAGCGCTCATGATCTACGACCGTTTTCGTTGCTCCCTGTTCGTCGGTTACAACAATACTATATTCGTAAATCCTTCCATTCAAATGATCCTGCCTTGGCAGATAAGTCAATTTTGCCACGGTTTCTGGGGTTGGCAGCGTTATCTCAAACCAATGCGCACCTTCTGGATGAATATCTGTTACCGTGCCAACTGACGTATCACTGTTATAATTCTGATGCCAGTATGTGCTGTTATCCCCATCGATCGTCCCTGCCTGTGAACCTTCGGAAGGATGTGTAGAGCAAGCGTCTGTTGTCCATTCTTCTCTGGAAAGTCTGCCATACTCACCAGAAACTTCTTTTTCTGTGGTAACTGTCACATAATCAATCTCACCTTGAAAACTATTTGTTGTACTTCCAATACGTCCAAACGGCACCAGCATAGTCGCAATCTTTGTGATTCCTTCTTTTGCCAACTTTTCACTCAGCTCCGTGTCTGGATGATTTTCAAAATAAATATCAGGATTATTATTGGTGGAAATCACCACAACTTGATCGCCTCTGTTTGTTGTTTTTAATGTTCCATCTTCATTATAATGCTTATTATCAATCAACTGTCCATCCACATATAATTCAACAGAATCTTTTCCACTTCGAAATTCCAACTCTACCCACTGATCCTTTGGAAGCTCATAATGAAAAGAGTAGTGATATCCTTCTCTGGAGAATCCAACCTTTCCAGTACCTTTTTGAACTGCTTTAAATGCATATGTCCCATAAGTTCCAAAATTATCTTTGGATTCACAAAGAATCTGTTCACCGGACGCATCTGCATCCATTTTCACTCTCATCTTCAGGATCGCATTTGAGCCTACCTGATCGAGCGGCGTCTCAACATAGCTTTCCCCACCTTTTAGTTTTAGCGCTTTTCCCTCAGAACCATCTACCTGCTCTGCATTCTGTACCTTTGTCAGATCGTACCCATTAGGGCTTGCATCTTGATTCAACTCACCATCAAATTTGTAATCGGCAACCTTTGAGGAAACCGTATCTGGCTCCCCATAAATGGTCGTCCCTGGAGCTGTGCTAGTTTTAGCGAAGATCTGTGAAAATTCTTTATAATTCCTGTCAGCTGCGTCACCCCAAAGTTTCGCTCCATAGGAAGGCAACGCCTGGAAAAACCGATCAAAGGAATCATACTGAGATATACCATTTGCACGGGTGTCTACAGAATCATGCCAGATCGCATAGCAGCCGCCCAGCATTTGATCATCTCCTGCTCTGACAACGAAATTATTAAAATTATTCGGCTGCCAGTTCGTGTATATGTTATTTGCATTGATATAGTCATTATAATAGCCAGCCGCTGGAACTATGTAGTTCGGTCCTTCCAGCGTGTTAATCAGATCAAATCCCATATCATACATGTTCTTTGGATTTGCATATCCTGTATTCCAGATGTTAAGCTGCACATTTTCGGAACGCACTGGAGTTGTACCATTTTTATTGGAGAGACTACCCCACATACGCACAGTCCTTCCCGTACCTTGTACAAACTCAATCATCTTGTCTGAAAATTGCCGGAAATACTCAATTCCCTGTTGTCCTGCCACTCCGTGGTATTCATCTGTACCGATATGAATGATGGTATCTTCATCAAACACAGGATCTGGCCCTTCAAAATATTCATTCCAGATACTTTTTACAATTCCCATTGTCTGATCCATTTTTGTCAGATCAAGTTCGTCGATTCGATACCGTCCCTGGCCCTGTACGGTATTTGTAGACATAATTTCGGTAAACGCCCTTGTAAATGGTAATGCATGGGCTGGCATATCAAACTCTGGTATAATTTGAACACCTCTTGTCCGACTGTCTTTTATAAATTGACGGAACTGGTCTTTTGTATAATAGACATCTTCTGAAGTTGCTGATTTACCTGTCACTGCCCCTTTTACCGTTGATTCCAGACGAAAACCTGCATATGCTTCTTTTATAGCGGTCTGTTCATCTGGATAATCCTCCAAAAAGATTAAATTATCACTTATATGTATTTGAAGGTTATTCATCTTATACCAAGCCATATTTTCCATAAATTCATACAGTGCGTCTATGCTAAAAGGCTTCCTTCCCACATCAAAACTAAATCCACGCACCTCATATTTGGGATAATCCCGAACAAATCCTTTTGGCATCGTGCCATTTGTCTGCTTTAATACTTGCAAAATCGTTCTGGTTGCCCAATATGCTCCTGTGACATGTTCCGCACTTATTGCCACGGTATCACCGATATCCAAGGTATAACCTTCTTCTCCAAGACCCTCTGGTTCTGAAGCAAACGACAAAACAAAATCTCCCGCAGAGGCCATCACACCTGGTGCGCTTCCATCCATAACAGAAAGACTAAGTCCTGTCATTTCCTTATAATCCTCAGCAAACATTTTTGCCACATCAAAAAGCTCACTGTTTTGCACTACAATCCAACCATTGGAATCTGCAAGAAAATTCCCTGTCCCGCCATGCCATTCCTGAAGTTCTGGAATCACGGCTGGCTTTTGATTCTGATCTTGTGATGTGGTATATCTACCAGGAACTGTAATCGTAAATTCTTCCGTTTGAGCCACAGATCCATCTGGCTCTGCATCGCTCTCTGGACAAGTAACTTCGTAAAATCCTTTTACTACTTTTGTCTCAAGAGGCTTGTAAATATTCCCATTCTCATCAATTACCTGTTCATAATCCGCACAAAATCGAATGCTTCCTCCTTCTGGAACTGTCGGCATTGGAATACTAGCGTCATCCGCACCTGGTGTTGGCGGCTGGATAGCATCGACAATTTTCTGTGCCTCACTTCTGGTATCTGGCACATCTCCTGCATAAACTTCCAATTCATAGATCGCAACATTTGGCCAGCCCATAGGAGATGAATCATCCACACAATCTCCTAAAATATCAGACATAGAAAATCGGATAAACTTTGCAGTCACAGCGCTTGTCAGTGTAATTCTTTCTTCCCGTGCAGCCGGAATTTCCGTTCTTTCATAAATCTGGCTCCAAGAACCATCTGCACCAGTAAGAGAGGCTTCAATTGTTAATCTCTGAACTGTTCTGCGCTCCCAAAGAATCGAAAAAGCGCTCATGGTCTGTTCCGCCTCCCACGCAAGCGTCACGGTCCGAGTCACATTCGCAGGATTTGTCGCCCATTTTGTGTCTTCGCTGCCGTCATTCAGCTTATCTGGTGTAAATGATGTATTTGTTTCTGAATCTGACGCTGTGGCTGTAGCGCTCAGCGCCAGATTATCTGTCCCAGCAGCCATTGCTTGTTCTGGCATCACCTGAATAGCTGTCAACATCAGGCAAAATGCCAAAAAAACAGCCATTCCTCTTCTTATTTTTTCACAAAACATACATATACCTCCTTTTTTTTAATTTATTTTTTGTATACAAGTGGTTATATTATATAATTAAATTCCAAAATATTCAAGCATTTTGTGCATAATGCTTTTTTATTGTGACAAGCACATTTTATTACAGAGTTTTAAAAGCTGAAAAAGAGGCTGCCGCACGAACATAAATGACAAGACATAGATTTGTTCAAAGGGTTTATATTACAAAGCAATGCAAAGAAAATGCACAAAAATTATCTTGGAAAACTAGCTTCCCAGAGTAATTTTTGTGCATTCCTTCTTTACCGCTTGAGCAGCAAGACCTTTTGAACAAGTGAATTTAGTTCGTGCGACAGACTCTTTTATCAAATTAATTGCAATGCTTTTTTTGCAAGATGATCTGCCAGATCATTGTACTGATCTCCAGAATGACCTTTCACTTTCACAAACTCTACTTGCACCTTATCCTTGGCTTTTCGATAAAACTCTGCATACGCAATCGTTCCTGGCTTTTTGGCCTGCCAATCCCCATGACACCATCTTGCGATCCCTTCATAATCATGATAAATCGTAACACTTTTAATCCCATGCTCCAGACAATACTGCATTGCAGCTTGAGCACCTTTGAGTTCCCCTGCCACATTACGCATTTCCGCCAGAGCTTTATCGCTGTATTTCTCGGAAAAATGCAATTCACGACCCTGATGAAAAAAAACCATCCCATAAGAAAATGTATTTGTAGTAGAATCATAGCTTCCATCCACATAGGCAACTGCCTCTGTCTGCACCAAGTTTCCCAAAGCTTTTGCATCGGAATCCGACTCTTGACAAAGACTTTCTCTATTTATAAATTCCAATGCCTGCTCCCTGGAGGCAAACCCTTTAAATACTGCACCAGAAAACCCGTGAATCTGTTTCTGACACTCAGCCCAAGTCTCATAGATACCTGGTGTTTTCCCCACCTTTACCGCATAATATTTCTTCGGCATAGGCTACTTCACATAAAAGCGATAGACCGTTTTGGTCGTAAACACTTCTCCTGCCTTTCGAATGGGTGAAGGCACATTTTCCTGATTCATTGCATTGGGATAGAACTGAGATTCCAGACAGAATCCACAACGTTTGCCATAAGCTTTCCCATCTTTACCAGTATGGTCACTGATAAAATTGCCTGCATAAAACTGTACACCACAACACTCTGTGGACGCCTCCATGGCAATTCCAGTTTCCTCACAGTACGCATTTGCCATCACTTTCATTTCTCCCACTTTATCACTGAGCACATAATTATGATCATAACCTCCAGACAATTTCAACTGTTCAAAATCTGCCTCGATATCCTGACCAATGGGCTTCATTGTTCGAAAATCCATAGGCGTTCCCTGTACGGGTGCAATCTCTCCAGTGGGGATCGCATTCTCATCGCGAACTGGATGAAAAGCGTCTGCCAAAATCTGCAATTTCTGATTCAGAACAGGGCCGCTTTCATGCCCTCCCAAATTAAAATAAGAATGATTTGTAAAATTCATCACAGTATCTTTATCTGCCTCTCCCCGGTAGCTGATCTCCACTGCATCTTCCTCTGTCAGTGTATAGGTAACCTCCACCTTAAGGTTCCCAGGGAATCCTTGCTCTTCTTCTGTGCTCAGATGAAAAAATGTAATACTGTTGTCTGTATGTTCTTTAACTTCCCACACCACCTGATCAAATCCGTTTGGACCACTGTGGAGACTGTTTCCTTTTTCATTGGCGGGAACCTGCCACAACTTTCCATCTATCATCATCTGAGCCTTATCAATTCGGTTCCCATTTCTTCCAATCGTAGCTCCAAAATAACTGGTCTGTCTGTCATATTCTCCAGCATCATCATATCCCAATACCACATCACGCACAACGCCGTTCTTATCAGGAATCAACACAGATACTAAAGTTGCCCCAAAATCTGTTACCTTAATTACTGTGTGTTTGCTGTTCTCCAATACATACAGGGATGCTTTCTCTCCCCGTTTATTTGTTCCAAATGCTAATGTCTGCATTCTAATGTTACCTCCTTTTGCTGTCTCAAAAATATAAACTTTCAAGCACATCATTTTATGTATATTTTATACCGCAAAATCCACAATTACAAGCAATTTTTCCTCTCTTATCGAATTAGCTTATCGGATTTTAAGATATGATTCGATAACCAGCCAAATAAAAACTCCATAAGCCCTTCCAGATATTCCTGCTGATTCTGATCCACCTGATCCAAATCCACTTCCTCAAGCTTAGACACAAACGCATGATGAGCCATTTTCTGAGCTTCCAATCCTGCATACCCAATACTCTCCATATATTCCTCTTCATCACGGAAATGTTCTTTGGTATATTCCTCAAGCCTGTCAAGAATCCCCACAATTTCATCATATTTATCATGTAGAAGTTCTGCTTTTACCAAAGCATTTGCTTCCCCAATAATCTCAAACAACGTCTCATGTTCTCCGTCAATCAGTGGTATACCTGTCAGATACTGTTCTGTAAAGACACATGGATTATCCTGATGTTTCCACTCCTGTCTGGGCGGCATTTTCCCAATCATAATGTCGCTGCTTAAAATATGTTGGTACAGCCAACGAGTTAGATATCGCATCAATTCTTCCAAGACTTCTTGTTGATTTTCCATTTCTGAAATATTTCGCAGATCCATACTGTCAATCTTCTCACGGAATATCATATGTTGTTCCTTCTGAAGTTCCAGCTCTGGATCATTGATGGCTGCCATATAAGCTTCCTCACCTGCAAAATGGCGATCCGCATATTCTTTTAATTCCTCTAGTATTTCTATCACTTGATGGTACTTATCCTGCAACATCTCGTTGTGAAGCAGCTTTAATGTTTGATTAATTAAACCAAACAGTTTTTCATGTTCCTCATCAATTTTCTGAATGCCAGTCAGACAATCCTGCGTAAATTCGTACATGCTCTTTTCCTTCCTCTCTTTTCTGTTTCGGTCAGTTCACGAAATATACATTGATTTTAAGATAATTTCAGAACAAAAGCAATCCCTGGCGTATGTATTTCTGCTGGATGATGACATTTCCATTGTAAATCATTCTATTGTTAACTATTTTGATATTTTAGTTGACAATTATCTTTTTGCCATTTATACTTTTGAAAGAACCACAATACATATCCAAACACACAGAAAGGAAAAATTTTATGCAGAAACCTACAGATTTTAACAATTCTCCCCCCACAAAACCAAATTTCTCTGTACGCCAGATGGCAGTCATCGGCGTTATGACAGCCGTCACCTGTATTTTGGCGCCTTTCTCCATTCCAATCGGACCGGTTCCAATCTCAATGACCAACCTGGCAATTTACTTTTCTCTGTATGTACTTGGCATGAAAAAAGGAACCATCAGCTACCTTGTATACCTTTTGATCGGATTGATCGGTGTCCCAGTGTTTTCTGGTTTCACCAGCGGGCCTGAAAAACTTTTTGGCCCCACAGGAGGCTATCTCATCGGCTTTCTTCCTATGGCTATCCTTGCTGGTCTTGTCATTGATAAATTCCATCACCGTCGTATCATCTCTTTCCTTGGTATGGTAGCTGGAACCATAATCTGCTATGCACTGGGTACCATTTGGCTTGGCTATCAGGCGCATTTGGACTGGAAAGCCGCACTATTTGCCGGAGTGATCCCCTTCCTTCCAGGAGATATTATTAAGATGGCCCTTGCCGCTGTCCTGGGACCTGAAATTCGCAAGCAATTGGTGAAAGCTCAATTATTTATCTAATTACAACTCGAATAGGGAAGACTTTTCCAACTCTCCGCGCCTGCGTGCGCCACATAATGGCATAGTTCCTCTGTATGGAACTACACATAAAAGCGTCATGATTCAGCTCTTTGTCTGAACCATGACGCTTTTCTAAAAGATTCTATCGTTCAATCAAGTATTAAATTACACCCTGTGCAATCACTGCCTCTGCCACCTTCTCAAATCCAGCAATATTGGCACCTGCCACATAATCGCCTTCCTTGCCATAACGCTTTGCAGCGTCATCCAGGTTGTGGAAAATATTTACCATGATGTTTTTCAGCTTGCTATCCACTTCTTCAAAGCTCCAGCTCAAACGCTCAGAGTTCTGGCTCATTTCCAATGCGGAAGTTGCAACACCACCTGCATTTGCGGCCTTACCAGGTGCAAACAACACTTTGTTCTGCTGTAAATATTCTGTTGCCTCCAAGGTTGTAGGCATATTGGCACCTTCTGCCACAGCGATACATCCGTTTGCCACAAGCTCTTTGGCGTCATCAATCAACAGCTCATTCTGTGTTGCGCATGGAAGTGCAATATCACATTTTACAGACCACACACCACGCCCCTCATGGTACTGTGCACTTGGACGAGCTGCTGCGTACTCTGTAAGGCGGGCACGTTTTACTTCTTTTACTTCTTTTAATAATGCAACATCAATTCCTTCTGGATCATATACCCATCCAGTAGAATCGCTGACTGTTACAACCTTAGCTCCCATCTGCTGTGCCTTCTGAGTTGCATAAATTGCCACATTACCAGAACCAGAGATGCATACAATCTTGTCCTTCATCTCATGCCCATTGCATTTCATCATCTCCTCTGTCAAATACAGCAATCCATAACCTGTAGCTTCTGTACGTGCCAGAGATCCGCCGTAGGAAAGTCCTTTTCCAGTCAAAACGCCCTCATAAACACCACGGATTTTCTTATACTGTCCAAACATATAACCGATTTCTCTTGCTCCAGTTCCAATATCACCAGCCGGAACGTCCGTATCTGCTCCGATATATTTGCAAAGCTCTGTCATAAAGCTCTGGCAGAATGCCATAACCTCACGATCGGATTTGCCCTTCGGATCAAAATCTGAACCTCCCTTACCGCCGCCAATTGGAAGTCCTGTCAGGGAATTTTTAAAAATCTGCTCAAACCCAAGGAATTTGATAATGCCCAGGTTCACAGAAGGATGCAAGCGCAAACCTCCCTTGTAAGGTCCGATCGCGTTATTAAACTGCACACGATATCCTGTATTCACCTGTACTTGTCCCTGATCATCCACCCATGGCACCCGGAATTTAAACTGTCTGTCTGGCTCTGTAAGTCTCTCCAACAATGCTTCTTTGCGGTATTTCTCCTCATTTGCCTCGATCACTGGTCTTAAGGAGTTTAATACTTCCTTTACTGCCTGGTGAAATTCAGGTTCCGCCGGATTCTTGGCAATTACACGCTCTAACACTTCATCAACATAGCTCATTCTTTATTCTCCTTTACAATCAAATTTACAATCAAACTATCGTTATCGGGTACATTTTAATACTATTTTTTCCATTTTGCAAGAATTTTCTTTCATTCTTTAATGTTTTATCGAGGCAGAGTGTTGAAATGTTTTGTATTGACAAACAAATGTCTCTGCCTTTAAAATATACAAGAATATAATTTCCTGGAGGACTTACCAATGAACAACTTTTTTACTTCCCCTGCCAGCGAATGGGACGATCAGGCAGTTCGTCTCACGCCCATAGGAATACTCACAGTGGCAGCTGTCATTGTACTGCTGATAAGCATTGCACTATTCTTGCGTTACAGACAATCCAATTCCAGGCGAATCACCACCAAACAACTCGTATTCTCCTCTGCTGCTATGGCCTTGGCTCTGGTCACCTCCATGGTAAAACTGTTTGAGATGCCCATGGGGGGTTCTGTGACGCTTCTTAGTATGCTGTTTATCGTTTTGATCGGCTACTGGTATGGTCCTTATGCAGGACTGATGACAGCCATAGCCTATGGCCTGCTGCAATTTGTTATGGAACCCATTTTTTATACCATTCCCCAAATGTTGACAGACTATCCCCTTGCTTTCGGCGCATTGGGCCTTTCTGGATGTTTTAGCCAACAAAAAAATGGGCTGATAAAAGGTTATTTGGCTGGAGTTTTCGGAAGATACTTTTTCTCTTTCCTTTCTGGTGTCATCTTCTTTTCCTCCTATGCACCAGATACGATGGCAGCACCTATTTATTCCCTGGCATACAATGGTTCTTATCTGGGAGCAGAGGCTACCATTACCATCATAATTCTGGCTCTCCCCCCAGTTTCCAAGGCACTCGCACAGGTGAAACGGATGGCTTTGGAGGAATAATCACTGCAAATGCCATTGACAGATATTTTCATATTCTTTCTCTGTCAGCCCATATGCTGTGGCAACGAGCTTGTCCACCTCATCATAACATTCTTTCCAAGCCAGTACATTTGATGTGGACAAAAGCTCTTTTGCCAATCCAACAATCTCCTGCTGTCTGCTCACGGAACTCACCGGAATCGGAAGCTGTTCTAGAGCACTGCGCAATACTTTTATGGAACGAAATTTCCTATCATAGACAAACTGAGCTGTCCTGGAATTTAACACTGCAAGAATATATCGTATGTCCATATCCTGAATCAGCGGAATCAAAATATTACAGCTATTCAAAGACAGACGTTGTCTGTCATCATAGGCAAATACCAACTCTTTACCAATAAACCGGTACAAAAGCTTTTCTTTTGCCCGATAATAGCATTCTGGCGCTGTCTGCTGAAAATACTCAGGGGTATAGGACAGATATTGCCTGCCTTCTTGAATGGCATATTTGGTTATATCACAACCTTTTAAGGCCACCTCATTCTGAGGACTCTTCTCCTTCTGAACGTACTTTTGATTATTCCCCGTCACAATCCCCAGCGCAAATTGTGATTGGCCTTTTAAATAGACAAGCTCCGCCCTCTGCCAAATTCCATCAAAAATCTTATATTCTTCATCTGTCATATGAAAGTTAAAGGCTTCCGTCTGTACTGTACGGTTGCCCAAGATTTGAAATTCTCTCTGCTTTTCTGAAATTACCATCCCACAGGGGTTCAATGGACTTCCCGTCTTTTGCATCTGCAAAATAATCGCTGGACATTGCACCTTGTCAAACACATTTCCAAGAAAACTTAACCTCTGAATCTGGACCTGTTTTGCCAAAAGACTGCGAATCTTCTCATGAGATTTCACAAACAGCGCTGCCTCTGGAAGCACAAAAGAAATGGTTCCGCCAAGCGTTATGTTCCCCAAAGACTGCTCTAAAAACAAATCATACGCATCTGCGTCTTTTCCTGTATCAAATTTTTCTGCAAGAAATTTTCTTTGGTCCGTAGTAAACAAACTTCCCCACGGAGGATTCCCCACTATCCCATCATAAGATTCCTGTTCTTCTCCCAAAAGGTAATCTTGTACCTGTATATGCTGTTTAATCAACGAGACTGGGACATCTTGACCATAGATAGCTAGATTAATTCTTGCGATCTGAATCGCAAGTGGATCGATATCTTTGCCATACAGATTTTCCATATGGTAATGGCGAGATAAATGAATCAAAAAATTCCCAGTTCCGCAGCAGGGATCCAGGATCTTACATGGACGATTCCCAGACGCCTTCCAGGAGGTCTCAAGATCTCGGATTAATCTTTTCACGATTTTCTCTGGTGTATAGTAGGCTCCTGCTGCTTTTCTGGAACCCAGATTTCTCATGGAAAGATAAAGCAACCCCAGAACATCCTGTTCTGGCTCCAATCGAAAGACAAGACCAGACATCCATTCTTTCTGTGCTTCTGCAACACCATGTTTCTTGTGGGCGCCCTTATTTGGACTAGACTCTGTACTGTCCAAAAGATCCTGTATGAGACACGCATACGCTCCAAGCTCTATCTGACCCTGTCGGTAATGTTGCAGATAATGATCCAAAAACCCCACGCTGATATCTGCCGCCTGACAGAACAGTTGTAAGGCGCATTCTGCTAAAATTTCCCGAAGCTGCGACTCTTTCAGAGGTTTATTTCCCACACGTTCTATTAGACTCGAAACAACAGAAAGATTCGCGGAAGAATCCGAAAGATAGCTGGCATAAAATCTGTTGCCACTGACAAATCTCTTATTCCTTCTATTTTTGAGAATATTAGAATGATCTTGGTTAAGCTCATTCAATATTTGACAGACATATCTCTCCAAAAAAAAAGGTTTTTGGCTTATCTCCCCAGAAGGAACCAGTCTGCCAGAACGCAACCAGTTCCTACCTGTGGCTTCTGAAATAGACAGCCTTTGACAAAGCTCCTTCAGAAAAATCCTCTGTTCCTGCTCTTGCTTATTTTCTTCTGACATAACTGCCTCCAGTATTCTTCGTTGTATAAAAAACACCCATAATTTCTCATTTTTTGCATATACTAAACCTAATTTAACACAATGGAGGCATCTATGCGAAAAAAATTACTTTATTACCTCATTGCTGGTATTCTGTTCACAGCCATCTTGGGCACTCTCTCCCATTTTGCCTATGAGTGGTCTGGCAACAATCAACTGGTGGGATGGATCACGCCGGTAAATGAATCCGTCTGGGAACATATGAAACTGTTGTTTTTTCCCATGGTTTTCTATGGCATCCTTGCACTTCCCCGCCTGAAAAATAATTTTCCCTGTATTACTTATGGTTATCTATGGGGAATCCTTGGAGGCACACTGGCCATTCCTGTTCTATATTATACTTATTCTGGCATCCTTGGCACAAATAATACGGTGATAGATATTCTGATTTTTTACCTCTGTGTATTTTTGGGGTTTGCCATAACATATATCTTATCGCCATGCCGTCCCTGCCCTTGTGGGAAGGATTATAAATTTTACAAAAAATTCCTAAAATTTTCTCGTAAATTAAAAAATCCTTTGCTGCCTGTAATACTAGTTCTTGTTCTGGGAGTATGTTTCTTATTGTTTACCAAATCTGCACCAAAACTTGGTATTTTCCTTTCTCCCAATCTGTAAAGAATTGCTTTGGAATACAACGATTTCTAATTTTTGCATATGTTAAAGGGATAAAGTAAAAAGGATTCTTCTATGAACTATGAGACGCTTGTGCCTATTATTGGCACGATACGAAATATAAACCAGTCGCCTGGGAACTGCTGTAGCCAGGCCATTTCCATCAACACCCCCAACGGGATCAACAATGTCTTTCTCTCTCCAGGAACCACTGTGATTGGGAGCACACAGCTTCGTGTGGGAATGCCTGTCGCAGCCTTTTACGACTCTAGCCGCCCTGTGCCATTGATTTATCCGCCTCAGTATGACGCGGAACTGATTACACCTCTTCGGAATGATGAAACTGTAATGTTGAATTTCTTCCGCAGAAATCTTACCGCCAGTGACAATTCTCTGCGATTGAATCTTGCCCGCAATACGGAAATCCTCACACTGAATGGTCAGCGCTATTCCTGTCCTCCTGGCGGAAACTTCCTGCTTGTATACTATTCTGTGACAACGAGAAGCATTCCGCCACAGACTACGCCCAGAAGAATCATTGTCCTGTGTCGTTAAGATTTAGCTAACATTATCCCTGGGTAAATCGCGCCAAAAACTGTTTGGTTCGCTCCTCTTTGGGATTTTCGAATACTTCAATGGGATCTCCCTGTTCCAAAATATGCCCATCATCCATGAAAATCACGTGGTTTGCCACATCTCTGGCAAACGCCATTTCGTGGGTGACAATTACCATTGTGGTATTTTTCTCTGCAAGCTCCTTCATCACCTTAAGCACCTCCCCAGTAAGCTCTGGATCCAGTGCAGAGGTTGGCTCGTCAAAACAAAGGATGTCCGGTTGGAGCGCCAGCGCCCGTGCAATCGCTACACGCTGACATTGCCCTCCTGAAAGCTGGTGAGGATAATTGGCCATACGATCACTTAGGCCCATTTGTCCAAGAAGTTCCCTGGCCTGCTGTTCGATTGCCTCATGAATGGTTCTCCGGTTCGCTTTATAGTCAGGTTGCTCCTTGGCCAACAGCTCTTTGGCCAACATCACATTTTGAAGCGCTGTATATTGAGGAAACAGATTGAAGGATTGAAAGACCAGACCAAAATGCAGCCGTTTCTTACGAATTTCCGACTCCTGCCGAGTCGCCCGGTCATTGGCATCAAACAATGTTTCTCCATTTACACGAATCACCCCTTGATCGGGACGTTCCAGAAAATTCAAACACCTGAGCAGAGTGGTTTTCCCGCTGCCAGAAGAACCAATAATTGAGACTACCTGCCCCTGTTCCAAAGAAAAACTGATATCTTTCAAAACTTCCGTGTGATCAAAATATTTGCGTATATGTTGTACTTCTAAAATTGGCATACATGTTCCCTCCTCTGCCTCTCATGTATTCTCGGATTCTCTTTGTGCCTGATTTTGCGAAAAGATTTTTTGTAAGATGTGCACAAATTCAGGAGGCGTACCTGAATGGCACGTTGATTAAATATGTGTGCATTTGGCCCAAAATCAGCCGTAAAAGCAGATATAAGAGAGATTTCGAGAGTACATTCTAATGTGAACATTACTTAAAGTAATCCAGCTTTTTCT
The DNA here is from genome assembly GCA_910580015.1 of uncultured Lachnospiraceae bacterium. Taxonomy (GTDB): domain Bacteria; phylum Bacillota; class Clostridia; order Lachnospirales; family Lachnospiraceae; genus Petralouisia. The sequence goes on from CAJTVT010000022.1 coordinate 15,377, forward strand.
CCAACTGCCCAAGGAGGACTGTTAAAATGCCGTTGCAGATCAGATAATACACGGCGGTGAAAAACAGGGGCCAAATAGCGCCTGAAATTCCCTGAGATCCCTTCATAAAAGCTTGTCCCGCCCAGATAATCTCCTGCAATGCAATGATCCTTGCAAGGGAGGTGTCTTTTACCAGTGTGATAATCTCATTGGACATGGGGGGAACAATCCGTTTGATCATCTGCAAAAGCGTGATCTTAAAGAAAATCTGACCTTTTGTCATTCCCAGCACGAGTCCAGCTTCCTCTTGCCCCACAGGTACACCCTGAATACCTCCGCGATAAATCTCAGAAAAATAACAGGCATAATTCAATATAAATGACACGGAAGCAGCAAAAAATCTGCCTGCTTCGCCGCCTCCCCATATGGGATTATGTAATACCAGCCCTGGAAAATAATAAATGATTAAAAGCTGGATCATCAGAGGCGTTCCTCTGATAATCCAGACAACAACTTTGGTAAAATAGCTTAAGGGCTTAAATCTTGACATCGATCCAAATGCGATGACAAGTCCCAGCGGAAATGCACCCACCAAAGTCACAAAAAATAATTTTAAAGTTTGCAGAAAGCCAATATTTAATGCTTTCAGCACTATGGGAAGTTGTTCCATGATCTGTTCCATATTGTTCCTGCTTTCTTGGCATCGCCCCTTAGCGAATCTTACTGTTCAATGACAGCAGCCTGTACACCATAGGTCTCGGCATAACTTGTCATACTTCCAGATTTGTAGCTGGAAGCAAAGAACTCATTCAACGCTGCTACCAGGTCAGAACCTTTTCGGAATCCAACACCATACTCCTCATTGTTTAACCCAACTGTATAGGTCAAATCTGCATAACTGGTGCCCTCTCCCACCATAGCTGCCGCCATCAGGGAATCAATCACTGCTGCATCGGAAGTTCCTGCTGCAACTTCCATCAATGCGTCTGCCTGAGCCTTCACCGCAGTATAGTTCAGTCCAAGGGTTTTCACCTGCTCTTCACCAGCACTTCCTGCTTCTACTGCAAAGGTCAAATCTTTCAGACTGTCCTGATCTTGATATTTGTCAGCCTGATCTGCTGGTACAATGACAATCTGTGCATTATTGCAGTAAGCATTGGAACAATCCATCGCACTTTTCACCTCATCGGTGAGCGTCATACCATTCCATACACAGTCAATGGTTTTTCCGTCCAGTTCCATAATTTTATTGTCCCAGTCTATCTCCACAAACTCTGCTTTCACGCCAAGACTCTCTGCAAAAGCTTTTGCCATATCTGCATCAAACCCAATCCATTTACCACTCTCGTCCTTGTAGTCCATTGGCTCAAAATCGGTAATGCCCACCACCAAGGTTCCTTTGTCTTTCACATAAGCTATGTCGCTCTCCTCTGAGGACGCATTGCCAGATGTCTCTTTATTTCCATCCTCCTTATTGCCACATGCCCCCACAGCCAACGCAATCACAAACGTAAGCATAAGTACAAGTATCTTTCTCATAATAATTAAATCTTCCTTTCGTTAAATTATTCCTGTATAGGCTACGTCAATATACTAACAAGTTAGTACACTAAAGTCAAGGGTTTCTTTCCTTCTCCTATAACAGTCGTATCCCATGCTTTCTGGCTTCCTCAAGAACCTCCTCCTTCCACAAGGAAGACTGTACCTCACCAATATGTGCTTTCCGCAGGAAAAACATACAGATTCTGGACTGGCCAATTCCTCCGCCGATGGTTAAGGGCAGTTCCTGTTCCAGAATAGACTTTTGAAATGGAAGTTCTGCCCGCTCTGGGCAACCTGCCTTATCAAGCTGTGAGCGCAGAGATTCCTCATCCACACGGATTCCCATAGAAGAAAGTTCCAACGCAATATCAAGTACCGGATAATACACCACAATATCAGCATTTAACGCCCAATCATCGTAATCTGGCGCCCTGCCATCATGAGGTTTTCCATTGGCAAGCTTATCACCAATCTGCATAATACATACAGCTCCCTTTTCTTTGGAAATCAAGTATTCCCGCTCTTTTGGCGAGACAGTCGGAAACTGTTCTTCCAGTTCCCCAGTCGTAATAAAGAAAATATCATGTGGCAAAATTTCCTCAATATAATCATAACGGATGGCCATATATTTCTCTGTCTTGCGAAGTACCTTGTATACCGTTCTCACAGTCTCTTTTAAAAAGTCCAGATTGCGATCTTCTCTAGAAATAATTTTCTCCCAATCCCACTGATCTACGAAAATAGAATGGATATTGTCTGTCTCTTCGTCCCGACGGATGGCATTCATATCTGTATAAAGCCCTTCCCCCATGGAAAATCCGTATTTCTTCAGCGCATAGCGTTTCCATTTTGCCAAAGAATGTACAATCTCCGCTAACTTTTCGTTCTGCTCTTTTATTCCAAAAGTAACTGGACGCTCCACCCCGTTTAAGTTATCATTCAGCCCAGAATCTGGATCTACAAACAACGGTGCTGAGACACGCCGCAGATTCAAACGCTCTGATAACAGATTCTGAAAAAAGTCTTTCACTGTCTTGATAGCGATCTGAGTATCATGAAGACTCAATTCTGAATGGTAATTTTCTGGTATTATTAAATGTTCCATTGGTAATCTCCTTCTCTATTTATAATGTCCGGTAACAATTATATGCTGGCTGTTATATTTTTTCAATAAGGAAGTTGAGGTTTTCACAAAAATATGAGAAAATAGAAAGAGTTTACGAAGGAGACAATAAGCATATGATTTTAGATGTGAAAAATTTAACGCATGGTTTTGGAGACAGAGCAATTTTTAACGATGTATCTTTCCGATTGCTGAAAGGAGAACATATTGGTCTGGTAGGCGCCAACGGTGAAGGAAAGTCCACTTTTTTAAATATCGTAACTGGACATCTACAGCCAGACGAAGGAACAGTGGAATGGGCCAAAAATGTTCGTGCTGGATATCTGGATCAACATACCGTATTGACGGCTGGCATGACCATCGGAGATGTACTGCGTAGCGCCTTTTCTTTCCTCTACGACATGGAATCTGAAATGAATCTGATGTTTGAAAAAATGGCGGAGGCAGACGAAGCAGAAATGAATCGTTTGATGGAAGAGACAGGAACAATCCAAGATCTGCTAGACAGCCATGATTTTTATATTATTGACACTAAGGTAGAAGAAGTGGCTAGAGCTCTGGGTGTCCAGGAATTGGGCCTAGATACGGATGTAACATCCTTGAGTGGAGGTCAACGTACCAAAGTGTTGCTAGCAAAACTTTTGCTGGAAAAACCAGATATTTTACTGTTGGACGAGCCCACGAATTATTTGGATGAAAACCATATCGAATGGCTGAAACGATACTTGCTAGACTACGAAAACGCATTTATCTTGATTTCCCATGATATCCCTTTTTTAAACAGCGTAGTAAATATTATATACCATATGGAAAACCAAGAGCTGAACCGTTATGTGGGAGACTATGACAAATTCATGGAAGTCTACGAAATGAAAAAAGCGCAGTTGGAGGCTGCCTACAAGCGACAGCAGAAGGAAATTGAAGATCTAAAAGATTTCGTCGCCAGAAATAAAGCACGTGTGGCTACACGAAATATGGCCATGTCTAGACAGAAAAAATTGGATAAAATGGATGTAATCGAGCTGGCTGCAGAACGTCCCAAACCAGAGTTTTTCTTTCGAAACGCCAGAGCTTCTGGAAAAGTAATTTTTGAGACACAAGATCTTGTTTTGGGTTATGAAAAAGACAAGCCTCTATCCAAACCAATCAACCTTCGGATGGAACGGGGAGAAAAAATTGCCATTGTAGGCACCAATGGAATTGGAAAATCCACCTTTCTAAAAAGCGTACTTGGATTGATCCCTTCCCTCTGTGGAACTGTGCAGTTAGGAGATTATCTGTATCCTGGTTATTTTGAACAGGAGATGCCTGCCAGTAAAAACAGTTGTATTGAAGAGATCTGGGAGACATTTCCAGCTTTCAACCAATACGAAGTGCGCTCTGCACTGGCCAAATGTGGATTAACTACCAAACATATTGAGAGCAAAGTCAAGGTTCTGAGCGGAGGAGAACAGGCGAAAGTAAGACTCTGTAAACTACTGAACACAGAAACCAATGTGCTGCTGCTGGACGAGCCCACAAATCATCTCGATACGGACGCCAAGGAAGAATTAAAACGTTCTCTGAAAGAATATAAGGGAGCAATTCTGTTGGTGTGCCACGAACCAGAATTTTATCAGGATGTTGTGAAACAGATTTGGAATATGGAAGAATATTCGCTGTTGCAGTAGAATGGGCCTAGAATCTAACTTACTAGACTTCGTGTACTTGATCACTTGACAATCAAGTTAATTGCACAGAATGTGTAACGCTCTGTACATTCGAAACAAGAAAAGAGGAAACCTATGAAATACACAACAACCAATGAATTTACACATTTTAATTTTTCAGAATCATATATTCAAGATATCCAGATAATGGAAGGTCTGCTTCATTTTTATCTGGACAATGTAACCATTCTGCCAGAGAATTCCTGCAACCGAGATATTCGGGAAATGCGTGCAAATAATTTCCTATTAAAAATGAGATCCTACACCATAGAATTGATCCTAGAGGAAGGTTATCAACATTATAATGCCGATGGAAAACTGATGCACAGCTACGACGACATTTCTGTAAAACCAGAAGATTACACACGTTATCTAAAATCCTTTGCAGAGGGCAGTATCTATTGTGCAAAAAAAGAAGAGAACAAATATATCTTCTATATTGATGGGGTTGATGAAAAAACTTATCAACTCTGGTTGCAGGCAAAAGGAGATGTGGAGGAATGGGATCGATTTTTAAATAAAGGAGGGGAATTGAATTGAAAAATCTTCATTTTGGCGTAGATTATTATCCTGAACACTGGGAGAAAAAGCGTTGGGAAACGGATGCCAAACTGATGCAGCAGATGGGAATCCAGATGGTACGCATGGCTGAATTTTCCTGGCATAAACTTCAGCCTGAAGAAAATATATATGATTTCGAATGGCTGGATCAGGCCATTGCTCTTTTGGGGAATTATGGGATCCGTACAATTGTTGGCACCCCCACGGCGGCTCCTCCTGCTTGGCTCATCCAAAAACACCCAGAAATTTTACCTGTGGACCGTGATGGAAGAGTACGAGGATTTGGCGGCAGGCACCACGACTGCCAGTCCAACCCCATTTACCGAGAATATATTCGGAAACTGGTAACCAAAATGGCCCAGCATTATGGAGAAAATCCGCTGGTTATCGGATGGCAGCCAGACAATGAACTTGGCAACAGCCACCAGGATCTTTGCACCTGTGAAAGTTGCAGACAACAATTCCAGAAGTGGCTTAAAAAGAAGTATCAAACAACCGATTCTTTAAACAAAGCCTGGGGAACTGCTTTCTGGAGCCAGGAATATAACGATTTTTCAGAGATACCAGCCCCCAGAATCACCGTGACCGGAGAAAATCCCTCCACCATGTTAGACTGGAAACGCTTCTGTTCTGACTTGATTATAGATTTTACAGAGGAGCAGACACAGATCATCCGCAAATATGCAAAAAACCAATTTATCACCCACAATTACATGGGATTTGCAAATAAAGTTGATTACTATAAATTAGGAGAACTGCTGGACTTTGTCTCTCATGACCAATATCCAGGAGGATTTTATCTGCCTGAAACACCCCATGAGAAAAATCATGTGCTGGCTGCTACCCTTGATATCGTTCGAAGTTATAAACAACAACCTTTTTGGATTATGGAGCAACAATCTGGAATCACTGGCTGGGAAATTATGGGCCGCGCACCTGCACCTGGACAACTTTCTGCCTGGTCATTACAGTCGATTGCCCACGGCGCCGACGCCATCGTCTTTTTCCGGTGGCGAACTTGTGCCATGGGCACGGAGCAGTATTGGCATGGAATTTTGCCGCACAGCGGTATTCCGGGGCGACGTTATGAGGAATTAAAGGAATTGGTCCTCACCATGTCGCCTGTGATGAATCACCTTGCTGGCAGTATGCCAAAGCCCCAGGTTGGAATTGTGTTTTCCTTCGAACAAGAATACGCTTTCCAGATACAGCCACACCATAAAGATCTAAGCTACACAAAACAGATCCTGAAATACTATCAGGCCTTGTATCAACAGAATATTCCAGTGGATTTCGTACCAGAACAGGGCAATTTTGACAAGTATAAACTTCTGGTAGCACCGTTACAATATCTGATGTCTCCTGATCTTGAGCAAAAATATATGGATTATGTGCAAAATGGCGGCCATCTGATCCTGACCATGCGCACTGGGGTAAAAGACAGAAACAACCTGTGTATGACGGATCAGGAATTGCCTGGCAAACTCCGTGAACTGGCAGGAATCGAAGTATTGGATTATGACTGCCTGCGAGATGCACATGTCCAAGTACTTTTCCAGGGACAACAATTCCAAGCGGATATTTGGAGTGACCTGATGCGGCTTTTGCCAGATACGAAGGTTCTAGCTAATTATGCAAGTGAATTTTATACAGGCGAACCCTGTGTCACACAACACCCTTACGGCCAAGGCATCTGCTATTATATTGGAACACAACCTGGAGAAGACCTTATGAGGGAACTGCTCACCATTATTTGTCAGACCGCAGAGGTGACACCTCTTAACCCTGCGATAGAAGATGTGGAGTTTATGGTCCGTGAAAATGAAAACAGCCAGTTTTTGTTTGTTATCAACCATTCCAATGAGACAAAGTCGTATTCCACCCCAGAACTATACAAACTTCTCCGTGGCGTACAGGCAGGGATTTTAGCAGCATATGAAGTACAGATATTAGAAAGGACCAAAAACAAATGAAACAGATCACAAAAACAGCCGGAAAAATTATGGAACAAATCAAATTGATGACAGGATGGAATTTCGTAGGAGCAATGAAGGGGGATGTCTGCATCTTAAAAGCTGGCCTTATCAATCCAGATAACATAAGAGTCGATGTCACTCTGGAATTTAACGAGGGGGATGTACTGCTGAAAACAACTGCATGGAAAGAGAACTTTGAACAAGAGCTCGTAGAGCAGGTGATACGTAAGCTTAAATTCCCTGTAACCGTAGAAATCTTAGAAGGAAGCACGATGACCCTAAGCCATCACGAGCCTCTTGGGGTACTGGAACACAGTCTAAAAGGCGTGATCAAAGACTGTATTATTCCTATGGTGGATGCGCAGGCAGAGATCATCTCAAAATAATAAGCACCAGAAAAAGCTGTTTGTTCTCCATAAATTGGGAGTGCAAGCAGCTTTTTTTAGGAAGGGATTTCTCTGTAAAGCTACTCTATAATTCCATATGTTACTTTCGGTTTCCTGCCAGTTGACTTTTCCAACCGAAAGTATCGTACAACTCCCTTGAATATTTATGGTCAAATGTCTTATACTTAAGCCATAAAGACAAGGAGGAACTCTATGAACCAAATCCATTTGCCAGATAATCTTATCCGGATGCGCCACAAACGAAACATTACCCAGGAGCAGCTTGCCGATTTTCTTGGCGTTACCAAAGCTTCCGTCTCCAAATGGGAGAATCACCAGAGTATGCCAGACATCTTACTCTTGCCCAAACTAGCGGCCTTTTTCGATGTGAGTATCGATCAGTTAATGGGATATGAACCTCAGTTGAGCAAAGAACAGATACAAAAAATATACCAGGATTTATCTGAAGAGTTTGTGTCCAATTCTTTCACAGAAACCATGAAAAAAAGCCAGGAACTCGTTAAAAAATACTATTCCTGCTATCCATTTTTACTTCAAATTTGCGTTCTGTGGATCAACCATTTTATGCTGCCTGAGGACATGGAGGAACAGCAGAAGATTCTAAACCAAACGGAACAACTCTGCGAACATATAATCCAAATCTGTAATGCCGTAAATATTTGCAACGACGCCATTGCATTAAAAGCGTTAGTTGGCCTGCAAATGGGAAAGGCCCAAGAGGCAGTGGAAGCTCTGGAAGAGCTCACAGATCCTATGCGTATTTCTGGGCAAAATGATCTGCTGCTGATCCAGGCGTACCAGATGATAGGCGACAACCAAAAAGCAAACGACTACACCCAAATTACTATGTATACCCATCTGATGGCTCTAGTTGGGGCGTCCATTCAATATCTAGCAGTAAATATGGCAAATGAAGACTCCTGCCAGGAGACGATACGGCGTATGGAGACCATTCTTCACACTTATGAGATAGACTCTCTCCATCCCAACATATCTGCTCAATTCTATTATCAGTCTGCTTTGGTAAACGCGTTTCATGGAAAGCAGACAAACGCGCTAGCATACCTGCGAGAGTATGCCAAAATGGTAACTATTTTGTTTGAAATGAAAGAATTAAAACTTCACGGTGACCATTATTTTGACCGTCTTGATCAGTGGATTGAGCAGTTGACGTTAGGAGGAGATCCACCCCGCAGCCAAAAAATGCTCAGCGAACATTATCAGGAAACCCTGAACCATCCTCTGTTTGTCTCTTTCCAGGACAACCAGGAATTTCAGGAACTAAAAAACTCCTTATCACAGGAGCATGGGAGGAATCAGAAATGAACGATATTCAACAATTTTTGCCCTTATTGATACCATTGATTTTACTGGAATTTGGATTGCTTGCTTACACTCTGTGGCATATCCTGACACACACACATTACCGTCGAGGAAACCGAACACTTTGGATTGTTGTTGTAATGATTGGAATGCAGTTTATTGGCCCTGTGTTGTATTTTCTGCTTGGAAAAGAGGAAGGATGACCACTATGAACATGCTTGAAATATCCCATATTTCCAAATCTTTTGGAGACAAAAAAGTTCTACAAGACGTACACTTTACCGTGCCAGAACATGCAGTCTATGGATTTGTAGGTCAAAACGGCGCTGGAAAAACAACCACAATGAAGCTGATTTTGGGGCTTCTTCCTGCTAACAGTGGAAGTATACTGGTAAATGGAGAAAAAGTCTCTTTCGGGAAAAATCCTACCAACCGCTTTATTGGATATCTTCCAGATGTGCCAGAATTTTATCCCTATATGACGGCTGCGGAATATCTGCATTTCTGCGGTGCAATTACTGGAATGGATTCCAAAGAATATAAAAAACGGGCCGAAGAGCTTCTAGAACTTGTAGGTCTTACTCAGGAAAAGCATCGGGTCAAAGGTTTTTCTAGAGGTATGAAGCAGCGGCTTGGAATTGCCCAGGCGCTGTTAAACCGTCCAAGACTCTTAATCTGTGATGAGCCAACCTCTGCTCTAGATCCAGTGGGACGAAAAGAGATTTTAGATATCCTAGCCTCTGCTGGGGAACAGACCACAGTGTTATTCTCCACACATATTTTATCTGATGTAGAGCGAATATGTGACCAATTCGCATTCCTCCATGAAGGAAAAATTCTGCACCAAGGCAGCATGGATGAGATAAAAAATAGCTGTGGGGAAAGTGGATTTGAGATTGAATTGGAACAAGAACAAGATCTGAATAGATTGACAAAGCGTTTTCCAGGCGGATTTCAAAAAGGCAGAACCCATATGGTATATGGGCAGGGGAATGCTCCTCAAATGGAATCTGTGCTGGCCTGGATCGTACAAGAGCAGATTCCGCTCCGTAAAATAGAAAAATCTGGGCTTACTTTGGAAGCCCTGTTTATGAAGGTGGTGGGAAAATGAGTACATGGATGGCATTTTTAAAAAAAGAGTGGATAGAGCTTGTTCGAAGTGGAAAATTTTTTATACTGATACTGATCTCATCGTTATTTGGCATAATGAACCCAGCAATCGCCAAATTGACTCCCTGGCTTATGAATACCATGTCAGAATCTTTGCAGGAAAGCGGCATTGTGGTGGCAGACATGACCGTAGACGCCATGACAAGCTGGGCACAGTTTTATAAAAATATGCCCATGGCATTGATTATCGTTGGACTGATGTTGGGAAGTATTTTTACCCTGGAATATCAGAAAGGAACTTTGATTCTGGCACTGACAAAAGGTTTATCCAGGCGCAAAGTATATGGTGCAAAAACCCTAATATGCGTAGGCCTATGGACGCTGTGCTTCTGGCTGTCCTATGGCATTACCTGGCTTTACAACAGCTATTATTGGGATAACGGTACGGCTTCCTCCCTTATACCTAGCGCTGCGTTGTTCTGGCTGTTTGGTGTGTGGATCTTCCTGCTGATGATATTCTTTTCCACAGTATTTTCAGAAGTCTCTGGCGTGCTGGCTGGCACTGGAATCGTTCTGCTGGCCTCCTATATCGGCGGAATATTTCCAAAAGTACAGCCGTATCTTCCCACAAAACTGCTGGAATCTCAGGCATTGCTGACACAATCTATGGAACTTTCCGATTTTTCCTGGGCAATGGCAGTCACAATTTTACTGGCCGTTGCAGCAGGTATAACTGGAATGGTTCTCTTTGATAAAAAGAAAATATAAATAATAAGAGCATGGTTGAAAATTTATCTCTGACAGAAATCATTCTTCAACCATGCTCTAGTGTATTGACCGCCTAACATTTAGACTAATTACGCAGAATGAATTTTCATTCTGCAAGGCAGATTTTTGACGGCGTAGCGGTGGCTACGACTAGAAAATCTAACGCAGCAGATGGAAATTCAGGCAAGTAATTGGTCTGATTGTCAGGTGGTCAATACACTAGTGTACTGACACGTTTATGTTTTATCCAACCTTCGTCCCATCAGAAAACAGCTTAATCACAAACAACGCAACGAGCATCAGCAAAATGCCCACTGGAAGCGCAATCCATGCCGTCTGCACAAATCCTGCAACGATATAGGTCACAAAGGATACCACCGCTGCGGTAATTGCATAGGGAAGCTGTGTGGACACATGATTTACATGATTACACTGCCCTCCAGCGGACGCCATAATGGTAGTATCTGAAATGGGAGAACAATGATCTCCGCACACAGCGCCTGCCATACATGCAGAGATAGAAATAATCATCATATTCTCATTCGTTCCTGAGAACACAGCAACTACAATCGGAATCAGGATTCCGAAAGTCCCCCAGGAAGTCCCCGTTGCAAAGGCAAGAAAACAGCCCACCAGGAAAATAATCGCCGGAAGCAACTTCAAAAGCCCAAGCGCACTAGACTGCATAACACCCGCTACGAAAACGGCAGCTCCCAAACTGTCCGTCATCTCCTTCAAAGTCCAGGCCAGAGTCAATATAAGAATAGCCGGAACCATAGCCTTAAATCCCTCTGGAATACATGCCATGGACTCGCCAAACTTCAAAACCTTGCGAACAGCATAAAAGATAATTGTAATGACAAATGCAAAGAAACTTCCCAATACCAATCCTACGGAAGCATCACTTTCAGAGAATGCTTGCACAAATCCTGCGCCGCTAAAGAACTTACCTGTATATATCATACCGATAACACAGCACACAATCAATACAACGATGGGAAAGACGAGATCCACCACCGTTCCTTTCGTATTGCTTGATTCTTGTTCTGCATTGGCATATGGACGATCTGGCGTTGTAAACAAATCACCCTTCATGGCATTCTCCTCATGAACCTTCATGGGACCAAATTCTATTTTTAGAAGCAACATTCCCACCATCATTACAATCGTCAATAATGCGTAAAAATTATAGGGAATTGCACGGATAAAGATGGAGAGTCCATCTTCTCCCTCCACAAATCCGGTTACTGCCGCTGCCCAAGAAGAAATGGGAGCGATAATGCAGACTGGAGCTGCTGTAGCATCAATCAAATAAGATAACTTTGCACGAGAAATATTATGTTTATCCGTAACTGGACGCATCACACTACCCACTGTCAGGCAGTTAAAATAGTCGTCAATGAATATCAGCACCCCCAACAAAATCGTGGCAAGCTGTGCTCCTACTCGACTCTTGATATGTACACTTGCCCATCGTCCAAATGCGGCAGAACCACCTGCCTGATTCATCATGCACACCATAATACCCAGAATTACAAGAAACACTAGGATTCCCACATTATAGCTGTCGGAAAGCACTCCAATAATTCCGTCCTGAAACACATGAGTCACCGTTTTCTCAAAAGTAAAACCAGAATAAAATAAGCCACCAATTAAAATCCCCACAAACAGGGAGCTATATACTTCCTTGGTGATCAGGGCAAGAACAATTGCCACAATTGGCGGGACCAGCGCCATAAAGGTTGCGTACATGGCGGGAACGTACTCTTCTGTCTCTTCTGCCGCAAATGCAAGCAAGGGACTGAAGACTGCCAGCAGCATAATGGCCGAAGCTGCCAGGACTAATTTGCGTTTTGGTTTTTTCATCATTTGTCTCTCCTTATAAAAAACTGCCGCTTTTCAGATATCATCAAAGCGGCAGCTCTTTTTACTTCTGTTTTACATATCCTATGAATTTATTCTGATACAGAATCTGGATATATTTCACAAGTCTTGGAACCACTGGCTCCGCTTCCTTGCCAAACTGCGCAGAGACAAGCTTAGAAATCTCATATACATTCCGCTTCCCATCCATCTGTCGCCATACATAGCTTCCATAATCATCCAGAGCGATATGACTGACAGGGGGCCTTTTAAATATCTTCTGTGCAATCCAGTTGTAAAATCCTTTGTTCACCACATGAACGGTGACCTTTCCTTTTTTATCTGCATCCCAGGTATATACCGGATTACAGACCGGAATAAAATCCATAAAATTCTTCTTCGTTCTGCCCACGGAATCTCCTTTAAACACGATTATTTTTTCGACTTACGAAAACAAAACTGCCAAAGAGAAAGTGTCAGCAATGCAAAAGCGGCAAGCCCAATAAGATTTCCTACGTTTGGATCCGACAGGAATGGAATGATTCCTGGAAGGAATCCACCTACAATTTCACTTACATTGGAGTCGCCAACCGGAATAATTGCCAAGATCGCCAGGAAAATACCAACAAGACCTTCTCCTGCAATCAAACCAGAGGAATATAAGATTCCGTTGGAATCCGCATCCTTTTTCTGTTTCTCGTTGAGATTCTTTCTCTTTTCGATAACCCATTTTACAATGCCACCTACCATCATAGGCGTACTCAGATGGATGGGCAGATACAGACCAATAGCAAACGGAAGTACTGGAATACCCAGTATTTCCACAATAATCGCAATAAATGCGCCAATTCCTACCAAAGTCCAGGGAAGATTGCCTCCCATAACACCCTCTACAATCATTTTCATCAAAGTTGCCTGGGGAGCTGGAAGTTCTGTAGAACCATAACCCCATGCAATATGAAGTAAGTACAAAACACCGCCGATGGCAAGAGAAGATGCAAGAACACCGATAATCTCACCAATCTGCTGTTTCTTTGGTGTTGCTCCTAAAATATAACCTGTCTTTAAATCCTGTGAGGTATCACCTGCGATAGCTGCCACAATACAGATTACGCCGCCAATCGCTATCGCTGCAATCATTCCTCCCTGCCCAGTAGAACCAGTTGCTTTCAAAGCGATGGTTGCAACCAGCAGAGTCGCAATGGTCATACCGGAAACTGGGTTGTTGCTGCTTCCCACAAGTCCAACCATACGGGAAGAAACCGTTGCAAAGAAAAATCCAAAAATAACAATTAAGAATGCCCCAAACAGGTTAATCGGAATTACTGGGACAATCCAGATAGCAAGTGCAAGAATTACAATGCCGCCCAGAATGATCTTGATATTCAGATCCTGATTGGTACGCTCATCGGAGGCAACACCTTTTCCAAAACCTTTCAACGCTTCACGGAACGTTTTCACAATCAATGGCAGTGACTTCACCAAACTCATCACACCACCACAGGCAACGGCACCTGCACCAATGTACTTGATATAATTTGACCAGATGGCAAAGGAACCTCCCTCTGCATACAACTGCGAAATACTAACGTCTGCTGGGAACAACACAATATCTGGTCCAAACAATACGATCATAGGCATTAAGACAAACCAGCCCAAAATACCACCGCAGAACAGGTAAGAGGAAATCTTCGGTCCGCAGATATAACCTACACCCAAAAGCGCCGGCAACACGTCCATACCGACTCCAGAACCTTTGTAGGCTGGAATCTCATAATGTACCTCGCTGGGGAACAGCTTCAATCCATCTGTGATAAATTTGTAGGCTGCTGCAATACCAAGGCCCGCAAATACCGTGGATGCCTTATCTCCACCCTCTTCGCCTGCCATAAGTACCTCTGCACACGCTTTTCCTTCCGGATAGGGAAGTGTGCCATGTTCCTGTACAATCAAGGCCTTCCGCAGAGGAACCATAAAGAGGATTCCCAGCGCGCCTCCAATAAATGCAATCACTGCAATCTCAATCAAAGAGGGAGCTGAGGTTCCCCATTCGCCTGCCCACAGAAATAACGCTGGCAAGGTAAAGATTGCGCCTGCTGCTACAGATTCGCCCGCAGAACCAATGGTTTGTACCATATTATTCTCAAGGATCGAATCCTTTCTTAAAATTTTCCGGATAATACCCATGGAAATTACGGCTGCCGGAATGGATGCTGATACCGTCATCCCCACACGGAGACCAAGGTAAGCATTTGCTCCGCCGAACACAATTGCCAGAATAATTCCCAATATAATGGACGTGGATGTAAATTCCGGAAGTGTCTTGTTGGCGGGAACAAAAGGTTTGAAATCTTTGTTCTCATTCATTTAAATTTACTCTCCTTTGTTTTATTTTCTTCATTTTAACAAGTTTATTACACTTTGTCCACATTATTTAAAATTTAGTTTGTTTTTTTGTAAATAAATGCCAATTATGTTTCGCAATTAATTAAGAAATCTTTTCATTTTGTTATAATATTGTATTGAAATATCAAAATCATTTCCATTTATTACCACATCTCATATAATTTCTGTTGTAAACGCCATCATCCTGTTGTCCTCACTTATGCACATCTTACAATCTTTGTTTCAAATCCAAAAATGGCTATGCCTTCTGGCATAACCATTCTAAAAAAGAATTACGGAAACATCCACTACAAATTCTTCTCTCTTTATCCATAGCAGTCACAAATCTACATTAACTACTTTCTTTCTCGTCCATAACACTCATATACGCTGGACGGATAATTTTATTCATGCCAATCAATTCCTCCATGCGATGGGCACTCCAGCCTACAATCCGGGCAACGGCAAATATTGCTGTATACAATTCTCTTGGGATTCCCAACATTTCATATACAAATCCGCTGTAGAAATCCACGTTAGGGCTTACCCCTTTAAAAATCTTGCGCTTTCCTGCGATCAACTTCGGCGCCAATTCCTCGATACTGTTATACAAAAGCATATCATCCTGCCGCTCTTTGGCTACTGCAAGTTTTTCCACATAACTCTTAAAGACACGTTCCCTGGGGTCAGAGAGGGAATATACTGCATGTCCCATGCCATAAATCAATCCCTTGTGATCAAATGCCTGTCCCGCAAGAATCTTGGCCAAATATGCCTCGATCTCCTCTTTATCATGAACATCCCTGATATTTGCACGAATGTTCTCCATCATTTCCATTACCTTAATGTTAGCCCCGCCATGCTTCGGTCCCTTCAGAGAGGACATCGCTGCTGCAATGGAAGAATACGTATCAGAACCAGAAGATGTCACCACCCTGGTTGTAAACGTAGAATTGTTTCCACCTCCATGTTCCATATGGAGAATCAGAGCCACATCCAGAACCTTAGCCTCCAATTCACTGTAACATCTATCTGGACGCAGCATCATCAAAAGATTCTCCGCTGTGGATAGATGAGGGCCTGGCCTGTGAATGTACATACTGTCATCATTTTCATAATGATTATACGCATGATAAGCGTATATCGCAAGCATCGGAAAAATACTGATCAACTCAATACACTGACGCAGACTATTGGTAATCACCTCCGGCGAATTCAGTTGATTATCATAAGAACCCAGCGTTAAAATACTTCTTGTCATGGAGTTCATAATATCCTTGGTCGCTGCTTTCATTATTACATCACGGGTAAAATTCGTTGGAAGCGTCCGGCTTTGAGCCATAATTCCGCAAAATTCTTTTAACTGTTCTGCCTGGGGCATCTCCCCAAATAATAAAAGGTATGCTATTTTCTCAAAACCATACCCCTTATCACCGATACATTTTACTAAATTATGCACATTATAGCCCCGATACCATAGCTGGCCGTCACAAGGGGTCTTCACACCGTCCACATCCTGAAAAGAGACAATCTTAGAAATCGTCGTCAACCCTGTTAGGACACCCTTTCCATTCATATCACGCAGTCCCCGGTTCACCCCATACTCCTCAAACAATGTATCTGAAATACTATCGTTCTTCCTACAAATTGCTTCTTGTTTTATCGCATAATTCATCAAAGCGTCTTCATTCCGCATATATTACCTCCTGTCCTGTATCTAGATTTTGCAATGCACCTTTAATATTCTCATTGACCTTTCGTGAAACCTGAAGAAGAACCTTGCGCTCCTCCTCTGTCACTCCTTTCAAAATAATATTATACATCTGTTTACGAAGTGCAGTAATTTCCTCCACTATTTGCAGGGCCTTCTCTGTCAGCATAATATGCATACACCGACGATCTTCCTGATCCTGGACGATATAGATCAATTTCTGTTTTACCATTCGTCCTACTGACTGGGAAATATGTCCCTTATTAAACAAATTAAGATCACTGATATCCTTCGAGGTATTATGCTCTCCCGACTTAAAAAGAAAATATAATATATCAATATCCACTTTTCGAAGATCATATTCTTCGCGTAGAACTTCAATTCTCCGATTATACAGCTTCTGAAACTGTGTTCCCTGCAAAAGACCTTCCAACATCCAGTCCATCAGTCTCACCTCATAGTTTAATTTTAAACCAATATACCACTTGTCTCCAAGGAAATCAAGTGGTATATTACACAAAAATAGAATTTTCATAAACTTTATTGAATTTTTATACATTAATCGGGGTATCATTTGCCCTCGATTCCCCTGCCTGAGGAATCGTAAACCAAAATTCCACTCCTTCTGGAAGATTTTCCACACCATATTTTCCATTATGCATGGTTACCACACTCTGAACAATGTACAATCCCAAGCCTGCATGAGAAAGTTCACCGTTCTCTTTGCGATTTTTTGAATAAAATCCATTCCAGATATGAACAAGCTCTTCGACCGGAATCTGCTTACCAGTATTATATACCCCAAGCCGGATATCTCTCTGGGATTTGCGCAACGTTACTCGAATACTGCCGCCCATCTCTGTATGGTCAAAGGCGTTCATCATATAATTATCCACTGCCTGCTCTACATAATCACGGTCGCCACAAATAATACAATCCTCAGCCAAAAAAGATTCTATATGCACTTTCCTCTTCTTTGCCAGTCCATCATACTTCAAAATAATATACTCCATGACTTCTTTCATATTCAGAGCCTTTTTAATCATATTATCCATATGATGTTCCATAACGGTCGTGTCCAACAAACCACTGACCAGTCCAGACATTTTCTGAACTTCCTCCTGTATGGAAGCAAGATAATACTCCCGATCCTCCCCTTCTACATATTCCAGCATCTCAGCCTGACTAGAGATCACTGCAAGTGGGGTTTTAAGTTCATGCGTTACATTCGCAATGAAATCCTTGCGCATCTTTTCCAATCGCTCTTGCCGAACATTTTGTCGTAACTGCCTGTCTCTGCTCTCATCTACCTGCCCGATACTCTGCTGAAGCATGGATGAGAGTTCATTTACACTCTTTGCTAGATGCCTGACTTCCTGATATTTACTGTTCTCATCTGCTTTGACAGTAAAATCTCGGTTTGCTATCTTTTCTGTTATCAACGCAATACGCTCAACGGGTTTCGTTAAATATCCTGAAAGGAATAGCGTAAAAAGACTATCTATGCCAAAAACCACTACAAATATGGCCACTAGAAAATACTTGGATACTTCGTCCTTTCCCGTTATGCCCCCTCCATACTTGCTGTCTTTTATGACAACATAAAAATCCATTTCCTCCTGTGTCAGTATCACTCGAAGTTTTGGGACTTCCCTCTGTCTGCTGTCTCGATTAAGAATTTGGACAGATTTTGAAAACTCATTTAGTTTTCGTTCCACATTCAGATAAACCAGATATTCCGAATCTTCCCCAGTTGTATACACCGACTCCATATCCTCATCTGCAATGACAAAAGTAAGTCCTTCCTGTTCATAATTACGGAAAATAGAATAATCATCCAAGCAATTCAAATCCAACTCCGCAATATCCAGATACGCATTATGAATCTGCGTATTCTTCAGATGATCATAGTATAAAGGAAATAGCATCTTGTAGATTAGGAAGCCACTGATCGCCGTAATAACTAAAAAAAACCATTGTATCAAAAATAATTTGACACTAGTCTGTTTTTTCATTTCCTTCCACCTCAAAGCAGTAACCCACGCCATATACTGTGCGTATATAAGAAAGCTCCCCAAGCTTCTTGCGAAGCTGTTTTACCAGTGTATCAATGGTTCTTATATCCCCAACGTAATGATACCCCCAGACACTGTCTAGAATAAAATCTCTGGTAAGAACCGTTCCTCGATTCTTTACCAGAATATGTAACAATTCAAACTCTTTTGGAGTCGTCTCCACATACACATCATTAACATATACTTTCTTGGCATTCACTTCAAGACGAATGGCTCCAGCATAAACCACATCTTGCCCATGTCCTAGCCTTTTCAGCACCGCCTCTATATGCATCTTCACTACGGATAATGTATAAGGCTTAATAATATAGTCATCTGCCCCCAGGGAAAATCCTTTGATCTGATCCTCCACTTCCTCCTTTGCTGTCAGCATTATCACTGGAACATTGGAAGTGAGGCGAATTCTTTTAAGCACTTCATACCCATCCGCAAAGGGGAGCATGACATCCAAAAGTACGATGTCAATCTCCGCCCTGTGAATGGAAAATTCCTGTATCCCGCTTAATCCATCCGCAGCCTGGTAAACCTTATAATTGTTCATTCTAAGGAACTCAGACAGCGTCTTTAACAGTTTGCCTTCATCCTCCACCACTAATACTGTTATCTTATCCATTGTTATATCCTATGCTCCTATAAATGGCTTGAGTCCTTCCAACAAGATCTCTACACATTCTTCCATGGTATGTCCGCTGGTATCTACCACAATATCTGGATTCTCTGGCTCCTGGTACTCACTAGATACACCAGTAAAATTAGGAATCTCTCCCTCTCTCGCCCGTTTATACAAGCCCTTCACATCACGTTTTTCACATTCTTCCAAAGGCGTACTGACAAAAACTTCCACAAAACCATCGCCAATAATCTCTTTTGCATTTCTTCGATCCTGTCGGAACGGTGAAATAAATGCCGTAAGCACAATTAGTCCTGCGTCATTCATCAGTTTACTAACCTCTGCAATTCGACGAATATTTTCAATCCTGTCATCCTCTGCAAATCCTAAATTTTTATTTAAGCCCATACGGACGTTATCTCCATCCAGCAGCATCGTGTGCTTACCCATTGCAAACAGACGCTTTTCCAATTCATTTGCCAAGGTAGACTTGCCTGCTCCAGACAATCCTGTCATCCAGACTGTCACTGCCTTCTGCTCCAGGCTGTTTTCACGCATTTCCTTGGAAATATCTGTATTTTGCCAGACAAGATTTTCCCCTCGTGTGAGAGAATACATCACAATTCCACAGGCAGAGGTCATATTGGTAATACGGTCAATCAAAATCAGAGACCCAAGCTCCCTGTTATTCTCAAATTTGTCAAATACAATATTACTGCCCACAGAGATCTCACAAAATGCAATCTCATTCTTATAAATTGCGTCCGCATATACCTCCGCACCAGTATTCACATCAATTTTATACTTAATATTCATCACAGTTGCGGAGATCATCTGTGTTCCAATCTTCAGCCAGAAATTTCTACCAGTCACCAGCCGATTGTCATCCATCCACAACAAGGAAACAGCCAGCATATTCCCCACACTCAATTTATAATCTCTCTCCAAAATACAGCCTCTGGAAATATCAATCTCCGTATCAAGCTGTATTGTCACGGCATGGCCTTGCCTGCTCTTTTCTACCGACTTGTCCTCCTGGAAAATTTTGGTAACTTTTGCGCTCTCTCCACTTGGCATCACAGTGATCGTATCTCCCACTGAGATCTCACCAGAAGCGATCTGTCCCTGAAAACCACGGAAATTAAGGTTGGGTCTGCACACACGCTGGACTGGCATCGAAAATGCCTTTCGAACATCCTTCTCTGCGACATCCACAAACTCCAGATATGTGAGTAACGGTTCCTGCTGATACCAGGGCATTTTATCTGACTGGCTGGTAATATTATCGCCTTCTGTGGCAGATACTGGAATAATTTGCAGAGAGCCATATTCAAACTCTGCCATCAGCACTTTTATATCTTTCTGAATCTTTTTAAACTTCATCTGGTTATAATTAACCAAATCCATCTTATTTACCGCAAACACAAAGTGACGTATTCCCATCAGAGAACAAATACGGGCATGGCGTCTGGTCTGAACCAACACACCCTGACTTGCATCTACCAAAATCACTGCAAGAGAGGCAAAAGACGCTCCCACTGCCATATTCCTCGTATATTCTTCGTGTCCTGGCGTATCTGCCACAATAAAACTTCGGTTTTCTGTACTAAAATAACGGTATGCCACATCAATGGTAATCCCTTGTTCACGCTCTGCCATCAATCCATCCAAAAGAAGCGAATAGTCAATCTTACCCTCCCTGGAGCCCACCTTGGAATCTAGTTCTAATGCCCGTTTTTGGTCCGCAAAAATAAGCTTGGCATCATACAGCATATGTCCAATCAGCGTGGATTTCCCATCATCAACACTTCCACATGTAATAAATTTTAACAACTTATTTTTCATTAGAAATATCCCTCTCGTTTTCTTTTTTCCATACTTGCCGCACCGCCGTCCGAGTCAATAATACGGCTTGTCCGCTCTGATTCCACGGATGACAATGTCTCCTCGATAATTTTTTCCAAAGTATCGGCTTCCGATTCCATTGCTCCAGTAAGCGGATAGCAGCCCAAAGTACGAAACCGCACTTTTTTCTGTTCGATCACTTCCCCCTCCTGAAGCTCCATTCTGTCATCATCCACCATTATCAACTGTCCGTTCCGTTCCACAACTGGACGCTCTTTGGCAAAATACAGGGAAACAATCGGAATATTTTCCTGTTGGATATACTGCCAGATATCCTTCTCCGTCCAATTCGATAACGGAAATACTCGAATACTTTCTCCCTTTTTAATTCTGGTATTAAAAAGTTTCCACATTTCCGGTCTTTGATTCTTAGGATCCCAAGCATGATTTTCATTGCGGAAAGAAAAAATACGCTCCTTCGCTCTGGACTTCTCCTCATCCCGTCTTCCGCCGCCAAACGCAGCCGTAAAGCCATACTGATCCAACGCCTGCTTCAAGGCCTGCGTCTTCATGATATCCGTATATGATGCCCCATGTTCAAAAGGATTAATCCCTTGTGCCACACCTTCCTGGTTAATATATTCAAGCATTTCAATTCCAAGTTTTTTTGCCATTTCATCACGAAACTCAATCATTTCCCGAAACTTCCATGTAGTATTTACATGCAAAAACGGAAATGGGGGCTTCTCTGGATAGAAAGCTTTCATTGCCAGATGCAGCATCACAGACGAGTCCTTTCCGATTGAGTACAGCATCACTGGTTTCTCACACTCTGCTGCAACTTCACGCATAATATAAATTGCTTCTGCTTCCAATTCATCTAAATGATTCATGATTTGCACCAAGCCTCAAGCGAAAATGCTCGCATTTTCTTTTGAGGCGCAAACACAAAGGGTGAAAGATATGTGTTTGCATTTTACCCTTTCTTCTTTTTTCTTTCACCCTTTCCTCCATTCTGTGCACATTTAGGCACAAACAGGCAATTTGTGAAAGACAAAACAAATCCTTTTCGATTGCTCTATTTCACGACATTGCTGCAAGCGACTTGCAACATTTACTCATTTTCCATTATAAGGAAAGAATGTGATAGAAATTTGAGTTTTCGACAAAAATTTAAACTGCCTCTGACAAGTCATCTTTCCTAAAATTTCAAATCTATCTGTTTTCATCATAACCAAAAACAGCACGGAAAATTCGTGAGGTCCACATAATTTTCCGTGCTGTGCTCCATTGTACTGTCCCTTTACAACATCTGGTCGATCATTCCAAGAACTTCCTTGCCCAACTTTTCAGATTTCTCATCTGCATCAGCAAGGGAGGTCCCTTTGACACCATAGTAAAATTTTACCTTAGGTTCTGTTCCAGACGGCCTCACACATACCCAGGCATCATCTGTAAGATCATAATAAAGCACATTGGAACTGGGCAGTCCTGTAGGTGTTACTGCACCAGTTTTCATATCTCTTATGGCATCTGCTCTGTAATCTCTTGAAGAAACCACTTGATATCCACCAATCTCTGTAGGCGCATTCTCTCTCAAATTATTCATAATCTGCTGAATTTTCTCCAGTCCTTCAATTCCCTTGAGGGTAATAGCTTTTACATCATCCTTATAATAGCCATATTTATCATACATGGCAATCATAGCATCCCACAACGTCATATTCTGCGTCTTATAATAAGCAGCTGCCTCACACAGTGTCATGGATGCCACAACAGCATCTTTATCTCTGGCATAAGTTCCGGTAAGACAGCCATAACTTTCCTCCATACCAAAAAGATAAGTTCCTTTTCCTGTATTTTCAAACTCTAAAATCTTCTGTCCAATAAACTTAAACCCAGTAAGCACTTCCACCAGTTCTATGCCGTAATATCTGGCAATGGCATCTGCCATATTCGTAGAGACAATAGACTTAATAAATGCTCCATCTGAGGGAAGGCCTTGCTTTTCTTTTCTCTGGCTAATGATATAATCCCCGATCAGGCATCCAGACATATTTCCAGTAAGACTGTGATATTCACCAGTCTTAGAATCCTTTACATACACTCCAAGCCGATCTGCATCCGGATCTGTGGCAAGAATCAGATCTGCATCCACCTCTTTGCCAAGTTTTAAGCCCAATTCAAATGCTTCCTCTGCCTCAGGATTCGGATAACTTACTGTTGGGAACTCACCATCTGGCAGCTCCTGCTCTGGCACAACATACACTTTCTGAAATCCCAATTCTTTCAGTACACGTCGCACTGGAATGTTCCCTGTTCCATGGAGCGGAGAATACACAATCTTTAAATCTTTTCCCACTTCATCAATACAGTCCTGACGAAGTACCAGACTCTTTAATTCCTCTATATAAGGATCATCGATCTCCTTGCCGATCGTTGTATAAAGCCCAGAAGCTTTGGCTTCTTCCAGTGTCATTGTCTTAACGGAAGAATAATCTGTAACCTTCTTCACCTCATCCATAATTCCCTTGTCATGGGGTGGGGTAATCTGAGCGCCATCCTCCCAATACACTTTATATCCATTATATTCGGGCGGATTATGACTTGCCGTGATATTGATCCCTGCAATACATCCCAATCTGCGCACCGCATAAGATAACTCTGGTGTAGGTCTTAAGGATTCAAATACGTACGCTTTAATTCCATTTGCAGCAAGACACAGTGCCGCTTCATCCGCAAACTCTGGAGACATTCTTCTGGAATCATAAGCAATCGCCACGCCCTTTGCCTGTCCCGCAACAGACGCAATATAATTGGCCAGTCCCTGGGTAGCTTTGCGAACTGTGTATATATTCATACGATTCGTCCCTGCTCCGATAATTCCCCGGAGCCCAGCAGTTCCAAACTCCAGATCCATATAAAAACGTTCCCTGATCTCTTTGTCATCATCGGCAATCGCCTGAAGCTCCGCCTTTGTTGACTCATCGAAATAAGGATTGTTTAACCATTCATTGTAAAGCTCTTTGTAATCCATCTTCTTCCTCCTCGTCTTGTTTCAGTAAATTTATTACTCTGTACGTATAAATCTATCATACTTCAAGAGATAATATTTCTCAACTGTTTTTTCCAGATTCCAGCAATTTGCATTCGCAAAGATATAGAACAGACTCTAAGGATCGCAATGCCTTAGATATCTGAACACACACTACGGTTCTGACTGTTCTTTATGTTCGTCATCATCCCCATTAATACTGCCGCTGTAAGTCTTATCCTGTTCCGAATTGCCACTGCTGTTGTTATTATTGTTATTACTGTTATTGTCCTTATTGTTGCTGTTATTGTCTTTATTATTGCTGTTGTTATTTTTATTGGTACTATTATTTTTGTTGGTATTATTGTTTTTATTGGTGCTATTGTTCTTATTGGTACTATTATTTTTGTTGGTGTTATTGTTTTTATTTGTATTGTCTTTATTGTTGTTATTTTTATTAGTATTATTATTGGTTTTATTTGTGCTGTTGTTCTTGTTGGTACTATTGGTATTATTGTTCTGATCTGTACCACTGCCGGAAGTAGAAATTGTTTCATCCTCTTTCTCATCTTCCTCGGCACTGAGTTCTATTTTGATCTCTGCCGATTCCGAGTTGACAATCAACACCTTGCTCCATTCTGCATAACCTTCTGCTTTGGCTGATAACCGATGGGTACCATAGCGTACCTGCTGAGGCTGTTTTGCATCAATCGGCTGTCCATCCAGAGAGACAACGGCTGTCTCTGGTGTCACCTTAAGTGTGATCTCTCCAAATTTGGGACCTTCTCCCTTGAGTTCATCCAAATCAACTTTTGTCTCTTTATTCGCCTCTACTGTTATATTCCGGCTGCCGCCATAACCATCATTTGCCACCGCTAAGAGATAACTTCCCTCTGGAATCTCAATCCGCATTTGAGGTGTAATCTTCTTGGACACAACATTTCCAATGGTGATGTAACCTCCCTGAAAAATATCCGTATTTTCCAACACAACGGTTCCATGACCTTTGGTCACCTGAATCACATAGATCTGCTGTCCCATCCCTTTCAGACATATGGTGTCCTGCTCACTGACCTCTGACAACGAGATCCGACTTCCATTATAAAAAATTAGAAGTTCCGGATCAAAAAAATAGCTGCTGTCACCCACAGACAATGATTTTTCTTCTTTGTCCAGAGAAAATTTATGGAGATCATCGTAGGAAAAGACATCCTTTGAAATCTGTACCATAGTGAGATTCTCTCCACGTCGCTCTATGTTAACCAGCTCACCCAGGGAAATCTGATCTATGGTAAGATTGTCTCCATATTTGTCTTTTATATAAGTCCCTCCTGTGTAGTTAAATGGCTTTTCTCTGGTGGTCTCACAATTTCGAAGTGTTAAGATTCCATGTTCTGTATCAATTCCAGTCACTGCATACAGGGTATCTAGCTCCTGGGTCACCTCCTCTGAATCTTCCTCTGGTTCCTCCGTGATATCATCTTCTCTTGGCTTCACATAAACATCACTTCCATCCGTAATTCTTCCTTTCTTTTCCTCACAACCTGCCACAAGAACTGTCAACAGCAGGAATAAAAAAAGAATATTTATTTTTTTCTTTTGCAATCTTATCCCTCCTAAGAAGTATATGTATTCTCGGATTCTCTCCAAATCAAGCACAAAGAAAAATCGAGAATACATGTATTTTATGCTCTTATTAGATGAAGAAAACTTTCTCTTGCTTCATTCTGTGCAATAAATTTCTCCAGCTTTTCCAGATTTCTTCCGCAAACCCATGCCTTGCTGGTATTAAAGTAATGGTTCGCTATCTTCCAGAATTTCTCTGGGTACGCAAGTCGGATATACAACTGATCCAATTCCTGATGATCTAGCTTTCTGATCATATTATACGCTTTCAGCATATCCATGCCAAGTCCCATATTCCAATTATGCTTTTCCAGAATTTTACGCATAAAATTGGCCAAATCCGCCACTTGCACATCGTAAGATGCTTTCTCAAAATTCAAAACGGCTATCCCCTGACGCAGAAAAACTACGTTATGCTGATTATAATCCCCATGGCAAATTCCGTAAATCCCTTGTTGAACTGTTTCCTCCCCATGTTCCTGTAATTCCTGCCGCTGTAGCGCAACAACCTTCTGTGCTTCCTCATAAAATAATTCAAAGCTGTGCAAAAATTCCATCTCAAAATCATTTTTCTTTTTTCGGCCGGAGACAAAATTCCGAATCTTTTTTAATTCCCTGGTATGCTTCTCATTTTCCATCAGAAGACTATCATCCTGAATCTGAAGGTAATCTGGTATCTCCTCTGGAAATGTCCTGAGAATATTATGTATCTGGGCAAGCTGGCGAATTGCACGTAAAATGTCTTCCCTGCTCTTAGTATCGCATTCCCTGCCTTCATACCAGCTTCGCACCATATAGGCTGTTCCATCTACATCTCTGGCAAGGGTCTTTTCCTCTCTGGTCCGTACAATGCAGTCCACCCGTTCTTGTCCATGCTCTGACAAAAACTGCAAAAGGCGATACAAAAAATCAGCCCTGCCCTCCGAACCTCTGTATTCTTTTAAAATTTTTAGTCCCTGGCTGGTTTCGCAAATCAATGCACCTCTGCCCTTCGCCGTCTGCTTCACTTCAAACGGATATTGTTCCAGAATCAGATTTTCTCGATTATACACATAAACCCCTCCACCATGATAATCACAAGTCCATTTCTTGTGTCTTTCTATCATATGTGGAGAGGTTCCATTCTATTCAACTTTTTGTTCTGTTTTTATCAAATCTATTAAAATTTCCCTGGTATTGTCCTCTGGCGTTGCCAAAACATGCATTAAAAGACGATTTAATGCTGCTCCAATCTCTTTGCCCTGCTTCATACCAAGTCCCATCAAATCTTTCCCATTGATGGCGAGATCCTTCAAGGTCAAACATTGCTTTTTCTCCATGATATTATGATAGAAAGCCTCATATTTGTCAATCAGGCCGAGCTTCTCTTTTCGCCTGAATTGGTTTTTGGCCAATGTGTCCGCCCGCTTTACTGCAAAAAGGGCCGGATACTGTTCAAGACCCACCCTGTGGATGGCACGGCGTACACTGGCCTCCTCCAACAGCGGACGATCATCATGCCAGGCGATCAATGCTGTCACTCGGCTGATCGTATCGTTATCAAATTTCAGACGGCGCAAAATGTCTTTTGCCATTTTAGCCCCCTGAGCAGGATGTCCATAAAAATGATAAATTCCATCTTGATCCACACTCTTACATACTGGTTTCCCCACATCATGAAGTAACATTGTAAGCCGCAAAACAACCTCCCCTGGAATATTCTGCATCGCAACAATCGAATGTTCTCCCACATTGTAACAGTGATAACGGTTATTCTGAGGTGTACGCATCATTGCATCAAATTCTGGGAAAAATACACGGCTTAGCCCAGACTCATATATCGTATGCATCTCTTCCGGATGATCTGAAATCAAAAGTTTTACCAACTCCGTCTGAATCCGCTCCGCGCTGATATTCTTAAGATTTGGCGCAAGCTGTGAGATCGCTGCTCTGGTATCTCGGTCAATGGCAAATCCTAGCTGCGCGGAAAAACGTACTGCACGCATCATGCGCAGAGCATCTTCGGTAAACCGATCAACCGGATTTCCAACACAGCGTATGACCTTCTTTTGCATATCTTCCATTCCGCCAAATGCGTCAATCAATCCTTCTGTTTCGTTATAAGCCATCGCATTAATCGTGAAATCCCTGCGCTTTAAGTCCTCCAACAAATTGGAAGTAAAAGTGACCTCCTTAGGATGCCTTTGATCCTCATACTCCCCATCAATCCGATACGTTGTCACTTCAAAACTTTCTTTTCCCTCTAAAACAGTAACGGTTCCATGCTGTATTCCCGTGTCAACGGTCCTTGGGAAAAGCTGCTTCACCTGCTCTGGAGAAGCAGAGGTGGTAATATCCCAATCGCCCGGTATTCGTCCCAGCATGGAATCCCTGACACAACCTCCCACCGCATATGCCTCATAACCTGCATGCGACAGCGTGTCTATGATAAACTTCACTTTCCCGGGTAACTGAATTGTCATTTTTTGTCCTGCTTTCTATTTACATAAATCTGCAACTACTTCATTAATTACCTTACCATCTGCCTTACCCTTCAATTCTGACATCACGACCTTCATAATCTGCCCTTTGTTCTTGGTTGCCACAACCTCAGCAAATTTTTCCGTGATATAGTGATGCACTTCCTCCCTGGACATCATAGCAGGAGCATACTCCTGAATCACATCATATCTAAGCTGATATTCCTCCAACAAATCTGTACGGTCTGGTGGACAGGTGTCTAGCTGCTCTTTTGCTGTTTTCAACTCTTTTAAGATGACACGATCCACCAAAGCCTCTGGAATATCCTCACGACATCCCTCATCAATCGCCACCTTTTTTACTGCTGATACCAAAGCGGAAATTGCATCCTTTCTGCCTTTATTTTTTGCCTTCATAGCTGCAATCATATCTGTCTGTAACGTCTTGATCTCCATTATCTTTCCTCCTGTATCCATTTTCAATTGTGAAATAAGGATCGTCTTTCGACACCAAACAATTATAATACTCGCCGTACTGTCACAATGGGGCGGTATGTGGCATTATCATATGCTACAATCCCATAAGCCGTTCCCTTAGCATGAACAATCTGACCATTTCCCATATAAATAGCCACATGGCCGTTATAGCAGATCAAATCCCCTGCCTGCGCATTGGCATAGCTCACTTCCTTTCCCACAGATCTCTGAGAGTAGGAATAACTGGGAATACTGATCCCAAAATGCGCATACACATAACTGGTAAATCCACTACAATCTGCCCCTGTATTGGGATCTTTGCCACCCCAGACGTAGGGATTTCCCACGAAGTTAAGGGCATACTGAACTACGGAACCACCACTCACTCCTGTGGAATAACTTGGATTTTTATCACCGCTGTCTGGAGTTCCAGTTCCTTCGGAACTACTGCTTTCGTTGCTTCCTCCCGTTCCTTCCTGACTGCCGCCACCAGAACCTCTGTCTGAATTATCCGCTCCATTTCCTATCGAAGCGATTTCCTGTTGCTGTCTCTGACGTTCCTGCTCTTCCCGTTCTTGGCGCTCCCGTTCCTGACGTTCTCGCTCTTCCCGTTCCCGACGTTCTCTCTCTTCTCGTTCAATTTCCTGAGCGATAATCACATTCTGAGCATTGATGGTGTCCTGATACTGTGCCGCCAAAGACTGTGCAGAAGCCAGGAGTTCATCAAAGTCTGATACCTCGTTTTCCTTCTGGGCAATCATGGTCCGATAATTTGCCTCTGCGGTCTGATATTCTTGATGTTTTTCCTCCAGGGCTGCAATTTCTTCTTTCTTCTGCTTTTTGAGCTTTACCACTTGCTTTTTGGTCGTCTCATATTCTGTCAGAAGATTTCTGTCATATTCATACACATCATTGACATATTCCACCCGGTTCAAAAGATCCGCAATACTCCTGGATTCCAGGATGCTTGTGAGCATGGCACTGTCGCCCTTCTCGTACATAAAGCGAATTCTAAGCTTCATAGCCTCATATTGACGTTTTTCGTCCTCTTTTGCCTGTGTCAACTCCTCTGTCGTCTGTGCAAGCTCGTCCTCTTTAATAGCAAGCTCCTCCTCCAAAGTAGACAACTCTACAATTACATTGACAAGTTCCGCATCCAAGGCGTCAATTTCACCTCTCAACTGATCCTGCTCCTGTTGTATATTATCAATTTCGTTCTGCTTGGACTTTAAGTTTTCTTCTGCTTTCTTCTTGGTATTTTCTGCATCTGACTTCTTGTCCGCCAATGCAACATGAAATTGTGAAATTCCCAGAGTAATTACCAACAATACTGCCAACCATTTTTTTCTCATATCCGTCTCCTTTCCGAACTTTTCACTGTCGCTCAAAAAGATTATAACACAGCTTTTTTCAAAGATCTATCAAAATGTAATTTAAAAAGGACAGCGAAATCATCAATGTCATTTAGTTAAGGCATTGACTTACTGGCTTCTCTTCAGGCAGGGATAGT
>CAJTVT010000023.1:0-3695 GCA_910580015.1 uncultured Lachnospiraceae bacterium
CAGATAGCCCTATCTGGAATATCAACAGATAACTGCTGTCCTTTATCCTCAATCAGACAAGATATTTCCCCTACACTATGCCGAACCAACTCTGCAAAATCTGCCTTTTCAAACACAGGGGTAACTGTACCGTTTTCTACATAAGTGATAAACAGAAGGGACTGTACTAGTTGATTCATCTGTTCTGCTATTGCAATCGAACGTTCTATATATGGTTTTGCATTCTTATAATCTCCAACGCCATCCAGAACCCCATTTAAATGCCCTATCAGAATAGCAATCGGCGTTTTAAGGTCGTGTGATGCGGATGCAAAGAAATTCCGTTGTTTTCGCTCAAGCTCCCTCTCTTTTCTAATCTCACTTTCTAACTCATGTAATGTTTTTTCAAGATTTCCCGAAAGGGCGTTTAGGCTTTCTGACAAAACACCTACCTCGTCATTCCTTTTCAAATCACTTTTCATACTAAAATCAAGCTCTGCCATCTGCTTGGACACTCTGCTTATTTCTATAATTGGATGTGTTATATAATGTGAATAAAAAAGGGAACATAAAATAGACAATACAAAGATCCCTGTCAATATAGTGGGCAGTGTCTTTTGTATTGCGGACACTGCTTGATTTATCGGTGAGGATTTTCCATGCACTTCCAAAGTATACCCTTCACCCGTGTTTTGTATTGTGAATGGAAACATGATTCCCGATAATCGTTCATCCTCTATAGTCTGACTGTTTTCATCTTCATCTTTCATAACTGCGACTGTATCATTTGACATATCCATCTTCCCAACTGTTTCTGGATAAATAAGATATCCATCTTGGTCATTGATGGAAGCCAGTGCATCCATTTCCATTGAAAAGGAATCCACGAATGCATAACAATCTTCAAGATTGCTACATTCTCCTAATTCTTGGACTAAATCTTGAGCTTCGTTTTGTAAACGCTCAGATAATTGATTGCCATAGGTTTCTGGAATATATTTTGCCATACATAGAACTGAAATGCTGCAAGCGGCAACCAACAGAGCCATTGTTATTAAAAATATTTTCATTGTAAGGCTTGATTTATTTTTCTTTATCAATCCGATACCCCACCCCTCTTATTGTTTTAATGTAATTACCGCTCAATTTCTTTCTTAGGTTTTTCAGATGGCTGTCCACAATCCGTTCCTCCACGTATGCATCAATCCCCCATATCCTATCTAACAGCATTTGGCGCGTGAATACCTTCCCTTTATTTTCAAGCAAGATTTTTAGCAGCTCAAATTCTTTTTGTGTCAAAATAACCTCTGTTCCAGCACAAAATACATGATGCCCAGTCAAATCCATTTTCAAATTTTTGTAAAGCAATTCTTGTCTTTCTTGTGAAAAACGTCTGCGCCGTAAAATGGCATCAATTTTACAAAGCAATATCTTAGCCGAAAATGGCTTCGGGATATAATCGTCAATTTTTCCCGCAAATCCTTTTAACTGGCTTTTTTCATCTGCCAATGCTGTAAGCATGATGATTGGCACATCGGATTTATTTCGTATCACTTCACAAACACCAAATCCGTCAATTTTAGGAAGCATAATGTCCAAAATTACCAAACTTATTTTTTCGTTAAACTGTGCAATTCCCTCCACGCCATCTGCCGCAAAAACCAACCGATACCCAGCGTCTTCTAAATAGTTTTTCAATATTGACTGAATATCAAAATCATCCTCAACAACTAATATTTTCTCATTCATCAACATATACCTCACATGACATATATTCCCTTCAATTTTAGCACTCAAAAATGAAGATTACATGGATTTTTAAACATTTCTTCATTTTCCATAAATTCCCATTTAGCGCATGTGATTTCCCAATGTATTTTCAGAAATACACGATATGTATTTTCGCAATTCGTTTTACAGGCAGAGATTTGATTTCTTCCACGTACTCGGAAGTAGCGATGTAAAGAGCTTTTGTCAGTTTCCCAAAATACTGATTGCTTTTTTTACACTTCAAGAACATCCTTCGTATCTCGTAATTCACACGGTAATCTAGTGTATTGACCTGTCGATATTTAGCCTAATTCAATTTTATATAATCAATAAAAATAGCTGAAAAATGCATAAATAGGTTTAGCTAAATATAATACGGTCAGCACACTAGTGTACTGACACATTTACAATTAGGCAAACCTACTTGCCTTTTCATCCATCTGCTGCGTTAGATTTTCTAGCTGTAGCCACCGCTACACCGTTGAAAATCTGCCTTGCAGAAGAATGAAAATTCTGCGTAGTTTCACCAAATATAAACGTGTCAGTACACTAGCAACCTATATTCTGGCCATCAATTTCCGTATAGTAATCTAACATATGTTCATAAATGCTTCTGGTTTGTTGTACATCTCCCCAGGATAAGGGATCATCTGCATAGCATAAAGTCCAAAATGGTTCTATGTTCTGAAGATTTACTGGAAGATTTTCCCATAAACGATACATTCGACTTGCAAAACATTTTATATCCGAACAATTTACATAAACAACCTTTAATTTGTTCATTAAAATTTTTCCAAACTGTTCAATGTCAAGATTTTTGTAATCAATATGTGTCCTCACATAAATAATAGCTTTTTTAAGGTCTGTTTCCCATTCCAAATACAGCAAATCATCGTTTTCGGGGTTGTTGAGAAATAATTCATCAAGCCGTTTATGGTACTCATTTTCTGTTACTAATTCCTCATAAAGTAAAAGCACATAAACCAACAATTCTTCCATGATAATGCCTCCAAATACGGATTTGTTTTACTGATAGCATAAATGTATAAGAAACCATATTTATTATAACATTGGAAAGGATAGTATCCAATTAGGTAAATAATCAAAATGATCAATGGATGATTAAAATACCAACACACACAAGGCCATACCTGTAACAATCATTTTGTGTATAATAATCAACAAAAATAATGTTAAAGGGTTCCGTGTCAGAGCAGAGTTTCAAAGGGTGGCACAAGTTTGCTTAGAATCAACAATGAGGTTGCAATCATTCTTTGAGATATGTATGATAGAGATAGCCATATTGAAAGGAGAGAACATTTTATGTGCAGAAGAAGGGGCAATTCCACTCTTCTTTTCTCAACACATCGAACAAGGACAAGTAATATTTCCTATTTATATGGAGATAGATTTTGGGGACCAAGGTAAGAATCGAAAGATAGTTCGGATAAATTGATATCAAATACACAAGTGAAATTATATAAGAAAAGCATTCGTGGTGTGATGATTGAAACGGCAGATATGAAAGGAGTGTAAACAAATGTATTGTATATTGATGGCAGGGATGCCAGCATCTGGGAAAAGTACAATGGCAGAAGCTATTGCAGAAAAGTGTAAGTTACCCATAATTTCAAAGGATTTGATGAAGGAAATTCTATATGATCATGTCGGTTTTCAGTCAAGAGCACAAAAACTAAATCTTGGAGTTGCCAGCATGGAAATTATGTACTATGTTGCGGAGCAATTTATGAAAGCAGGTCAGCCTTTCTTATTAGAAAATAACTTTGAATATTCTTCAGAACAAGAGTTAAAAACTCTTTTGGAGAAATATGATTATTCTGTACTGACAATTACTTTGACTGGTGATTATAAAGTAATTTACCAGCGTTTTTTGACGCGAGATCTCAGTCCGGATCGGCATAGAGGACATGTTGTAAACGATTGCT